>NZ_NRSH01000072.1 GCF_016584055.1 Halorhodospira neutriphila
GGGACCAGATCGCCGCGATGGGGCGTGCGGCGGGGGCGGAGCGGGCGAGCCTGCACTTCGAGATCCGGATCGACGGCAAGGCGATCGATCCGGAGTCCTACTTGCCACCGCGCGATTGATCGCTCGCCGTCCAGGGAAATGGACAGGGAGGGCTTGCCTCAGGGCAGCTCCTCGGAATAGGGTGCCATTTGAGCGAAGTCAATTTATAACTATAACAGCTAGTAAAAGAACTGTACAAGAAATACGTACCAGATTCCATCGAGGATGAGCTGGAATCTTCTGGAGGGTGGCAATGGCTGTTACGAGTGAGAACCGTGTCGCGGTATGGCCCGAGGAAGAGCTGGAAGGAGTGCAAGAGGAGGGAGGCCTCCCGGCGGTCGCCGCCTCCGACGGGGAGCAGTCCCCGGAGCTGGAGGCGGAGCCGGAGGGCGAGGCGGGCCCCCGCGCCGGCTCGGCGCGGCGAGGGGAGTGCCGTACCGCCCTGGACGCGACGCAGATCTACCTCAACGAGATCGGCTACTCGTCGCTGCTGACGGCGGCCGAGGAGAAGGAGCTGGCCCGCCGGGTCCAGCAGGGGGACCAGGAGGCGCGGGCGCGGATGATCGAGAGCAACCTCCGGCTCGTGGTCAAGATCGCCCGCCGCTACACGAACCGCGGCATGGCCTTCCTGGACCTGATCGAGGAGGGCAACCTCGGCCTGATCCGCGCCGTCGAGAAGTTCGACGCCGAGCGCGGCTTCCGCTTCTCCACCTACGCGACCTGGTGGATCCGGCAGACCATCGAGCGCGGGATCATGAACCAGACCCGCACGATCCGCCTGCCGATCCACGTCATCAAGGAGATCAACCAGTACCTGCGGACCCAGCGCCGCCTCACCCAGACCCTCGACCACGAGCCGACGGTCCACGAGATCGCCGAGGCCATGGGCAAGACCCCCGAGGACATCCGCCGGATGCGGGGGCTCAACGAGGGGACGACCTCCGTGAACCTGCCCATCGGCAACGACTCGGACCGGGTCCTGCTCGACGCCCTGCCCGATGAGAGCGAGGTCTCGCCCGGGGACGCCCTGGAGGACCGTGAGGTCTTCCAGAACCTCGAGGGCTGGCTCGGCGAGCTCTCGGAGAAGCAGCGGGAGGTGCTCGAGCGCCGCTTCGGGCTCAACGGCTACGAGCGCCAGACCCTCGAGCAGGTGGGGGAGCGGGTGGGGGTGACCCGCGAGCGGGTCCGCCAGATCCAGCTCGACGCCCTGCGCCACCTCCGCGAGCTCATGGAGGAGGCCGGCTTCTCCCAGGAGGCCGTCTTCGGCTGAGGGGGCGCCGCCGGGCGGTGGGGCCTCGGGCGTGGGCACGCCGGGGCCGCGGGCCCGGGCCTGGGGGCAGGCCCGGGCCCGCTTGTATCCCGGTGGGGCTGCGGATGCGAGCGCCACGATCTGGTAAGCTGGCTTGGCATCAACAGGGGCGAGGTGCCATGACCGACAAGCTTCATATCCTGGTGGCCGACGACGCGAGCTTCACCCGCGACCTGCTCAAGAAGGGGATCCGGGGCACCTACCCCGGCTTCGTCCTCCACGAGGTCGCCAACGGCCGCCAGGCGATGAACAAGCTCAGCGGCGGCGGCTTCGACCTCGTCCTCTGCGACTGGGAGATGCCGGAGGTCAGCGGCCTCGAGGTGCTCGAGTGGCTGCGCCAGGAGGAGCACCTCGCCGAGCTGCCCTTCATCATGGTCACCAGCCGCGGCGACCGGGAGCACGTCGTCCAGGCGGTGGAGAAGGGGGCGAGCAACTACCTGGTCAAGCCCTTCACCAACGAGAAGCTCATCGAGGTCGTGACCAAGGCCCTGGCCCGCTCGCGGGGCATCTCGGCCAAGGCGCTCAAGCGCCTCGGCGCCGCCGATTCGCAGCCCTCGGCCAACGACTCGGCCTCGGTCCTCGCCGGGGGGCTCTCCGGGGACCTCGGCATCGCCGAGAGCATCCAGACGCGCGGCGAGGCCGCCTCGGAGCAGCCCAAGACGCGGGCCGTGCCCAGGCGCAAGGTCATCGCCCAGGTCCGCTACTCGGCCGGCACCATCGGCTGCCTCGTCAAGGAGATCGACTTCCAGCAGGCCGTCGGGATCATCAAGCGCCCCGAGCAGCTGCCGGCGCTCTTCGAGCCGGCGACCTTCGACTTCACCACCGAGGACGACCAGCAGACCTCCCGCATGAACGCCTACGTCCACGCCCTGCAGGCCGCCGAGAAGCGCCGGGAGGCGGAGTTCGTCCGGGTCACGCTGCGCTTCGTGGACGACGATCCGGAGAAGCAGTCGCACCTGGGCCACTTCTTTCAGACCATCGATGAGTGAGCATGCGCCGCCCCAGAGCGGGCGTACGGTAGGAGCCGGGATGGAAGAGGAGACGACGCTACAGCGGACCAAGCCGGATCCGGCGGAGATGGACGACAAGGCCCACCAGGCGGCGGCCTTCCTCAAGACCATGGCCAATGAGCGCCGGCTGATGATCCTCTGCCACTTGGTTCATCGCGAGCGCTCGGTCGGCGAGCTCGAGGGGCTCCTGCAGATGCGCCAGCCGGCGCTCTCGCAGCAGCTCGCGCGACTGCGCGAGGAGGGGGTGGTGGCCACGCGGCGCGAGTCGCGCACCATCTACTACCGGCTCGCGAGCGCCGAGACCGAGTCGCTGCTCGAGCGCCTCTACGAGCTCTTCTGCGCGCGCGGCGAGTAGCGGGGGCGGGCACGTACCGGCAGCCCCTCCGAGGCGAGGGATCGCCACCGGAGGGGGTGCCGCTCGGCTGCCGCGTTTAGGAGACGGGCTTCTCCTCGCGGAAGCCGAACTTGCGCAGCACCGGCATGGCCGGGCACCAGCCGGTGAAGGCCGACTGCAGCAGGTTCAGCCCGACGAGGAGGGTCAGCAGCAGCCAGGCATTGGTAAAGGCGATGGCGAGCAGCACCGAGAGGATCACGACGATCCCGGCGATCATGCGCAGCCCGGCGTTGACGGTCATGTTCTCGAGCATGTTGGCTCCTCCCTTGAGAGTGGTGATCAACAGCTAGAAACGGTAACGAATCCGGCCGTAGATGTTCGAGTCGCGCTCGAACTGGGCGTAGAAGGTGTGCGCCGCGTCGCCGCCGAAGAGGTTGCCGCCGAGGGTGTAGCTGAGCTGGTCCGAGACCCGGTAGCGCACGCTCGGGCGGAAGTAGTAGTCCTCGTCGGCCGGCGAGTAGTAGGTAAAGAGCGACCACACCAGGTTATTCCGCCAGACGGAGTAGGTCAGCCGATTGGTGATGATATCCCGGTACTCCTCCGGGCGATAGGGGGGGGCACCCCTGTAGCTCTCCTTGAGCGCCTCGTAGTCCTGGAGCCACTCCACGTAGTACTGGAAGCCGACGTCGAGGTTGGCGACGAGCTCCCAGGTGTAGCCGAGCAGCAGCCGGGCCTCGGAGTTGGGGGTGCGGGGGTCGTCGCCGCCGCGGTCGTCGACGGAGTCGTAGTAGCCCACCTCGGCGTTGGCGATGCCCGGGCCGAGGCGGTCGCGCACGCTCGCCCCGTAGGCGTTGAGCCGGGCGTGGGTGAGCTCGCCACCGCCCCGCATCTTGGTCGGCTGCGGGAAGAAGCCGCGGTAGGCGTAGCCGGCGATCTCCGCGCTGCCGATCCGGGTGGAGAGCCGGGCGGCGAGCTCGCCGTCCTCGGGGAGCTCGTCGGGGTCCTCGGCGGGCAGCGAGGCGGCCGTCTGCTGCCCGCTCTGGGTGTTGAAGTAGCTCAGCCGGTCGCCGTCGGGGTAGACGTCCGGCTCGAAGACCGGCGTCCAGACCAGGTCGAGGGTCACCGCGTCGCCGTACCACGTCCCGCGCACGGCGTCGGAGGGGGCCTTGAGGTACTCGCCGTCGCGGCCGGTGAGGAACGACTGCCAGTCCTTGGGGAAGAGGTCGTTGATGAAGAGCAGGTCCCCCGTGCCCCAGGTCAGCACCTGCCGGCCGACGCGCATGTCGAGGCTGTCGCCGAGCGGGAAGCTCACCCGCGCCTCGCGCACCTCGCCGCGGAGCTCCTCCTCGACCGCGTCGGCGACGCCGTCGGCCTTGAGCCGGTAGTCGAAGCGCTGCCAGCGGCCGCTGAGCTCGAGCTGCAGCCGGGTCTCGGCGAGGTTGTAGTCCTTGTCGAGGACGGGGTTGCTGCGGGTGTGGGCCCCGCCGGCGAGCTCGACGAAGCCGTTGACGTCGAAGGGCAGCCCCCCTTGCTCCTGGGCCCAGGGGTCCTCCCCCCAGCCGCCGTCGGACCACCCCTCGCCGCCGCCGTTGCCCTCGGCGGCGAGCGCCGGGCCCGCCGCCAGGGCGGCGAGCCCGGCCAGGGCGCCGACCACGCCCCCCCGGCGCGGGCCGGTTCGCTGGATCGCTGCCTTGTCCATGGCGCCTCCGTTAGCGGCTCAGCCACTGGCGGGGCGGATTGCGCAGGCTGCGATCGGAGAAGACGTCGGCGGGGATGCCGAGGTCGTACTCCTGGCCCCGGAACTGGACCTCGGTGTAGCCGCCCATCGACTCGTCCTCGACGCGCATGCGCAGGGGCGTGGGGTGGCCGTCGACGGTCTGGATGTTCGAGCTCTCCATGCGCCGGTAGACCTCGCCCGACTCGTCCTTGTACTCGGTGGTCATCGGCAGGTAGGTCTCGCGGTCGATCCAGGTGGTGTACGAGGCGAACTCGGCATCGGCCCCCGCCTTGGGCACCGAGCGCACCACGTAGTGCTCCTCGGTGGTGCGCACCAGCTCGTGGCGGTCGTCCTGGAGGTGGCGCCCGGAGACGTCCTCGTAGAAGACGTGGGAGCCGACGAAGCTGGTGCGCTTGTCGCCGGGGGCGATCCGCCGCTTGAGGTCCTGGTCCGGCAGGTAGAGCCAGCGGTCGTCGTCGCCGCCGGGGTGCTTCTCCACCAGGAAGATCACGCCGCGGTACTCCGAGGGGCGGCTGAAGGCGACGAGGAAGTCCTGGTCGCCGCCGTCGCTGCGGTCGCGGCGCAGGATGGTGAACTGCCGGGTCTGGGTCCGGCCCTGGGCGTCGACGATGCGCATGCGGGCCTGGGCGCGGCCGTCGTCGCCGGCGTAGTACGCCGCCTCGTTGGCCCGCTCGACGATCTCCGTGACGTCCGGCTGCTGCGCCGCCGCCGGCAGCGAGGCGCCGAGCAGGCCGAGCGCCAGGCCGGCGGCCCCGGCGATCCGGGGCGCGCGGTGGCTGCGGAGAAGTGCTGAGATGCGGCTCATGGTGCTACCTCCTGTCACGATTGGCCGGCCCCCCGCCTCACCTCGGCGAAGAAGAGCCCGGGCCGGTAGGCGATGATCGCCGGCAGCGCCAGCAGGGTGATCACCGCCGAGAGCGCCATGATGCTCGCCAGGAAGGTGCCGACGGTGATGTACGGCACCAGCGGGGCGGCGAGCAGGGGCAGGAAGCCGACGGCGATGACCAGGGCGTTGCGGGTGATGGCGCAGGCCGGCTCGCGCAGGACCTGCACCAGGGCGCTGCGCCACTCCCCGGTCTCCGCCAGGGCGGAGCGGGTGCGCTGGATGAAGTGGATGGCGAAGTCCACGGACAGCCCGATGGACAGCGACGAGAGCACCGCCACCGGCATGTCGTAGTTCTTGCCGACCAGCCCCATGACGCCGTAGATGAAGGCGATGGTCACCGTCAGCGGGGCCATGGCGAGCAGCCCCAGCGCCAGCGAGCGGAACAGCCCGATCATCATGACCAGGACCACGACGAAGGCCGAGAGGAGGGCAAGGAGCATCCCCTCGACCATCTCACCCTGCCAGACGAGGTTGATGTAGGTGGCCCCCGCCCAGTCGAGCTCGACCCCCTCCGGCGGCGGGTTCTCGGCGACGTAGGCGTCGACGGCCTCGACGACGCGCTGCATGTCCTGGTTGTCGCCGCTCGGCAGCTGCATCCAGACGTTGGCGGCGGTGTAGTCCGGCGTCACGAAGCGCCACAGGTCGTGGGGCCGGTGGGAGCTCTGGAAGCTGAGCAGCGCCTGGGCGACGCCCCCGGGCGTATCCGGCAGGCGGTAGTCCGCGGCGTCGCCGCTGATGAGCTCGCGGTTGATCGTCTTGACCAGGTCGGCGAGGGAGGTGGCCTTGCCGATATGGCCGTTCTCGACCAGGTGGCGCTCCAGCCCGGCGATCCACGCCAGCTTCTCCGGGTCCTGGAAGGCGCGGGTCTCGGTGCGCGTCTGCTCCACGGCGTCGAGCAGCCGCTCCCAGTAGGCGGCCCGGTCCGGATCGCTGAGGGTGAACAGCCGGTCGCTGATCGCCACCGCCAGCGACTCCAGCCGGGTGCCCAGGGGCCTGTCGCCGTCGACGTGCTCCCGCCACAGCCGCTGCCACCGCTCGCCGAGCTCGGCGTAGCCGGCCTCCTGCGCCTCGGCGGTGATCGCCCCGGCGCGCTCGCGCAGCTGCTCGCCCATCTCCCCGATGCCGGTCTGGCGCAGCCGCAGGTACGCCTCGTAGGTGCCGGCGAAGCGCTCGTTGAGCACCTGGTCGGCGACCCGGATGGGGTGGCCGGCCTTGAACCAGCGGGTGGGGTTGTCGTTGATCTGGATCTGGTTGATGCCGTAGACCGCGACGACGCTGAGCGCCACCAGGGTGCCGACGATCCAGTTGCGCCGCCGCCCGGCCCACTGCCCGCCGGCCTCGAGGGCCGCGCACAGCCGCGAGCTGTGCTCGGCGTCCTGGTCCTGGCGCACGCGCTGGGCCATCTTGTCGAGGGTCTTGCGCGGCAGGCTGCCGGCGTAGGCCGGGATGAAGGTCAGCGTCAGGATCAGGGCGATGAGCACGCCGAAGGAGATGAAGCCGCCGAAGACCTGGACCGGCGGGATCGGCGTGAACATCAGCGAGGCGAAGCCGACGGCGGTGGTCAGGGCCGTGAACAGGACCGGCTTGTAGAGCTGCTCCATGACGCCGGCCATGACGGCCCTGGCGTCACCGCCGGGCCGGTAGCGGTCGGCGAAGCTCGAGAGCACGTGGACCGAGGCGACCACGGCGATGGGCATGAGGAAGATGGGGATCATCGAGCTCATGATGTGCACCGTGAAGCCGGTGCCGATGAGCAGCCCCATCGTCGAGATCACCGTGGCCATCGCCAGCAGCATGGGGGCGAGGACCAGCGGGACGCTGCGGAAGAAGTAGAGCATCACCAGGAAGATGACCAGCCCCGCCAGCGGCGCCGAGATGCCCATCTGCTGGAACATCTGCACGCCGAAGGTATCCTGCGCCACGGGCTGGCCGGTGATGTAGAGCTCGTCCTCGACGCCGATGCGCTGCGCCGCGGCGCGGATCTCGTTGGCGACGCGGTGGCTGACGTCCTTGCTCTCGAGGGGGACGAGGATCCCCGCGGCGGTGCCGTCCTCGGAGGCGAGGGTGCCGCTGTACATCGGCAGCCGCTCGACGGCGGCGCGGATCCGGTCGGCCGCCTGCTGCGTCTCGGGCGGCCCGGGGATGAGCCAGTCGTAGTCGATGGTGCCCGGCGCGGCCTGCTCGACGTTGTCGACGGCGGCCATGGAGAGCAGGTCGCGCTCGATGACGCCGTCGATCTCCTCGATGGCCCGGGTCAGCCGGTAGTGGTCGGCCAGCGACTCGGGGTTGAACACCCCCTGCGGATCCTCCGCGTTGACCTGGCCGACGACGATCCGGTCGTGGAGGGTGAACTGCTTTTCGATATTCTCGTGGAGGACACGGGCCGGCTGGTCGTCCGGCAGCATGTTCTCCGGGTCGGTGTCGATGCGGATCTGCGGGATCATGGCGCCGAGCACGGCCACCATGAGCAGGATGGCGGCGAAGACCCAGCGCCGCCGATCGATGCACCACTGCGCGAGACGCCCTCCCATCGGGCCTCCTTCTCCAGATATTGTGGACTCTCAATATATAAGAGCCTACACGTATCACAAGATTTGCATCAATTGCCGGGGGGCTGCCTGCCCGGGCTGAGCTGTTAGACTGACAACACCCTACAAACAGAAAGGCTGCGACATGTCCGGCGCGACGGCGGATGGAGTGCTGCATTTCGAGCCGGCCCAGGCGGTGCGGATCATCGCCTGGATGCGCGTCTCCGCCGTCGTCGGGCAGCTGGTGACCATCCTCGTCGTCCACTACGGGCTGGGCCTGACGCTGCCGCTCGGGCCGATGCTGCTCGCCGTCGCCGGGCTCGCCGCCTGGAACGCCTTCGCCTTCCTGCGCCTGCGCAACGCCGCCGAGCAGATCACCCAGTCCGAGGTGCTGTTCAACCTGCTCGTCGACGTCGGCGAGCTGACCGTCCTGCTCGGGCTCGCCGGGGGGCCGTCGAACCCCTTCGTCTCGCTCTACCTCGTCCCCGTGACCCTGGCGACGGTGGCCATGCCGGCGCGCTGGTCGCTGGTCGTCGCCATCCTCTGCATCGTGCTCTACGGCCTGCTGCTGGCCCTGTTCCTGCCCATGGAGTCGCCGCACCCGGTCATCGGCGGCGACTTCGACCTCCACCTGGTCGGCATGTGGGTCAACTTCGTCGTCGCGGTGTGGATGATCACCGTCTTCGTGCGCTTCATGGCCTCGGTGCTGCGCCGCCACGACCTGCGCCTCTCCCGGGCCCGGGAGAACACCCTGCGCAACGAGCAGATCGTCGCCCTCGGGACCGTGGCCGCCGGCGCCGCCCACCAGCTCGGCACGCCGCTGTCGACGATGTCGATGGTGGTCGAGGAGCTGCGCAGCGAGCGCAGCGACGACGAGGAGCTGCAGGAGGACCTGGAGCTGCTGCGCTCCCAGCTTGCGGTCTGCAAGGAGACGCTCGAGGATCTCAAGGAGGCCGGCGCCGCCGGCAGCGGCGCCGAGAACGCGCGGACGGTCTCGCTGCGCCGGCACCTGGCGCGGATCATCGACACGTGGCGGCTCATGCACCCGAAGATCGAGCCCAGCGTGACCTTCGAGGAGCCGTTCACGGACATCGAGCTGACGCAGGAGCCGACGCTCATGCACGCCCTGCTCAACCTGCTCAACAACGCCGCCGAGGCCTCCGTGGAGAACGGCTGCAGCGGCGTGGACGTGCACATCAGCAGCGACGGCCGCGCGCTGGTGCTGGTCATCGACGACGAGGGACCGGGGCTCGACTCCGAGCGGGTGCGCCACGCCGGCCGGGTGGTCCAGACCACCACCAAGCCGTCGGGGATGGGTATCGGCCTGGTACTGGCGAACGCCACCGTGGACCGCTACGGCGGCCGGGTGACGCTCATGGGGGCCCCGGACGGGGGCACGCGGACCCGGGTGGAGATCTCCCTCAAGCGGTTGCGCTCCGGGAACAACCACGCCGCCTGAGGGCGCTCTGCGCGGAGACGGCATAAGGAGGTAGACCATGCTCAATGGGCCATCGATCCTCATCGTGGACGACGATACGACCTTCTCCTCGGTGCTCGGGCGCTCCCTGTCGCGCCGCGGCTGCGAGGTGGACTCGGCGGAGGATCCGGAGACGGCGATGCAGAAGGCGCGCAGCGCCAAGCCGGACTACGTGGTCCTCGACCTCAAGCTCGGCGAGCACTCGGGGCTGAACCTCGTCGAGCCGCTCAACGAGGCCCTGCCCGAGGCGCGCATCCTGGTGCTGACCGGCTACGCCAGCATCCCCACCGCCGTCGAGGCCATCAAGCTCGGCGCCTACAACTACCTGCCCAAGCCCACCGACGCCGAGACGGTGCTCGCCACCCTCGAGGGCAAGCCCACCGCGGAGCCGGAGAAGCCCCCGCAGAAGCCGATGTCGCTGCGCCGGCTCGAGTGGGAGCAGATCCAGCGGGTGCTCAACGAGCACGACGGCAATATCTCCGCCGCCGCCCGGGCCCTGGGGATCCACCGGCGGACGCTGCAGCGCAAGCTCAGCAAGAAGCCGGTCAAGCAGTGAACAAGGCCGCCGAGGTGACCCCGCGTTGACCACCCCTCCGCTCATCGAGCTCGCCGGTGTCGCCAAGCGCTACCGCGAGGGCGACGCCGAGCGCACGGTCCTCGACGGCGTCGACCTGCGGATCGCGCCGGGCGAGGCCGTGGCCGTCGTCGGCCCGAGCGGCTCCGGCAAGTCGACGCTGCTCAACCTCATCGGCGCCATGGAGCCGCCGGACGCCGGCCGGCTGCGCGTCGCCGGGGAGGAGCTCAGCGGCCTCGGCGAGACCGGGCGCACGCACTTCCGCCGCCGGCGGCTGGGCTTTATCTTCCAGCAGCTCAACCTGGTGCCGACGCTGACGGTCCTCGAGAACCTCCTCCTGCCGCTCGAGCTCAACCGCCGCCTCGACACCGCTGGCCGGCGCTACGCCGCCGAGCTGCTCGAGCGCGTGGGGCTGGCGCAGCGCGCCGGCAGCTGGCCCGAGCACCTCTCCGGCGGGGAGCGCCAGCGGGTCGCCGTCGCCCGCGCCCTGGTCCACGGCCCGCAGCTGCTGCTCGCCGATGAGCCCACCGGCAGCCTCGACGGGGAGACGGCCCGGGGGGTGCTCGAGCTCTTCGACGAGCTGCGCCGCGAGCGGGCCATGGCCGCGCTGCTCGCCACCCACAGCAGCGAGGTCGCCGCCCGCGCGGACCGGATCGTGGAGCTGCGCAGCGGCGCCCTGCGGGAGGTCAGCGCGGCTTGCTCCTGACCCGCGCGGGGCTGCGCCACCACTGGCGCCACCCCTGGCAGTCGGCCCTGGCGCTGCTCGGGGTGGCGCTGGGGGTGGCGGTCTTCGTCGCCGTGCAGCTGGCCAATACCTCGGCCGAGCGGGCCTTCACCCGCTCGGCCGAGGCGCTCTCCGGGGCGGCGACCCACCGCATCCAGGCCGGCAGCGCCGGCCTCGACGAGGCGCTCTACGCCGAGCTGCGCCGCGCCGGCGTCCGGCCTGCGGCGCCGGTGGTGACGGGCTTCGTCACCGGGCCGCAGGGGCGGCCGCTGCGCCTGCTCGGCGTCGACCCCTGGGCCGAGGCGGGGGTCCGCGACAGCGTGGCCCGGGCCGCCCTGGAGGTGGACCCGGCGGCGTGGCTCGGCGCCGGCGACCGGGCGGTGCTCTTTACCGAGGACGCCCGGCGGCTCGGCCTCGAGGCCGGCGACGGGCTGCCCGTGGAGATCGCCGGGCGCCGCGAGGCGCTCACCGTGGCCGCCGTGGTGACGCCCCGGGACCCCCTGACGGCGGCGGGGCTCGACGATACCGTGGTCGTCGACGTGGCCACGGCGCAGCGCCTGCTCGATCACCGCGGCCGGATCGACCGGATCGACCTGGTCGCCCCCGCGGGCGAGGCCGAGCGCCGGGCCTGGCGGGCGCGGATCGAGCGCCGCCTCCCCGCCGGGGCGGTCCTGGCCAGCGCCCGGGGCAGCGCCGCGGCCCTGGACGAGATGACCGCCGCCTTCCGGCTCAACCTCACGGCCTTCAGCCTCCTGGCGTTGCTCGTCGGCGCGCTGCTGATCTACAACGCCATCGCCTTCTCCGTGGTCCAGCGCCGGCCGCTGCTCGGCCGGCTGCGGGCCGTGGGCGTCTCCCGCGGACGGCTCTTCCGCGGCATCGTCGCCGAGGGGCTCCTGCTCGGCGCCCTGGGCACCGCCGCCGGCATCCCCCTGGGCTACGCCCTGGCCGAGCTGCTGCTCGGGCTCGTCACGCGGACCATCACCGACCTCTACTTCGTCCTCAGCGTCACCGAGGTGGCCCTGGCCCCGGGGGCGCTGAGGACGAAGTAGAGGTCGGTGATGGTCC
>NZ_NRSH01000073.1 GCF_016584055.1 Halorhodospira neutriphila
ACCGGCCACCGCCCCACGGCGCTCTTCCTCAACCCCAACTCCGCCGCCGCCCTGGTCAACCTCCTCTGGCCCACCGTCGCCGTGGCGTGGCTGGCCGGCGCCGAGCGCCTGCTGGGCACGCCCCGGGCGCAGCGGGCGCTGCTGCCGGCGCTCTTCGTCCTGGTCTTCGCCGTGGGCCTCGACGGCGGCCGGGCGGCCTTCCTGGCCGCGGCGACGGCGCTGGCGGTGGTCCTCGGCGGCTCGGCCTACGCCCTCGGCGTGGGGCGGCGCCGGCTGGCGGCGGTGGCGCTGGTCTTCGTCGGGGCGCTGCTCGCCGCCTACCTGGTCAACGTGCTGGGCCTGGGCACCGGCCGGCTGCTCGGCGAGCGCATCGCCTCGCTGGGCTCGCCGGACGAGGCCGGGGCTGTGCGCTTCCTGCAGTGGGCGGCGACCTGGGAGCTGATCCGCGAGGCGCCGTGGCTCGGGCTGGGGCCGGGCGTCTTCTGGCTCGCCTACGCGGCGGTGCGCCCGGCGGGGGACGGCACCGCCGGGATGTTCGCCCACAACGACTACCTCCACTTCTGGGCCGAGCGCGGCCTGCCGGCGCCGCTGCTGGTGCTCGCCGTCGGCGGCGTCTGCGTCTACCTCTTCGTCCGCGCGGTGCGCGCCGGGCGCATTGGCGCCCTCGACCCCGCCTCGGCGGCGGGGGCCATCGCGGCCTTCGCCGCCGTCGCCGGCCTCGGCCTCCACGGCCTCTTCAGCTACCAGCTCCAGCTGGCGAGCATGCTCATCCCCGCCTTCCTCCTCATCGCCGAGCTGGAGCGCCTGGCGCCGGCGCGGCCCCTGGCCGTGCTGCGCCTGCCCGACTGGCGCCGGCCGCTGACCCTCACGGCGGGGGCGGGGGCGCTGGCGCTAGTCGTCTTCAGCGTGGGGCTCATCGGCTCGGCGCAGCGGGCGACGGAAGCGGGCATCGAGCACACCCGCAGCGGCGACTACGAGGCCGCCGAGCACGCCTTCCTCACCGCGCAGCGGCGCTGGGGCTGGGCGGACCCGCCGTGGCTCCACCACGCCGAGCTCTACCAGCGGCTGCTCGCCCAGGTGCCGGCGGCGGAGGCCGAGCTGCGCCGCGAGCTGATGGCCGAGGCGATGCGGCTGCTCGACACCGCGCGCGACCGCAACCCGCTACGCGCCCAGATCCCCACCCTCCGCGGCGAGCTGCGCCGCGACTACCCCGAGCTGACCGAGGGCAGCCCGCGGGCCGCCTTCCGGCGGGCCCTCGCCCTCAACCCCCGCGCCGTCTCCGCCCGGCTGGCCTACGCGCGGCTGCTGCGCCAGGAGGAGGGCGACGAGGCCGCCCGGGCGGTCCTCGAGGCGGGCGTGGAGCTGCGCTACGGCCAGAAGGCGGCGCCGCTGCCGCTCTACCAGGTAACCGCCGAGGCGCGCTCGGCCATGGGCGACCCCGAGGGGGCGGCGGCGATGCGCGAGCGCATCGAGTCGCTGCGCGAGCGGCTGCGGCGGGAGTCGGGGATTGAGCGCGGAGTCCGCCCGTGGCTGAGCAGCAGCACGACCCCGCCTACAAGCGGCTCCTCAGCCTTCGTGACCGAGGACCTCATCGATGCTGTCGGCTTGGAAGACGCGGTCGGACCAGGCCCACAGGGTGTCCTCGTCAGCAGACTGGATACGCTCAAGCTGCTGCTCGGTCAGCGGACCGAAGCGCTTCTCGAGCATCCGGGCGAGCATCTTGGCTTCGCCTTCCAGCCGACCTTTCTGCCGGCCTTTCTGGTGCCCCTTCTGCTCCCACTCCTTCTCCCACTGATTCATGCGCTCAGCCAGCATCTCTTGTACCTCCTCCAGATCTTGGATCTCTTGCCCTTGAGGCGGCGGTTGCTCGGCGAAGGGCTTGCGGCGCAGCAGCACGCGCTGCACCCAGAGGGCGAACTCGCGGCGCAGCCGGCGCTGCTCCGGCTGGTGCAGCCACTCGCCGAGCTTGCCGATGATCGCGAGCATCTCCTGCGGATCCCGGCTGTGCTCGAGCCGGAACAGGGCGTGGACCAGGTTGCGCAGCTCTGGGGAGTCCTCCTGCTCCAGCAGCGCCTTCTCATCGAGGACCAGGTAGCGCATCTGCGGCCGGTAGGCCTCGAGCCCGCCGGGGACGTACTGGATCAGCTCCTCGATGTCGGCCGCTGCCGACCAGCGCGGCTCGCCGTTGTAGAGCACCACGGGCAGCACCGGCGGCAGTCGCCCCTCGTCGGTGAGCTTGCCCTGCGTGATGAGATCCTGATAGAGCAGGCCGACGTAGGTCATCATGCGCACCGCCATGAAGCGGTCGATCCCGCTCTGGAACTCGAGCAGCAGGTAGACGTAGAGCCAGTCCTCGCCCCAGCGCACCCGCCAGATCACGTCGTCGTGGCGCCCGCGATAGTCCTCGGTGGCGTAGGAGCCGTTCTGCTTCTCCAGGGTGGCGAAGTCGAGCTCGCGGACCCAGTCTTCGCGGACGTAGTCGACGAGCAGCTCCCGGACCATCTCCGGCTGGGAGAAGAGCCGCTTGTAACCTGGGTCGTGCTTTTGCGCCGCCATGGTGGTCTCCGTCCGCTTAGCTCGAGCGTACCACGTCCATCTCGGTGCCTTGGATCATCATCAACCGCCTGCACAGAACGCCCTCCTGCTCAAGGGGGTCCAACAGCAGCTCTTGGTCTTGGTGATGCGTGAGCAGACGCGCGAGGCGGAGGCGGCCGCGTAATCGAGATTCATGGTAATCTTTTGTTGTTATTCTTTTTCATGAGGCGTAGCCGCTTTTCATGGCCGCTGGCACGCAGAACCGCTTTTCAGGGGCTGTCACCGTTTTTCACGAGCACCGGCTGCCCGAGCGGGCCACCCCGGCAGGCTACGCCGCGCTGATCGATGCCTACGGGCTCCGCGTTCCCTGGCCGCGCCGGCTGTGGGCCACGTCGGAGCGGCACAAGGTCTACAGCGAGGGCGGCTGGCGGCTGCTGACGCCGCGCCATGCGCCCCCGGCAACGCTCGAGGGGCACCTGACCTTCGCCCTGAAGTACGAGGGGCTCGATCTCGCCGTCCTGAAGCGGCTCTTCCAGGCGGTAGGGCCGGCCGCCGTGGCAGCGTTGGTCCGCGCCAAGCCGACGGGGCGCTATGCGCGCCGGATCTGGTTCCTGTACGAGTGGCTGCTCGGCGCGCAGCTGCCGCTCGGCGATGCCACACAGGGCAATTACGTGCCGGTCGTCGATCCGGCCCTGCAGTGGACGGGGGAGGGCGAGGCCTCCCCCCGCCACCGCGTGACGAACAACTTGCCCGGCACGCCCTCGTTCTGCCCGCTCGTCTCCCGCACGGAGACGCTCGACGCGCTAGTCGGGCTCGATCTGGCGGCCCGTGCCCGCGCGGTGATCGATACGGTCCCTCAAGGGGTCCTCTCGCGGACGGCGGCGTTCCTGCTCCTGAAGGACTCGCGGTCGAGCTATGCGATCGAGGGAGAGCACCCGCCCCAGGACCGGATCCAGCGCTGGGGGCGTGCCATCGGCGAGGCCGGCCAGCACCCGCTCGATCTCGACGAGCTCCTGCGCCTGCAGCGCATCGTGATCGGCGATGCCCGGTTCGTGGAGCTCGGGCTTCGCCGGGAGGGCGGTTTCGTCGGCGCGCGCGATCACAGCATGCGGCCCTTGCCGGAGCATGTCAGCGCTTGTCCCGAGCACCTGCGCGATCTCGTGGAAGGCATGATCGCCTTCGACCGCGGCCCGGCTGCCCACATCGATCCCGTCATTGCCGCGGCCGTGCTGGCTTTCGGCCTGATCTACGTCCACCCCTTCGAGGATGGCAACGGCCGGATCCACCGCTACCTCATCCACCACGTGCTAGCGGAGCGTGGCTTCAACCCCCCGGGTCTGGTGTTCCCCGTATCGGCGGTCATGCTCGAGGAGATCGACCGCTACAGGGCCGTCCTGGAGGACTACTCGCGGCGCCTTCTGCCCGTCATCGATTGGCGCGCCACCGAGAGCGGCAACGTGGCCGTCCTGAACAACACGGCGGACTTCTACCGCTTTTTCGATGCCACGCCGCATGCGGAGTTCCTGTACCACTGCGTTTGGCGGACAATCGAGCGGGATCTGCCGCAGGAGGCCGAGTTCCTCCGCCGCTACGACGCGTTCTGCCGACGTATCGAGCAGCTGGTCGATATGCCGGAGCGAACGCTCGATCTGCTGTTCCGCTTCCTCCAGCAGAACGGCGGCCGGCTGTCCAAGCGTGCGCGGGAGCGGGAGTTCGCCCAGCTCTCGGCCTCCGAGGTGGCGTCTGCCGAGCGGATCTACGGCGATCTTTTCCGCAGCGACACCGGCTACTAGCGGCCGCAAGCGGACGCCTCAACGACAGCGAGTTATTATGGGGCTGTCCAGCACCGCCCATACCGCGTGACTGTATGACCTCCTCCTCCATTATCGAGCTCTACGAGCAGCTCGCCGCCGCGCCCGACGACAAGACCCGGGCGCGGCTCATCGCCGAGGCCTTTGAGCGCATTGAGGAGCGTTACCCGGAGGTCCGCGAGCTGCCCACCCAGACCCACCTCTCCGAGGCCGAGCTGCGGCTGCGCCGGGATATCGAGCAGCTGCGCCACGAGACCCAGGAGCGGGACGGCCAGCTGCAGAAGGAGCTCGAGCAGCTGCGCGGGGAGATGCGCGAGATGGATGGGCGGCTGCAGCGGGAGATTGAGCAGCTGCGCCACGAGACCCAGGAGCGGGATGGCCAGCTGCAGAAGGAGCTCGAGCAGCTGCGCGGCGAGATGCGCGAGATGGATGGGCGGCTGCAGCGGGAGATTGAGCAGCTGCGCCACGAGACCCAGGAGCGGGACGGCCAGCTGCGGAAGGAGCTCGAGCAGCTGCGTGGGGAGACCCGGGCGATGGAGGAGCGGCTGCGCAAGGAGATCGCCGCCATCAAGTCCGAGACGATCAAGTGGACGGTGGTCTGGACCGGCGGCCTGCTCCTCGCCCAGGCCGGCTTGATCCTCGGCGGTATGCGCTTTCTGCTCGCTGGCGGCTAGGGAAGGAGCCGCTGATCGAAAGAGGGGCCGCAAGGAGGCGGGTCGGGCGGCGCGCCGGGGAGGGGCTAGAACCCACAACACCGGCGGTGTTACTTTTGATGAAAATAAATTCGCCGCGGCCTGCGGCCTGCCTGGAAGCGGGCGGGCCTCCCCCGGAGGGCGCACGTGAGTATCGACAGTCCCTTACCCGTTCACCCCGGCGGCGCTGCCGGCCCCGGTAGCGCCTCGGCTACCCTCGAGGCCCTCCTGCCGCTGAGCCTGCAGGAGCCGGACATGCGGCTGAGCGAGCGGCTCGAGCGCCTGCGGCTGCACATCAACGAGCGCCTCGACGGCGGCGCCATCCACCGCATCGCCGTGGCCGTCTACGAGCCCGAGGCCGGGCGGCTGAAGACCTACGGCGCCGGCAGCGACCAGGCCAGCCCCCTCGACCACTACGAGGTCGCCCTCGAGCAGGTGCCGACCCTCGCCGAGCTCGCTGAGACCGGCGAGCCGCGGATCATCGACGACTACCTCCACCACCCGGGCACGCAGCCCCACACCGAGGCCCTGCGCGGCAGCGAGCTGCGCTCGGGGATGATCCTGCCGCTGAGCTACGAGCACGAGCTCTACGGCTTCCTCTTCTTCAACTCCCGCCTGCCGGGCTACTTCAACGGGGCGCTGCTCCAGCGCTTCGGCCCCTACGCCGACCTGGCGCGGATGATGGCCGTGGCCTCCATCCGCAAGAACCGCGTCCTGCGGGGGGCGGCGAAGACCGCGCTGAGCTTCAGCCGCATCCGCGACGACGAGAGCGGCGCCCACATGCACCGGATGGGCGAGTACAGCCGGCTCATCGCCCAGGGGCTGGCGGAGCGGCTGTCGCTGAGCGACGAGTACGTGGCCATGGTCCACGAGTTCGCGCCGGTCCACGATATCGGCAAGATCGCCATCCCGGACCACATCCTGCTCAAGCCGGGCCGGCTCACCGACGAGGAGTTCGCCCAGATCCGCGAGCACGTCCCGCGGGGGGTGGCCATGGTCCTCTCCATGGCCGACGAGCTCGGCCTCCACAACGACCGCCGCACCACGCTCCTGCACAACATCGTCGCCTACCACCACGAGCGGCTCGACGGCAGCGGCTACCCCACCGGCGCCAGCGGCGAGGCCATCCCCCTGGAGGGGCGGATCGTCGCGGTGGCCGACGTCTTCGACGCCCTGACCAGCGAGCGGGTCTACAAGCCGCAGTGGTCGTGCGAGGCGGCCGCCGAGCTGCTGCGCCGGGAGGCCGCCGAGGGCAAGCTCGACATCGACTGCGTCGAGGTCTTCCTCGCCCACTGGGACGCCATCGCCGCCATCCGGGCCCGCTGCGGCGTCAATTGAGGCGCCCGCCGGGGCGCAGTATGATGCCTGCCAGTGGGCTGACGGGGCGTCAGCCGCCGCTCGAGGGATCATGCGCTCGCCATGGGCAAGATCGGACTGCTCCTCGCCTTGGCCGTCTTCCTGGCCCACCTGGTTGCCTTCGCCTGGCTCGGGCTCCGGCGGCGGGCGCCGTACTACGCCGCGCCGGTGCTCACCTTCTCGCTGCTCAGCGGCTCGGCCGCCGCGCAGCTGGCGGCGCCGGCGGCGACCGTCGCCGGCGATCTCCCCCTCTACAGCGCCCTGCGCCTCGCCGCCTGGCCCGTGGCGGCGGTCTCCATCGGCTGGACGCTGGTGCGCCTCTGGCGCCGCTACACGGGCTCGCGGCCCGGGCGCGCCGGGTAGCCCGGCTCGCCTCGGCGGCGGGCGCGGCGGCTCGGCGAGGGGCTTGAGGAAATCCGCCGCGCGCTCGCCGGCGAACGCCGATCCGGCCGGGCGGATGGGTAGCGGCATGGTACCGCACCCCATGTGGCACGATGTCCCCCGTAATTGACCGCCCCGGGTGCCTCTTGGTTATCTGTACTCGCAATATCGAGGTGGCATGCGGGCCGTCTCCCGCCTGGTCTCAATAAACGGGTGGCTTAGGCTCACATCTCCACGCAAAGGCAAACGCCTTCAACGAGAGGAGTAGCGCTATGTTCGATAGCAAGATGATGGGGCAACAGTCCGACGATCCGGAGCGCGTATGGCCCTCCGGCCTGACGGAGCCTGAGGCTCAGGAGCTGCACGCTTATGTGCTCAACGGGACGCTGATCTTCTTCGCGATCGCCTTTATCGCGCACGTCCTGGCCTACATCAATACGCCCTGGCTCGGCTAAAGGAGGGCTAAACCATGTATAACGCTCGTATCTGGCTCGTTGTTCCGCCGAAGGTCGGTCTCCCGCTTTTCCTGGGCGTGGTGGTGCTGCTGTCGCTCCTCGTCCATACGGCAGTCCTGACCCAGACCGACTGGTATCCGGCCTTCCTCCAGGGCAGTAACGCCGCTGTCGAGGCGCCGGCGGCCGAGGCGCAGACGCCGGCCAACGAGTGAGGCTCTAAGGCCGCACGCGACGGTCCTGTAGCACCGTCTACGGCTTCTATGGCCGGCAGGCCTCTAGAGGCCTGAGCCAAGGGGCGGGATCCCTAGGGTCCCGCCCCTTGCTCGTCGGAGAGGAGGACCCGGGCATGGCCAGGCTGAGCATCCTTGAGTACCCCGACCCCCGGCTGCGCCACGCCTCCGAGCCCGTCGAGACCTTCGACGCGGGGCTTGAGCAGCTCGTCGCCGACCTGTTCGAGACCATGGACGCCCACGGGAGCCTCGGGCTATCCGCCCCCCAGGCGGATGTGCAGCGGCAGGTGATCGTCTGCGACGCCTCCGGCCGCGGCGAGGCCCGGCGGGTCTTCGTCAACCCCGAGATCACGGCCAGCGCCGCCCGCGGCTACGTCCAGGAGACGTGCCTCTCCGTGCCCGGCCGCAAGGGGCTGGTCAAGCGCCCGACCCGGATCACCGTCCGCGCCCTGGACCCCTCGGGGGCGCCCTTCACCGCCCGGCTCCAGGGCCTGGAGGCCGTCTGCGTGGGCCACGAGGTGGACCACCTCCAGGGCGTGCTGTTCATCGACCGCCTCTGGCTACCGCGCCGCCTCGGCATCCGCGCCCGTACGGCCCTGCAGCAGCGCCGCGCTAGCTAGCCCGCTCCCCCGCCGGCAGGAGGCGCCCGAGGTCGAGCTCGAGGAGGGTGGCGTCGTCGCGCTCCCGGCTGAGCCGGTGCGCCCGGGCGATCCGGGCCTGGAGCTGCTCGAGGCGGCCGCCGGCCGGCGCCTCGCCGAGCAGGGCGGCGAGCTCCTGGCCCTCGAACCGCCCCTGCTCGTCGACGCCCTCGAGGACGCCGTCGGAGCAGGCGTAGAGGGCCTCGCCGGGCAGGACCGCCCGGTAGGCGAGGGGGTAGGCCGGCGCGTCCCCGGCGCTGGCGGCCACCCCGAGCGGCAGCCCCTCGGAGGGGAACACCGCCGCCGGCCCCGCCTCGCCGCAGAGCGCCAGGGCGGGCATCCCGCCGTTCCAGACGCCGATGCGCCGCTGCGCCGGGTCGAGCTCGATCAGCACCGCGGCGAGGAACATATCCGGCGGCAGGGTCCGCCGGAACTCGCGGTTGAGGGCGCTGAGCAGCCCCTCCGCCGTCTCGCCCGCCTCGACGGCGTCGTGGAAGCGCCCGGCGAGCACGGGAGCGCCGATGGCCGCCGAGATGCCGTGGCCGGTGAAGTCGCCGAGCAGGAAGAGCAGGCTGCCGTCGGGGCGCTCGCCGCCGAGCAGGATGTCGCCGCTGAGGGCCTCGGCCGGCCGGTAGTGCCAGCGCACCCCGGGCAGGGCGAGCGAGGCCGAGCGCGTCGCCCGCTGCAGGATCTCCTCGGCGATTTCCTGCTCGACCTCCAGCCGGCGGTGGGCCTTGCGCAGCTCCAGCTCGTCGACGGTGACGGCGGCGAGGTCCTGGAGGATGGGCAGCCGGCGCCGGTCGAAGGGGCGCGGCTCGGTGTCCTGGACGCAGAGGACGCCGATGTGGAAGCCCCGCCGGGTGGTCAGCGGCACGCCGGCGTAGAAGCGGATGCCGGGGGCGTCGACGACGAGGGGGTTGTCGTGGAAGCGCTCGTCGCGGTGGGTGTCCTCGACGATGAGCGGCTCGCCGCTGGCGACGACGTGGCCGCAGAAGGAGATCGAGCGCGCCGTCTGGCAGGTGTTGAGGCCGCGGACCGACTTGAACCACTGCCGGTCCCGGTCGACGAGGGTGATGGTAGCGATGGGCGCCTCGAAGACCTGGCAGGCGAGCCGGGTGAGCCGGTCGAATGCCTCCTCGGCGGGCGTGTCGAGGGCGCCGTAGCTGTGCAGCTCCGCAAGGCGCTGCTCGTCTTCTGCGGGGGTCGGGGCGCTGCGCATAGACCGCTCTCCCTCTAAGGGTATGCGTCGGATCAATCCTAACAGGCGCGTGGACTTCAGCGCCGCTTGCTAGCATCATTGCCATCCCTTATGGATCGTCAATCACTGGATGGATCGTTTGGGGGGTGAGTTGCCTATGGACCGATACGAGCCGCCGCAGGACCTGGCCGCCAGCGAGTCGGCCTACAGCCGCTACCGGGAGCTGGTCGACGACTGGGCGGGCTTCTGCGCCGCCCTCGAGCAGCCGCTGCTGCCGTGCATCCGGGTCAATACCGGGCGGATCTCCCGGCAAGACCTGATCGCCCTGCTCCACGAGGAGGGCTTCGACCCGCAGCCGGTGCCCTGGCACGCCGAGGCGCTGACCGTCGGTGGCGGCTTCCGGCCCGGCTGCCACTGGGGCTTCATCGCCGGGCTCTTCCAGCCCCAGGAGGCCGCCTCGATGCTGCCGGCGGCGCTGCTCGACCCCCGGCCCGGCGAGCGGGCCCTGGACCTGTGCGCCGCGCCGGGGAACAAGACGGCGCAGATCGCCGACGCCCTCGGCAACCGCGGCACGGTGGTGGCCAACGACGCCAAGCGCGGCCGCCACGGCGCCCTCAGCCAGACCCTCAAGCGCCTCGGCGTCGTCAACGTCGCCCAGACCGTGCGCGACGGCCAGGGGATGCCGTGGGAGGTGGGGACCTTCGACCGGGTCCTCGTCGACGCCCCCTGCTCCTGCGAGGGCACCTTCCGCAAGAACGCCCTCGCCGCCGAGGCGACGCCCGAGCCGTTCCGCGAGCGGCTCAGCCGCCTGCAGCAGCGCCTGCTCCACCGCGGCCTGGAGATGACCCGCGCCGGCGGGACGCTGGTCTACGCCACCTGCACCTTCGCCCCCGAGGAGAACGAGGCGGTGGTGGCCGCCGCCCTGGAGCGCTTCGGTGGCGCCGTCGAGCTGCTGCCCGCCCGGGTGCCGGGGCTGCACCTCGAGCCCGGGCTCGAGGCCTGGGGCGGGCAGCGCTTCGGGCCGGCGCTGGCGCGCTGCGGCCGGCTCTGGCCCCACCACAACGACACCGGCGGCTTCTTCGTCGCCGTCTTCCGGCGCCTCGAGCCGGGCCGGGGGCAGGCCGACCCGGAGCCGGTCGCCGCCGACCCGGACGCCCAGTCCCGGCTGGCCGTCTTCCGCGACGCCTTCGGCGTGCCCGAGTCGGTCCTCGCCGGGCTGACCGCCTTCTACGAGGGGCGCAAGTACACCCGCATCGTGGCCTCGGACCAGCGCCCGCCGCGGGCGGCGATCCGCGAGGGCGCCGGGCTCCCGGCGGTGCGCGCCGAGAGCCGCTGGCCCAAGCCGGCTACCGCCGCGGCCCTGGCCCTCGGGCCCCACGCCCGGCGGCAGGTCCTCGAGGTGGACGCCGCCGAGGCGGCCGCCTTCATGCGCCGCCGGGCCGTGGTGCCGGGGCCGGAGCGCCGCCCCGAGGGCCCGGAGGGCGGCTACGTGCTGGTGCGCTACCGCGGCTACCCCATCGGGGTCGGCGAGCAGCGCCGCGGCGCCATCCAGAGCCTCTTCCCCAAGGCGTGGGGACCCAAGGGCAGCGAGCGCCTCTACGGCCTCGAGCCGGCCGGCGAGGGGCCCGCCTAGCGCCGGCTCGCCGCGGCCGTGGCAGGTGCGCTAGGCTGCGCGAAAACAACGGATCAAGGAGGAGGCAGGCCCATGCTCCGGCTCCTGAAGTGGCTCGCCCTGGTGGCGCTCGCCCTGGTGGTGGCGGTCGTCGCTGTCATCGCGGTGGCCGTCACCGTCATCGACCCCAACGACTACCGCGACGAGATCGCCGCCGCCGTCGAGCGCCAGACCGGGCGCGAGCTGCGCATCGAGGGCGAGATCGGCTGGTCCTTCTACCCGTGGCTGGGGCTGGAGCTCGGCCGGACGACCCTCGCCGACGCCGAGGGCTTCTACGACGCGCCCTTCGTCGAGATCGACAGCCTCGAGGCGGCGATCAAGGTCTGGCCCCTGCTCCAGGGCCGGCTCGAGACGCGCACCCTCGTCCTCGAGCGGCCGGTGGTGCGGCTGATGCGCAACGCCGAGGGGCGGGGCAACTGGGAGGCGCTCGCCGAGCGCCTCGGCGGCGCCGGCGAGCCCGGCCAGCCCGGGGCCTCGGAGCCGGCCCCCGCCGAGGGGGA
>NZ_NRSH01000074.1 GCF_016584055.1 Halorhodospira neutriphila
GTGGTGGTCGTCGGCGTCGGTGGCCCACTCCCAGCCGCCGGTGCGCACCGCCAGGTTCGGCTGCGGCTGGAGGGTCTCGCGGTCCACCACGGCGAAGCGCACCCGCTCCCCCTCGACGACGGGCAGCGCCTGGATGCGCCGCGCCGCCTCGCGGATGGCGGTGCGGAAGTAGGCGCCGAAGGTGGTCTCCCCCGCCTCGGCGCTGTAGAGCCGGGCGGTGCCGACCCCGGTGCGCTCGACAGTCTCCAGGCCGTGTACGGCGCGGACGAAGCGCCGGCCCGGCTCGCCGGCGGGGACGGCCTCGACGCGCTCGAACTGCGCCAGGGCCGGGGCCTTGCGCCGCGCCTCGGCGCGCATGCGGGCCAGGCGCCGCTCGGGAACGCGCACGCGGACGTACCAGCCCTGCCGCACCCGCCGCTCGGCGACCACCTCGGCGCCCTCGACGGCGACGTGGCTCAGCGAGGCCACGGTGGCCGTCAGCGCCATCTCGGCGGCCTGCTCGACCTGCCCCTCGCCGAGCTCGCCCCGGCGCTGCAGGGCGCGGAAGACCGCGCGCTGCTCGCCGCGCACGGCGGTCACCACCTGCCCGGCGATCTCGTAGAGGGCGGACTGGCGCGCCTGCTCGGGGGTAGCGCCGCTCCCGTGGCCGTAGGCGTAGCCGGCGCGCGCCTGCGCCCGGCCCTGCTCGCGCAGCTCGGCGGCGTCGGGGTAGCGCTCGCCGCCGAGCCCGGCGCAGCCGGCGGCGAGGAGGGCCGCCGCGAGGGCGGCGGCCGCGGCCGTCAGCCGGGACAAGCCGCCGCCCGGCTACTGCGCGGCACGCTCACGCAGCCGCTCCAGGTGCTCCGCGGCCGCCGAGCGCAGGTCCGAGCGCAGGGCCTGGTCGTCGGCGCCGATGGCGTTGAAGTAGGCGTCGAACTCCTGCTGGAGGTCGTAGCGCGCCATGACCACCCAGCGGCCGTCGTCGGTGACGTCGGTGCGCGCGTACTCCACCCCGACGAGGGTCTGGTCGATCCACTGCTCGACGCTCTGCCGGAGCTGCTGCCGGGTGCGGGCGTCCCCCTCCCGGCCGAGGTCCTGGCGGTCGAAGTACTCGGAGTTGAGCGCCTGGAGGGTCTGGGTGAGCTGCTCGGCGATCTCCGCCGCGGCGTTCATGCGGGCCTGGCGGCGCATCGGGTCGGGGTAGTCGGGCTCGGCCTGGGAGGCGCCGAAGCCGTAGAGGACCATAGGCTCGCCGGGGGTGCGGCGCTCGACGTACCAGCCCGGGAGGCCGAGCCTCGAGTCGGCCTCGGGCGCCTCGGCCCTCTCCGGGCTCGAGCCGCAGGCGGCGAGGCCCAGGGCGAGGGCCGCCAGCAGCGGCGGGGCGAGGAAGCGGATCGCGGGCATACGGCCTCCAGGGTCGGCTCGGGGGCGGGAGGATCCAGTCCCTCTCCTACCGTACCCGGTCTCGCCCGGCGGCGCAGCCACGCCCCGCCCACCGCCGCGCGGCGGATCAGCGCTTCATGGCCTCGAAGAACTCGGTGTTGGTCTTGGTGTCCTTGAGCTTGTCGAGCAGGAACTCGATGGCGGCCACCTCGTCCATGTTGTGCAGGAGCTTGCGCAGGATCCAGGTCTTCTGCAGCTCGTCGGGGGTCATGAGCAGCTCCTCGCGCCGCGTCCCCGAGCGGTTGAGGTGGATGGCCGGATAGATGCGCTTCTCGGCGATCTTCCGGTCCATGTGCAGCTCCATGTTCCCGGTGCCCTTGAACTCCTCGTAGATGACCTCGTCCATGCGCGAGCCGGTCTCCACCAGGGCGGTGGCGAGGATGGTCAGGCTCCCGCCCTCCTCGACGTTGCGCGCGGCGCCGAAGAAGCGCTTGGGCCGGTGCAGGGCGTTGGCGTCGACACCGCCGGTGAGCACCTTGCCCGAGGAGGGCACCACGGTGTTGTAGGCCCGGGCGAGGCGGGTGATGGAGTCGAGGAGGATGACGACATCCTTCTTGTGCTCGACGAGGCGCTTGGCCTTCTCGATGACCATCTCGGCGACCTGGACGTGCCGCGAGGCCGGCTCGTCGAAGGTCGAGGAGACCGTCTCGGCGCTGAGCACCGAGCGGGCGAACTCGGTGACCTCCTCGGGCCGCTCGTCGATGAGCAGCACGATGAGGTAGCACTCCGGGTAGTTGGCGTTGATGCTCTGGGCGATGTTCTGGAGCATCATCGTCTTGCCGGCCTTTGGCGGCGAGACGATGAGCCCGCGCTGGCCCTTGCCCACGGGGGCGACGAGGTCGATGACCCGGGCGGTGATATCCTCGGTGGAGCCGTTGCCCCGCTCCATGTGCATCCGCTCGCGGGTGAACAGCGGCGTGAGGTTCTCGAAGAGGACCTTGTTCTTCGCCGCCTCCGGCGGCTCGAAGTTGATCTGGTCGACCTTGAGCAGGGCGAAGTAGCGCTCGCCGTCCTTGGGCGGGCGGATCTTGCCGGTGATGGTATCCCCGGTGCGCAGCGCAAAGCGGCGGATCTGGCTCGGCGAGACGTAGATATCGTCGGGGCCGGCCATGTAGGAGGCGTCGGCGGAGCGCAGGAAGCCGAAGCCGTCCTGCAGGATCTCGAGGACGCCGTCGCCGTAGATGGAGTCGCCGTTCTTGGCGTGGGCCTTGAGGATGGCGAAGATGATGTCCTGCTTGCGGGAGCGGGCGGTGCCCTCGATGCCCATGGACTGGGCGATCTCGAGCAGCTCGGTGGCAGGCTTTCTCTTGAGCTCGGTGAGGTTCATGGCTCGCTTCAGCGTGGAGGAGGACACAACGCCCTTGAGCACCGGGCAGCCGCGGGCCTAGAGGCTGCGGCGACGGCCGCTCGGCAAGGCACCCGGCGCTCTAGGCTGCGGCGCTACAGGTTGCTGTCGATGAAGGCGGTCAGCTGGGACTTGGACAGGGCCCCGACCTTGGTCGCCTCGACGTTGCCGTTCTTGAACAGCATCAGCGTGGGGATCCCGCGGATGCCGTACTTGGGCGGGGTCTCGGGGTTCTCGTCGATGTTGAGCTTGACGATCTTCAGCCGGTCGCCGTACTCGCCCGCGATCTCCTCGAGGATGGGGGCGATCATCTTGCAGGGACCGCACCACTCGGCCCAGTAGTCGACCAGCACCGGCGTGTTGGATTGGAGCACGACCTCCTCGAAATCCTGGTCGCTGGCGTGCACGATTGCGTCGCTCACGGTTGAAGACCTCCAGTTCGGATTGGATTCAGGCAGCTCACACCGCTGCACTCGGCGCCGGATAACTGCCTAGGGTGTGATCAGCGGTGCCAGTCCCGGGGGCGGGACCGATTCATGAGTGCGGTCCGAGGACCGGGCTAACGGGTAACTCTCGATAATAAAGCGGAAAATAGCGAGCGGGGCGATCCATGTCAAATCAGCCGCAGCGGCCGCGCTCCCAGGCGTCGCTGCAGCTGAGCCCGCAGCGGAGCACGGACTTGAGCTCGCGCAGGGCCTCGTGGGCGACCAGGATGCGCTCCTGGGTCCGCTCGGCGGCGCCCTCGTCGGCGACGGCGGCCGCCTTGGCGGACTCGGCGGCCTGCTCGAGCTCGGCGACGCGCTCCCGGAAGCAGGCGCCGAAGCGGCCGCACTCGAGGCAGGTGAGCGTCGCCTCGCTGTTGCGCAGCAGCTCCTCGAAGACCGCGCGGAGCACAGGGGAGGCGCCGGGATCGCTGCAGACCGCCGCGACGGCCTCGGCGATGCGCTCGCTGATGCGGGCGAGCCGCTGCTCAACCTCCTCGACCGGCGCCGCCGTCTCGATCTCGCTCATGCCCTCTCCGGAGCGGACCCACTCTGGAACGAATGATGCACCCCTTCGACCACTATAGCAAGCGCGCCTAGCGCCGCGCCTCCCACTCGAGCCCCCGGGTCAGCGTCCCCCAATCCTGCCGCGGATCGCCGACGGCGATGAAGTCCGGGTTCAGCAGGGAGTCCGCGGTGTTGTAGCGCAGGGGCGTCAGCCCGATATCCATCAGGGCGCCGCCGGCGGCCTCGAGCACGCACTGCGCGGCGGCGGTATCCCACTCGCAGGTCGGCCCGAAGCGCGGGTAGAGATCGGCCTCCCCCTCGGCGACGCGGCAGATCTTCAGCGAGCTGCCCACGGAGAGCTCGCGGTAGTCGCCGACGCGCTCGAGGAGCTGCTCGACCGCCGCCTCGCGGTGGGAGCGGCTGACCACGACGGTCCACGGCGGCTGCGCCGACCGGCTCTGCAGGGCCCGCTGGCCGCCGGCCTCGTGGCGGTAGGCGCTCCCGCCGGCGACCGCGCTCCAGCTCACCCCGCCGTCGGGGGCGTGGACGACGCCGAGCACCGGCCGGCCGCCGTCCACCAGGGCGATATTCACGGTGAACTCGCCGTTGCGCTTGATGAACTCCCGGGTGCCGTCGAGCGGGTCGATCAGCCAGTAGCGCCGCCACTGCCGGCGGCTCGCCGCGTCGATCTCCTCGCCCTCCTCGGAGAGCTGCGGCAGGTCGGGCGCCAGGCGCTGCAGCGCCGCCCGGATGTGCTCGTGGGCGGCGCGATCGGCCCGGGTCAGGGGCGTCTCGTCGGCCTTCGCCTCCACCTCGAAGCCGGCGTCGGCCCCCTCGTAGACCTCGAGGATGCGCGCCCCGGCGGCCTCGGCGATCTCGCGCAGCGGCTCGCGCCACGCCTCCCAGTCACTGCTCGTCATCGAACCCCCTCTCGATTCTTGGGCTGAGCGCGCCCCCTCGCCCGCCCCGCCGTCACTCCCCGGCCGGGGCAGCGGTACGCGCCAGGTAGTCCCGGGCGAGGTAGAGCGCGGCGATGGAGCGCGCCTCGCTGAGCGCGGGATCGCCGAGCAGCCCCTCCAGCTCGGCGAGCGGCCAGGGCACCACCTCGATGGCCTCCGGCTCATCGCCGGGCAGGCGCCGCTCGTAGAGCCCCTGCGCCAGGATGATCTCGGTGTGGTGGCTCAGGTACCCCGGCGCCAGCGTCAGGCGCCGCAAGGAGGTGAGCCGCTCGGCGCCGAAGCCGACCTCCTCCATGAGCTCCCGGTTGGCCGCCTCGAGGGGGTCCTCGCCCCCCTCGACCCGCCCCTTGGGCAGGCCGAGCTCGTAGCGCTCGGTCCCCGCCGCGTACTCGCGGATGAGCAGGACCTCGCCGGCGGCGTTGAGCGGCACCACCAGCACGGCGCCGTGGCTGCCGGCCCCGAGGCGCTCGTACTCGACCTCGACCCCGTTGCCGAAGCGCAGGCCCACGGACTCGACGCGGAAGAGCCGGGAGCGGGCGACGGTGCGGCAGTGCAGGGTCTCGGGGTAGCGGTCGGTCATGCGCCTGCGGCCTCTGATAGGCGAGACCCCCATTGTACGCCCCTTCCAGGCCCCGTCACCAACGGCGTCCCGCACGGCGCGGATCGAGCCCCCGCTCCGGTCAGCCGCGCAGCAGCGCCTCGGTATGGCCGGCGATGATCCGCTCCTCGTCGGTGGGGACGACCCAGGCGCTCACCGGGCTGTCGGCCGTGGTGATCCGCGGCCCGCCGGCGCTGTTCGCCTGCGGGTCGAGGCGCAGGCCGAGCCACTCCAGGGCGCCGAGGATGCGCGCCCGGACCGTCGGGGCGTGCTCGCCGATGCCGGCGGTGAAGACCAGGGCGTCGAGCCCGCCGAGGGCGGCGGCCAGCCCGCCGATCTCGCGCACCGCCCGGTAGCAGAAGAGCGCGACCGCCTCGGCGGCCTCGGGGGCGTCGCTCTCGAGCAGGACCTGCATGTCCGCGGAGAGCCCCGAGACGCCGAGCAGCCCGGAGCGGCGGTAGAGCAGCGCCTCGATCTCGTCGGCGGAGAGGCCCTCCTGGCGCATCAGGTGCAGGACCACGCCGGGGTCGAGGTTGCCGCAGCGCTGCCCCATGGGCAGCCCGTCGAGGGCGGTGAAGCCCATGGTCGTGGCGACGCTGCGCCCGCCGTGCAGGGCGCACATGCTCGCCCCGGAGCCGAGGTGGGCGACCACGGTCCGCCCGGCCGCGGCCCGCTCGTCGTAGGCCGGCAGGCGCTCGGCGATGTACTCGTAGGAGAGGCCATGGAAGCCGTAGCGCAGGACGCCGCGCTGCTCGTACTCGCGCGGCAGGGCGAAGCGCTGGGCGACGGCGGGCTGGGTGCGGTGGAAGGCGGTGTCGAAGCACGCCACCTGGGGCAGCTCCGGCGCGGTGCGCATCAGGGCGGCGACGGCGGCGAGGTTGTGCGGCTGGTGCAGCGGCGCGAGGGGCTCGAGCTCGCGGAGCGCCTCGAGGAGCGCCTCGTCGATCACCGCCGGGGCGTGGTGCTCGCGGCCGCCGTGGACGATGCGGTGGCCGACGCCGCGGATCTCGATGCCGCCGAGGTGGCGGTCGACGGCGTCGAGCACGGCCTGCAGGGCGGACTCGTGGTCCGAGCCGGGGGGCATCTCGGTGACCTGGTCGCCGCCGCCGGTGTCGATGTGGAGCTGGGCCGTCGAGCGCAGCCCCTCGACCTGGCCGTGGACCTGGGGGGCGAGGCCGCCGTCGGCGCACTCCTGGTAGAGGGCGAACTTGATGCTCGACGAGCCGGCGTTCAGGACAAGGACCCCGTCGCTCATGGCGATCCCCTCCCCTAGAGGTGCGCCAGGCCGCGGCGCTTGCGGTCGGCGACCAGCAGGGCGATGGCGCAGGAGGCCAGCCGGGCGATGACGTCGTCGGCGCGGCTGGTGAGGATGATCGGCACCCGGGCGCCGAGGACGATGCCGGCGGCCTCGGCGTCGGCGAGGTAGTAGAGCTGCTTGGCGAGCATGTTCCCCGCCTCCAGGTCCGGGGCGATGAGGATATCCGGGTGGCCGGCCACCGCCGAGTGGATGTGCTTGGTCTGCGCCGCGCTCTCGGAGATGGCGTTGTCGAAGGCCAGCGGCCCGTCGAGGAGCCCGCCGGTGATCTGCCCCCGGTCGGCCATCTTGCACAGGGCCGCGGCGTCGAGGGTGGAGTAGATCTCCGGGTTCACCGACTCGGTGGCCGAGAGGATCGCCACCTTGGGCTGCTCGACGCCGAGGGCGTGGCCGAGCTCGATGGCGTTCTGGCAGATATCCCGCTTCGTCGACAGGCTCGGGGCGATGTTGATCGCCGCATCGGAGATCAGCAGCGGATTCGGGTAGCTCGGCACGTCCATGGCGTAGACGTGGCTGATCCGCCGCTCGGTGCGCAGCCCCTTGTTGCGGTCGACCACCGCGCCCATGAGCTCGTCGGTGTGCAGCGAGCCCTTCATCAGGCCCTCGACCTCGCCGCGCCGGGCCAGGTCCACGGCGACCTCCGCCGCCTCGTGGGAGTGCTCGACGTCGATGACCGGGATCGAGCCGAGGGCCACCTCGGCCTCCTCGGCGGCGGCGCGGATCTTGTGCGCCGGGCCGACGAGGGTGAGGCTGACGAGCTGGTGCTCGGCCGCCTGCAGCGCGCCCTGCAGCGACAGGGCGTCGACGGGGTGGACCACCGCCACGCTCATCGGCGAGACCTCGTCGGCCATGCGCAGCAGGCGGTGGAGCTGGCGGCGGCGCCCCTTGGTGGTCCCGGCGATGGAGGCGCTCGGCTCGCTCTCGAGGGGCTCGGCCGGGGCGCGGGCGGTGATCCGGCCGCTGATCACCGCCTCGCCGGTCTCCTTGAAGGCGCGGGCGTCGATGACCACCCGGCGGTCCTCGGCCTGCTTGTCCACCACCTCGAGGGCCACCGTCACCGTATCGCCGAGGCAGATGCGGCCCTCGTAGCGCAGGTCCTGGGCCACGGGCTCCGTGCCCGCGCCGGGGAACTCCGTGCACACGGCGTTGATGAGCACGGTGCTCGGCCACAGCCCCTCGCCGAGGGTGCGCAGGTCCTCGTGGTTGAGCCGGCTCGTCGTCTCGAACCGGTCGCCGACGCTCAGCTCGTCGTAGGGGTGGTTGCGGATCGTGGTCGCCATGCCTGCTCCCCTGCCCTAGCGCTGCTTGACGTAGGTCCCCGGCGCCTCGGCCAGGGGCTGGTAGCTGCCCTCGGTCAGGCCCACCGGCGGCGGCGCCACGCGGCTGCCCGAGCGCTCGCGCAGCCACGCCTCCCAGTCCGGCCACCAGGAGCCCGTCTTCGAGCCGACCTGCTCGAGGTAGAGCTCCGGCGGCAGGTAGAGCTCGCCGACCCGGCGGGTGTGGAGGCGGTAGGTCCGCCGGGGGTGGCCGGGCGGCGTGACGATGCCGGCGTTGTGGCCGCCGGTGGTCAGGGCGAAGGTCACGTCCGCCTGGGGCAGGAAGCGGTTGATCTTGTAGACCGAGCGCCACGGGGCGATGTGGTCCTTCTCGGTGCCGACGGCGAAGGTCGGCAGCTGGATGTCGCCGATGTGGATGGGCTGGCCGCCGACGTCGTAGCGGCCCTCGACGAAGTCGTTGTTGAGGAACAGGCGGCGCAGGTACTCGCTGTGCATCCGGTACGGCAGCCGCGTGGTGTCGGCGTTCCACGCCATCAGGTCGATGACCGAGCCGCGCTTGCCCATCAGGTAGTCGTGGATGATCCGCGAGTAGATGAGGTCGTTGGAGCGTAGCAGCTGGAAGGCGCCGGCCATCTTCGAGCCGTCGAGGTAGCCCTGCTCCCACATCATGTCCTCGAGGAAGGTGACCTGCCCCTCGTCGATGAACAGCTCCAGCTCGCCGGGCTCGGTGAAGTCCGCCTGGGCCGCCAGGAGGGTCATGCTCGCCAGGCGGTCATCGCCGTCGCGGGCCATGGTGGCGGCGGCGAGCATCAGCAGGGTGCCGCCGAGGCAGTACCCCACCGAGTGGACCTTGCGCTCGGGGACGATGTGGTTGATCGCCTCGAGGGCCGCCATGACCCCGTCACGGCGGTAGTCGTCCATGCCGAGGTTGCTATCGTCCCGGCCGGGGTTCTTCCAGGAGATGGTGAAGACCGTGTGCCCCTTGTTGACGAGGTACTCGATCAGCGAGCGGCCCGGGCGCAGGTCGAGGATGTAGTACTTCATGATCCACGCCGGGACGATGAGCACCGGCTCCGGATAGACCGTCTTAGTGGCCGGCTCGTACTGGATGAGCTCCATGACCCGGTTGCGGTAGACCACCTTGCCCGGAGTGCAGGCGAGGTCCTCACCCACCTGCCACTCCTCGGCGCCCACCGGCGGGCGCTCGCTGAGGTTGCGCTCGGTGTCCTCGAGGGCGTTGGCGAAGCCGCGCATGAGGTTGGCGCCGCCCTGGCGCACCGTCTCCTCGAGGACCTCGGGGTTGGTGGGGAGGTAGTTGGAGGGCGAGTAGAAGTCGAGGACCTGGCGGCTGAGGAAGCGGACGACGTCCTCGTGGTGCTGCGTCACGCCGCGGACCCCGGTGGTCGCGCTCTGCCACCACTGCTGGGTGAGCAGGAAGCCCTGGTGGATCAGGTCGTAGGGGAAGTTCTGCCACTGCTTGCCCTCGAAGCGGTCGTCCTCCCCGGAGGAGGGCCCCGCGCACGGCTCCGGGCAGGTGCCCGTGAGCCGCCCCGCCGCGTAGGCACCGAAGCGCATCGCATCGCGGCCGGCCTCCTCCATGAGGGCGAACTGCTTGCCGGGCTGGGCGGCCAGGTGGATCCCCCAGTCGAAGGCCGCCAGCGACAGCGCCGCCGGCGACAGGCCCAGGCTGAAGCGGCCGATGCCGGCGTGGTAGAGGCGGTCGACGGTCAGGGCCTGGCGCTCGCCCTCCTCGGTATCGGACATCATCGGGTGCACCATGGCGGGTCCTCGCTCCTCGAAAACGGTGGGCGGAAGTCAGCAGCGCTCGGGCGCCGGATGCCGCAGCGCACAATCTCGGCAACGCGCACCCCTCCTGTCAAGACTCTAGCGGCCCCGAGGAGGTACGGCAGGGAGAGCGAGGGGGCGGATCGGGAGGCGGGAGCCGCCGGCGGGGGCCCGCCGGCGGCCTTTCCCCAGGGCGCGGACGGCCCTAGAAGCTGTGGCGCAGGTTGGCGCTGAGCGTGGTGTGGGTCTCGTCCTTCGCCGGGGTTACCCCGGAGGACGGCCCGTAGGCGCCGTAGTCGTGGGGCGTTACGCCCTCACCCTCCGGGCCCGAATTCTTGTCGTTGAAGGTCGAGGCCACGGCGAAGCGCAGCTCGGTGCGCTCGCTCAGGATGCGATCGTAGCCGAGGGCCGCCGTCGTGTAGTCGCTGTCGTCGGCGTCGGCGCTGAGCTGCGTGACGATGGCCTTGACCCGGTTGCCATCCCCGAAGGGGGCGGACATGCCGAGGGAGTAGGCCATGTCGTCGGCGTCCGACGCGTCCGAGTCCCGCCCGGAGGCCTGGGCGCCGAGCTGGACGAAGCCGAGGTCGTAGCGGGCGGCGAGGGAGGCCACCGTGTTATCCCCTTCCGGTAGGGGCGCCGACGCATCCTTGGCGTGCCACAGAGAGACGGCGCCGGAGGCCGGGCCCTGGCTGTAGCTCGCCCGGGCGTTGTAGATGTGGTCGCCGGGCTCCTCGCCCTCGCTGGGCACGAAGCTCAGCTGGGCGTCCACCTCGCCGCCGCCGGCGGTCTGCCCGCCCGGGGCGTTGTAGCGGACCATGTTGTTGTAGCGGCTCGGCATCCCCATATGGATGGCGCCGGCCGGGGTACCCACCTGGGCGACCCACTCCTTGCCGGGGCCGTCGTAGACGAACTGGTTGGCGGCGCTCTGCCGGCCGAAGGTCACCTGGCCGAAGTCGCCCCGCAGCCCCACGAAGCTGTCGCGGCTCTGGGTGATCCAGTCGTCCTCAACCGTGTACTCTTCACCCGCTAATGTGACTGTATTATCGTTACCGTCTTTGAGAGTTCCTCCATTCTCTCCCGGCGTCCCAGTACTGTCGCCCGTATACGTCCAACCCACCTCGGCCTGGTAGATGGCCTCCATGCCGTTGTCGAGGGTCTCCGAGCCGCGGAAGCCGAAGTGCGACAGGCCGGTGTTCATGGCTACGTCGCCGTCCTCGCTGCCTGGGGCGCCGTCGTAGCCCTCGTAGTCGACGGAGAGGTTGACGAAGCCGTAGACGGTGGGGCCCTCGTCGGCGAGCACCGCCCCGGGGGCGGCCAGGGCCGTGGCGGCTGCGGCGGCGGTAATGAGCTGTCTCCTCATGGCGTTCTCCTTCTCGGTTTTTTGATGCTGCCTTGTCGTCGTTCCTCCAGGGCGCCGCTGCGGCGGCATCCGGCTGGCCCTAGGGCGCCCTCGAGGCGTCCCGGGCCTCGCTCCCCTGCCCGGCGCCCCGCCATCAGGCCTTGCCCAGATCCCTGTGCCAGACTCGCCCTAGGCAACGGCCCTTTTACAAGATGTTTCAATCCCGTTTCAAGCGCAGTCTTCGCTGCCCCGGCACCGCGCCCTCACCCCTCCCCGCGGCGCAGCAGCGCCATGGGGCTGGCCCGCCAGTCCCGGCGGGCGCCGAGCCAGCCCACCGCGGCGACGGGCGGGTACCTGGCGGGCCGCTTCCTCTTCGAGCTGGCCTACCCCTTCCC
>NZ_NRSH01000075.1 GCF_016584055.1 Halorhodospira neutriphila
TGCTGCGGGCCCACGGCGGGACGATCGAGGCGGCGGACGCCGAGGGGGGCGGGGCGCTGCTCCGGGTCCACCTGCCCTTGGCGGCGTCGCGGGGCAAGAGGGCGGCATGAGCGTCGAGCGGGTCTACATCGTCGATGACGATCCGGACGTGCGCCAGGCGACGTCGTTCCTGGTCGCCACCGCCGGCTACGCCACCGTGGCGCTCGAGGGCGCCGAGGCGCTGCTTACGGCCATCTCCGCGGAGACGGCCGGCTGCCTGGTGCTCGACGTCCGCCTGCCCGGCATGGACGGCCTGCAGCTGCAGCGGGAGCTGCGCCGGCGCGGGGTGCGCCTGCCGATCGTCTTCATCACCGGCCACGGCGATATCCCCATGGCCGTCGAGGCGATCAGCGAGGGGGCGCTGGACTTCCTGGAGAAGCCGTTCGGCGCCGAGACGCTCCTCCGGCGCATTGCCGAGGCGCTGGAGCGCGACCGCCAGCGCCGCGAGCAGCAGCGCTCGGCGGCCGCCCTCGAGGCGCGGCTGGCGCAGCTCACCCCGCGCGAGCACCAGGTCATGGAGGGCATCCTCGCCGGCAAGCTGAACAAGGTGATCGGCTACGAGCTGGGCATGAGCACCCGGACGGTGGAGGTCCACCGCGCGCGGCTGCTGGACAAGCTCGGGGCGCGCAACGCCTCGGAGCTGGTGCGGATGGTGCTGACGGGGGAGGGCCAGGTCCCCTAGCCCGGGCCGGCGCGGCACAGCGGCGCGGGCGCCTGGTACCATGCGCCGCGAGCTCCCGCCACCGCCAGGAGGCCGCCGATGACCGCACCCTGGATGGACGTCTTCTTCTGGGCCCTCGTGGCCGCGACGGGCCTCTACACGGGCATGGCCGTCTTCACCGCCCGGCGGCGCTTCAGCCGCCGCACCTACATGGCCGCCGGCATCGCGGCGAGCCTGGGCTACCTCGGCCCCCGCGCGCTGATCCCCTTCCTGCCGCAGCCGGCCCTGGGCCTGCCGCCGGCGCTGGCGCTGCCCCTCGGCGGGGCGCTGCTGCTGCTCGGCGTCGGCATCCTCGCCCGGGTGGTGGTGCGGCTGAGGGCGGCCGCTAGGCAGCCGGACGGGCAGGGCCGGCCGCCGATCTACGACGACGGCCTCTACGGGGTGGTGCGCCACCCGATGTACCTCGGCGACATCCTCTGGGGGCTGGGGCTGGCGGTGGCCCTGGATGCGGCCTACGCGGCGGCGCTGACGCCGCTGTGGTGGCTGCTGCGGGCGGGGCTGTCGGTCCACGAGGAGGAGCGGCTGGTGGACAAGTACGGCGAGGCGTACCGGGCCTACTGCGAGCGGGTCCCCGCCCGGATCCTGCCGCCGCTGGGTGGGCTATTGCGGCGCTGATCCTGGACGGATCGGGGACGGGCGGGAGGGCGCCTTCAGCCGGGCGCTACCGCTAGGGAGCTCTTCAGGGCCTCAGGGGCGGGAGGTGCGGCCAGTCTGGCTCCCCGGGACGGATTCGAACCGCCGACCCAGTGATTAACAGTCACTTGCTCTACCGCTGAGCTACCGGGGAATAGGTGCTTCTCGCCTAAAGCGGCCCTTAGTATGGGATGCGGTGACCGCCTCGTCAACCGACGAGGCGGCCGGCCAGGCGATCCATGGCCCGCTCGAGGTTCTCCATGCTCGTGGCGTAGGAGATGCGCACGTAGCCGGGGGCGCCGAAGGCGGAGCCCGGCACGAGGGCGACGCCGGCGTCGCTGATCAGCTGCTCGGCGAAGGCGACGTCGTCGCTGAAGCCGAGCCGCTCCATGGCCTGCGCGACGCTGGGGAAGCAGTAGAAGGTCCCGTCGCACGGCTCGCACTGGACGCCGGGCATGGCGTTGAGCCGCTCGACGACGAAGTCGTGGCGCTGCTTGAACTGCTCGCGCATGGGGGCGATGCAGCCCTGGTCGCCGTTGAGGGCGGCGAGTGCCGCGGCCTGGGAGATGGAGGCCGGGTTGGAGGTGCTCTGCGACTGCACCTTCTTCATGGCGGCGATCAGCTCCGCCGGGCCGGCGGCGTAGCCGATGCGCCAGCCGGTCATGGCGTACGCCTTGGAGACGCCGTTGACCACCAGCGTGCGCTCGGCGATGGCCGGGGCGGCGTTGGCGATGTTGCTGAAGGGCTCCTCGCGCCAGAGGATGTGCTCGTAGATGTCGTCGCTGGCGACGACGACCTGCGGGTAGCGCTCGAGCACGGCCCCGAGGGCGGCCAGCTCGTCGCGGGTGTAGGCGCTGCCCGTGGGGTTGGAGGGGCTGTTGAGCACCACCATCCGCGTCCGCTCGCTCAGCGCCGCCTCGAGCTGCTCGGGGGTGATCTTGAAGCGGCTCTCGGCGCCGGCGCTGACGTAGACCGGCCGGGCGCCGAAGACGAGGGCCATGTCCGGGTACGAGACCCAGTACGGGGCGGGGATGACGATCTCGTCGCCCTCGTTGAGCAGCGCCGCCATGGCGTTGAACAGCGACTGCTTGGCGCCGCTGGAGACGAGGATCTGGCTCGGCTCGTAGGCGAGGCCGTTGTCGCGCTGGAGCTTGTCGATGATGGCCTGCTTGAGCTCGGCGGTGCCGTCGACGGCCGTATAGCGCGTCTGCCCGGCGCGGGCGGCGGTGACCGCGGCCTCGACGATGTGGCTCGGGGTGTCGAAGTCCGGCTCGCCGGCGCCGAGGCCGATGACGTCGTGCCCGGCGGCGCGCAGCTCGGCGGCGCGGGCGGTGACGGCGAGGGTGGGGGAGGGCTTGATGCGCTGGACGCGCTCGGCGAGCTGCAGTTCCATGTTGCGGGCTCCGGTTGCGAACGATCTTGGACCGTTATGATAAGCCTTCAGGCGATCGAGTTCAGCGTCTTCGGGCCCGGCGGCCTCCCGGCCCCGCCCTGTCGGGGCGAAACGGCGCGATCGCCTCTTGTCACTCCCGCCCTGGCGCTTGAGACTAGTCAACATGTCTGAGCAGTTCGTCCTCGACGCCCGCTTCGAGCCCGCCGGCGACCAGCCCCAGGCCATCGACGCCCTCGTCGAGGGCGTGGCGGACGGGCTCGCCGACCAGACCCTGCTCGGGGTGACCGGCTCCGGCAAGACGTTCACCATCGCCAACGTCATCGAGCGCCTGCAGCGCCCGGCGCTGATCCTGGCGCCGAACAAGACCCTGGCGGCGCAGCTCTACGGCGAGATGCGCGAGTTCCTGCCGCGCAACCGCGTGGAGTACTTCGTCTCCTACTACGACTACTACCAGCCCGAGGCGTACGTCCCCGCCTCGGACACCTTCATCGAGAAGGACGCCTCGGTGAACGAGCACATCGAGCAGATGCGCCTGTCCGCCACCAAGGCGGTGCTCGAGCGCCGGGATACGGTCATCGTCGCCTCGGTCTCCTCGATCTACGGCCTCGGCGACCCCCAGGCGTACATGTCGATGCTCCTGCACCTGGTGCGCGGCGAGCGGATCGACCAGCGCGAGGTGCTCCGCCGGCTCGCCGAGCTGCAGTACACCCGCAACGACACCGAGCTCACGCGCGGGACCTACCGGGCCCGCGGCGAGGTCATCGATATCTTCCCCGCCGAGTCCGAGGCGGAGGCGGTGCGGGTGCAGCTCTTCGACGACGAGATCGAGGCGCTGGCGTGGTTCGACCCGCTCACCGGCGAGCTCCTGCGCCAGGTCCCGCGGGCGACGATCTACCCGAAGACCCACTACGTCACCCCGCGCGGGCAGATCCAGAAGGCGGTCGAGCAGATCGGCGAGGAGCTGCGCGAGCGCCTCGAGGCGCTGCGCGCCCAGGACAAGCTCGTCGAGGCGCAGCGGCTCGAGGAGCGCACCCGCCTCGACATGGAGATGATGCTCGAGCTCGGCTACTGCAACGGCATCGAGAACTACTCCCGCTACCTCTCGGGGCGCGCCCCCGGCGAGCCGCCGCCGACGCTGCTCGACTACATCCCGCCGGAGGCGCTGCTGTTCATCGACGAGTCCCACGTCACCGTCCCCCAGATCGGGGGCATGTACAAGGGCGACCGCTCGCGCAAGCAGACGCTGGTGGAGTACGGCTTCCGGCTGCCCTCGGCGCTGGACAACCGCCCGCTGCAGTTCGAGGAGTTCCGGCGGCTGGCGCCGCAGACGGTCTACGTCTCGGCCACGCCGGGGCCCTTCGAGGAGGAGCACGCCGGGCAGGTCGTCGAGCAGGTGGTCCGGCCGACGGGGCTGGTGGACCCGGAGGTGGAGCTCCGCCCGGCGACGAGCCAGGTCGACGACGTCTACGGCGAGATCCGCCAGCGCGCCGAGCGCGACGAGCGGGTGCTGGTGACGACCCTGACCAAGCGGATGGCCGAGGACCTGACCGAGTACCTCGAGGAGAACGGCGTGCGCGTGCGCTACCTCCACTCCGACGTCGACACGGTGGAGCGCACCGAGATCATCCGCGACCTGCGCCTCGGCCACTTCGACGTGCTCGTCGGCATCAACCTGCTGCGCGAGGGGCTCGATATCCCCGAGGTCTCGCTGGTGGCCATCCTCGACGCCGACAAGGAGGGCTTCCTGCGCTCGACGCGCTCGTTGATCCAGACCATCGGCCGCGCCGCGCGCAACATCCACGGCCGGGCGATCCTCTACGCCGACCGCGTCACCGACGCCATGCAGCGGGCCATCGACGAGACCGAGCGCCGGCGCGCCCGGCAGCTCGCCCACAACGAGGCCCACGGCATCACCCCGCAGGGCATCCGCAAGGCGGTGCCGGACATCATGGAGCGCGGCGGGGTGCCGGTCCCCGGCGCGCCGGCGCGCGGCGCCGAGGCGGCCGAGGAGGGCGGCGGCTACGCGGCCCTGTCGCCGGCGGAGGCGGTCAAGCGCATCCGCGAGCTCGAGCGGCAGATGCACCAGCACGCCCGGGAGCTGGAGTTCGAGGCGGCGGCGCGGCTGCGCGACGAGATCCGCCGGATCGAGGAGCAGGCCCTCGGTGGCGGGGATGCCTCGCGGCTCGCCTCCTAGCCGGCTACTCGGCGGGCCGGCGGCTCGGCATGAGCTGCTCGAGGTCGAGGGCCTTGTCGCCGTAGCGGCTGCGGAGCAGGACGCTCTGGTCGTAGTGGTAGTAGCGGGCCATGTGGTAGGCCGAGCGCAGCGCGGCGATCTCGCTGCCGGAGTGGCTGATGTGGCGGATGCGGCCGTCGCCGCCGTAGAAGACGACCTCCCAGCCGTACTCCTTCTGCTCGATGATGAGCCGGTAGCTCGTGCGCTGCGGGACTTCGCTCAACAGGGTTCCTCTTCGGCGTGCCGGGTGACGCTCCCCTTTATCGGCGCTTTCCGGGGCGACTTCAAGGGGGCGTGCCCTTTAAAGCCTTCTAAAGAGGTTCCCCTGCCGGCGGCTAATGTGTACCATTGAGGTACGGATTAACCGCGCGAAGGCTCGTCACTATGCTCAGGATCAACCGCGAGACGGACTACGGGGTCGTCATCCTCTCGGCGATGGCGCAGAGCCCGGCGGAGCGCTTCAACGCCGCGCAGCTCGCCGCGGCCCACGGCCTGCCGCAGCCGATGGTGAGCAAGGTCATGAAGCAGCTCGTCCACGCCGGGCTGCTGCGCTCCTTCCGCGGCGCCAAGGGCGGCTACGGCCTGGCCCGGGAGCCGGAGGCGATCACGGTCGCCGAGGTCATCGAGGCGCTCGAGGGGCCGATCGCCTTCACCGAGTGCGTCAAGGCCGGGCGCGACTCCTGCGAGCACGTGGACGACTGCCACGCCAGCACGACGTGGGCGCGCATCAGCGCCGTGGTCCGGGAGGCGCTCGGCGCGGTCAACTTGGCGGAGATGGGCCAGCCGGCGGCGGCCTCGGCCGCCCTCTGCTCCCGCCAGCAGCTCATGGGGCACTAAACACGCAGAGGTAGGGCGCTATGTCGAGCAACGACGAGACCATCGAGCGATTCACCAGCCGGGGCTACGAGGCCGGCTTCTACACCGATATCGAGCAGGAGTTCGCCCCGCCCGGGCTCAACGAGGAGACGGTCCGCTTCATCTCGGCGAAGAAGGGCGAGCCGGAGTGGATGCTCGAGTGGCGGCTGGAGGCGTACCGCGGCTGGCTGGAGATGGCCATGCCGACGTGGCAGAACGTGCGCTTCCCGCCCATCGACTTCCAGGCCATCTCCTACTACGCCGCGCCCAAGCAGGGGCCGGGCAGCCTCGACGAGGTCGACCCGAAGCTGCTCGAGACCTACGAGCGGCTCGGCATCCCGCTGCACGAGCAGAAGATGCTCGCCGGCGTCGAGGAGGGCGGCGAGGAGGGGGGCTCGGGCGCCTCGGGGGTGGCCGTCGACGCGGTCTTCGACTCCGTGTCGGTGACGACCACCTTCAAGGAGGAGCTGGCCCAGCACGGGGTCATCTTCTGCTCCATCTCCGAGGCGCTGCGCGACTACCCGGAGCTGGTCCGCCGCTACATCGGCACCGTGGTGCCGCGCAAGGACAACTTCTTCGCGGCGCTGAACTCGGCGGTCTTCTCCGACGGCTCCTTCGTCTACATCCCCGAGGGGGTGACCTGCCCCATGGAGCTGTCCACCTACTTCCGGATCAACGCCGGGCACACGGGGCAGTTCGAGCGCACGCTGATCATCGCCGAGCGGGGCAGCTCCGTGTCCTACCTCGAGGGGTGCACGGCGCCGCAGCGCGACGAGAACCAGCTCCACGCCGCCGTCGTCGAGCTCTACGCCCACGACGACGCGCAGATCAAGTACTCCACGGTGCAGAACTGGTACCCCGGCGACGAGAACGGCAAGGGCGGCGTCTACAACTTCGTCACCAAGCGCGGCATGTGCGCCGGCAAGCGCTCGAAGATCTCCTGGACCCAGGTGGAGACCGGCTCGGCGATCACCTGGAAGTACCCGAGCTGCGTGCTCAAGGGCGACGACGCCATCGGCGAGTTCTACTCGGTGGCCGTGACCCGCGGCTACCAGCAGGCGGACACCGGCACCAAGATGATCCACATGGGCCGCAATACCCGCAGCCACATCGTCTCCAAGGGGATCGCCGCCGACCGCGCCCAGCAGAGCTACCGCGGCCTGGTGAAGGTGCTGCCGACGGCGGCCAACGCGCGCAACTACTCGCAGTGCGACTCGATGCTCATCGGCTCGGAGTGCGGGGCGCACACCTTCCCCTACATCGACATCCAGAACTCGTCGGCGCAGCTCGAGCACGAGGCGACGACCTCGAAGATCGGCGACGACCAGATCTTCTACTGCAAGCAGCGCGGCATCAGCGAGGAGGACGCCGTCTCCATGATCGTCAACGGCTTCTGCAAGGAGGTCTTCCAGAAGCTGCCCATGGAGTTCGCGGTGGAGGCGCAGAAGCTGCTCGAGGTGACGCTCGAGGACAGTGTCGGCTGAGGGCGGCCTCAACCCAGTCTTAGGAGCGGAGTCATGCTGAAGATTCAGAACCTGCAGGCGCGTATCGAGGAGGCGGAGATCCTCAAGGGGATCGACCTCGAGATGGGCCAGGGCGAGGTCCACGCCATCATGGGGCCCAACGGCTCGGGCAAGAGCACCCTCGCCAAGATCCTCGCCGGCGACGAGAGCTACGCGGTCACCGGCGGCGGCGTCGCCCTCGAGGGCGAGGACCTGCTCGCCATGGAGCCCGAGGAGCGGGCGCGGGCCGGGCTGTTCATGGGCTTCCAGTACCCGGTGGAGATCCCGGGGGTGAGCAACAGCTACTTCCTCAAGGCGGCGGTCAACGCCGCCCGCCAGGCCCGGGGCGAGGCGGAGATCGACCCGGTGAGCTTCCTCAAGCTCGCCCGCGAGCGGGCGCAGTGGGTGCAGCTCGACGAGTCCCTGCTCAACCGGCCGGTGAACGCCGGCTTCTCCGGCGGCGAGAAGAAGCGCAACGAGATCTTCCACATGGCCATGCTCGAGCCGCGGCTGGCGATCCTCGACGAGACCGACTCGGGGCTCGACATCGACGCCCTGCGCGCCGTGGCCGACGGGGTCAACCGCATGCGCTCGCCGGAGCGCTCGTTCCTGATCATCACCCACTACCAGCGGCTGCTCAACTACATCGTCCCGGACCACGTCCACGTCATGGTCAACGGCCGGATCGTGCGCTCCGGGGGCAAGGAGCTGGCCGAGGAGCTGGAGCGCACCGGCTACGCGCTCTTCGACGATGAGGAGGCTGCCTGATGGGTGCCGCGGAGAACCTCCCGAGCGCGCCGCGCCAGGCCTTCGAGGCCCTGGCGGCGCCCGGCCCGGAGTGGCTGGGCCAGCGCCGGCGCGCGGCGCTGGCCACCTTCGAGGCCCACGGCCTCCCGACCAAGCGCTGGGAGGCGTGGAAGCACATCGACCTGGCGCCGGTGCTGCGCAGCGACTTCCACCCGCCGGCGCAGGCCGGGGCGGCCGGCGACGGCCTGGCGCCGCTGGAGGCGCTCCTGCCCGCGGAGCAGGGGCCGCGGCTGGTCTTCGTCGACGGCCACCTCGACACCGAGCGCTCGGCGCTCGGGCAGGCGCCGGCGGGGGTGACGATCACGCCGCTGGCGCAGGCCCTGGCGCAGGAGCCGGCGTGGCTGCGCGAGCACCTGGCCGCCCACGCCGACCCCGAGAACAGCCCCTTCATCGCCCTGAGCACCGCCCTCATGGGCGACGGCGCGGTGATCGACATCGAGCGCGGCGCCGCCGTGGAGGCGCCGCTCCTGGTCGCCTGCTACACCACCGCCGCGGCCGCCGGCCACGCCGTCTACCCGCGGCTCCTGGTCCGCGCCGGCGCGGGCAGCGAGGCCCGGGTCATCGAGTGGCACGGCGGCGACGCCGAGGCGGCCTACCTGAGCTGCCCGGTGACGGAGCTCGTGGCCGAGGCGGGGGCGCAGCTCGACCTGGCGCGCCTGGCCGAGGAAGGCACGGCGGGGTGCCACCTCGGGGCGATCAGCGGCACCGCCGGGCGGGACGCCCGCGTCGGGGCGCACAGCTTCGTCTGGGGCGGCGACCGGGTGCGCGTCGACATGGAGGCGACGGTGGCCGGCGAGAACGGCGAGGCCGACCTGACCGGCGTCCACCTCAGCGACGGCGCGCAGTTCGTCGACCACCACACCTGGGTCCACCACCGCGCCGAGCACACCCGCAGCCGGCAGGTCTTCAAGGGGGTCCTGGAGGGGCGCTCGGAGACCGTCTTCGACGGCCTGATCAAGGTCCACCCGGGGGCGCAGAAGACCGACGCCGAGCAGGAGAACCGCAACCTCGTCCTCGGCCCGCGGGCGCTGGCCCACTCCGACCCGCGCCTGGAGATCTACGCCGACGACGTGCGCTGCACCCACGGCTCCACCGTCGGCGAGCTCGATGAGCAGGCGGTCTTCTACATGCGGGCCCGCGGCATCGACCTCGCCACGGCGCGGGGGCTGCTGACCTACGCCTTCGCCAGCGAGGTCATCGACGGGCTGCGCTGCGCGCCGGCGGCGGCCTACGAGCGGGGGCGGCTCGCCCGCTTCCTGGGCGAGCAGGGCAGCCTCGCGGAGGAGCCGGCATGAGCGTCGCCGAGGGGGGCCAGGCGGCCGGCATCGACCTCGCGCGGGTGCGGGCGGACTTCCCCATCCTGCGGCGGGAGGTCAACGGCCGGCCGCTGATCTACCTCGACAGCGCCGCGAGCGCGCAGCGGCCGCAGGCGGTCATCGACGCCGAGCTCGACTGCTACCGGCGCTACTACGCCAACGTCCACCGCGGGGTGCACACCCTCTCGCAGGAGTCCACCGCCGCCTTCGAGGGCGCCCGGGAGCAGGTGCGCCGCTTCCTCAACGCCGCGAGCGAGCGGGAGGTCGTCTTCGTGCGCGGGGCCACGGAGGCGATCAACCTCGTCGCCCACAGCTTCGCCGCGCCCCGGCTGCAGCCGGGCGACGAGGTCCTCGTCACCCACATGGAGCACCACTCCAACATCGTCCCCTGGCAGCTCGCCTGCGAGCGCACCGGGGCGCAGCTGCGGGTGGTGCCGGTGACCGACGACGGCGAGATCGAGCTCGACGCCGTCGCCGCGCGGATCAACGAGCGCACCCGCCTGATCAGCGTCGTCCACGTCTCCAATACCCTCGGGACCGTCAACCCCGTCGCCGAGATCGCCGCCCTGGCGCGGGAGCGCGGGGTGCCGATCCTGGTCGACGGCGCCCAGGCGGCCCCGCACCTGCCCGTCGACGTCCAGGCGCTGGGCGTCGACTTCTACGCCTTCTCCGGGCACAAGGCGTACGGGCCCTCCGGCATCGGCGCGCTCTACGGCCGCTACGAGCACCTCGCCGCCATGGCGCCGTACCAGGGCGGCGGCGACATGATCCGCCGGGTCGCCTTCGAGGGGACGGAGTACGCCGAGCCGCCGGCCCGCTTCGAGGCGGGGACGCCGAATATCGCCGGGGCCATCGGCCTCGGCGAGGCGCTGCGCTACCTCGAGGGGCTCGGCCGCGAGCGCCTCGCCGCCCACGAGCGGGCGCTGGTCGGCTACGCCGCCGAGGCGCTGGCGGCGGTCCCGGGGGTGGAGCTCATCGGCACGCCGCAGCGCCGGGCCGGCGCGGTCTCCTTCGTCATGGCGGGGACCCACCCCAACGATGTGGCCATGCTCCTCGACGAGCAGGGGATCGCGGTGCGCGCCGGCCACCACTGCACGCAGCCGCTGATGGAGCGCTTCGGGGTCTCGGCCACGGCGCGGGCCTCCTTCGGCTGCTACAACGGCACGGACGAGGTGGACGCCCTCATCGAGGCGCTGCACCGGATCCGGCGGCTCTTCGGGGCGTGACGGGAGGGCGGCGACGGCCGCAGGGATCCCGTGCGGCCCGCCGCGCCGCGGCTGCACGGGGCGACCGCCGCTGCGCCTCTCTGCTACGATTCCCCTTGAACCTGTGCGTGAAGTGAGGCCTATGGGCATTCTCCCCAAGGGCAGAGGAGCGGCGGCGGCCGCCGCTGCGGCGCTGGCGCTCTGCCTGGCCCTCCCCCTCGGCTGCGCGGTGCCGCCGGACGACGGTATCGCCGAAGGGCCAGGGGCGTCCTCCTCAGCCGATACCGATACGGCGAAGGGGC
>NZ_NRSH01000076.1 GCF_016584055.1 Halorhodospira neutriphila
GCTACGGCGCCGAGCAGGGGGCGGGGGAGCAGGCGCCCCCTGCCGGCGGCATGGAGCAGCTCCAGGCCGCCGCCGACGCCGTGGCGGTCATCGACGGCATGCGCGTGCGCCAGGACGCCAACAAGCTCGAGGGCGCCCTCCAGGGCGCGACCCTCGAGCTCCAGGGCAAGGGCGAGGCCCAGGTCTCCGTCGAGGAGCAGTCCGGGCTCGCCGAGAAGAACATCCAGGGCCTCGTCGACGCCTACAACAAGCTCCGCAGCCAGCTGAGCCAGCTCTCCGCCTACGACCCCGAGTCGGGGCAGGCCGCCGCCCTGCAGGGCGATGCCACCCTGCGCAGCCTCGACTCGCAGCTGAGCCGGGCCCTGACGGCACCGGTGCCGGCGCTCGCCGGCGAGCCGCTGCAATCGCTCGGCGACCTGGGGGTGGGGACCGAGCGCGACGGCAGCCTGAGCCTCGACAGCGCCCGGCTCCAGGAGGCGGTGGACCAGCACCCGCAGCTCGTCACCCGCCTGATGACCGACGCGGAGAGCGGGGTCATCGCCCGGGCCCAGGAGGTCCTCAAGGACGCCCTCGGCCGCGACAGCGTCCTCGACATGCGCAAGGAGGGGCTCCAGGACCGGCTCGAGGGCATCTCCGAGGAGCGCCAGGAGCTCGATGAGCGCATGGCGCAGCGCGAGGAGCAGCTGCGGGAGCAGTTCTCGAACATGAACTCGCGGGTGGCGGAGCTCAACCAGACCTCCGACTTCCTCAAGAGCCGCCTTGCGGGCATGAACCAGGGCGGCAAGGGGTGACGGTTCGCGCGGGCCCTTTAGGTGCGCCGGGAGCGGCCGCTACCGGTGACGATACGCCCGAGTCCAACTCTTCCTTCAGCAGAACGGGGTAAGGCCATGCATCGCGGCATCAATCAGTACCAGCAAGTCGGGACCTACTCCAGCGCTGCCTACGCCGATCCGTACCGGCTCGTGCAGCTGCTCATGGACGGCTTCCTCGACCGGGTCGCCCAGGCCCGCGGCGCCATGGAGCGCAACCAGATCGCCACCAAGGGCGAGCTGATCAGCAAGTCCATCTCCATCCTCGACGGCCTGCGCTCCGGGCTCGACCACGAGCGCGGCGGCGATATCGCCGGCAACCTCGAGGAGCTCTACACCTACATGCAGCGCCGGCTCGTCGAGGCGAACGCCCAGAACCGCGTGGAGCACCTCGACGAGGTGGCCTCCCTGATGCGCGAGATCAAGAGCGCCTGGGACGCGATCCCGCCGGAGCTGCGCTCGCGCGAGGCGGCCGAGGCGGCCGCGGCGCGGGAGCAGTAGGGCGCGCGAGGCGTTACCCCGCCGTGGTGGAGGAGGGCAGCCAGCCGCCTGAGGGCGGGGATGCGCAGCGCAGCGCGCAGCGGATCCTCGAGCTGAGCCGGCAGATGGCCCGCTGCGCGGAGCGGGGGGAGTGGGAGGCGGTCACCGAGCGTGACCGCCTCCGCCTCCAGTGCGCCCAGGCCCTCCCCGAGCGGCTCGATCAGCACCCGGGGGCGGCGGCCATCCGCCACGCCCTGGACGAGTCCCTGGCGCTCGACGAGCGGGTGCGGGCGATGATGCAGGCCGAGCGCGACCGCCTGGGCCGGGCCTGGCGGGAGGAGCGCCGCGGCCAGCAGGCCCACGACACCTACCAGGCCTACCAGCGCCTGTCCGACGGCGACGGCTGAACGGAGCCGGCGGCGGGCGACGAAATTTTGACGGCCCCTCGGCCTCCCCGTAGACTCGCCTTCCGCGTTGAGCGCGCCTGCCGCTTGGGGGGAGAGGGGTGTTCCAGGTCCTGGTCGTCGACAGCGATGCGGAGCGTCGATCGCACATCGAGGCGGTCCTCCGCTATCTCGAGCACGACGCCGTGGCCGCCGACCCCTCCCAGGCCGGCGCCGCCGCCCGCAGCCAGGGGGGAGTGGTGCTCGCCCTCGTGGCGATCGACGGCACCGAGGCCGAGGTCCTCTGGCGCCTCGCCGACTGCTGCCCCGAGCTGCCGGCCTTCTGCCTGGCCCCGACTGCGGAGGCCCGCCGCCGAGGCGACGAGCTCCAGGGGCAGGGCAGCGCCCTCGGGGTGCTCGATCTGCCCCTGCGCCAGGGCCCCTTCACGGCAGCGCTGCGCCAGGCCCTGAGCCACAACGCCCGCATCCGCGAGCGCGGCGCGCGCTCCTGCGAGCCGCGGCTCGTCGGCGAGAGCCGCCCCGTGCAGCGGGTGGCCCGGCTTGTCGAGCAGGTCGCCGATACCGAGGCGAGCGTGCTCATCCTCGGCGAGTCGGGCACGGGCAAGGAGGTCGTGGCGCGCAGCATCCACGCCCGCTCGTCGCGGCAGGGGCGCCCTTTCGTCCCCATCAACTGCGGCGCCATCCCCGAGGAGCTCCTCGAGAGCGAGCTCTTCGGCCACGAGAAGGGCGCCTTCACCGGCGCGATCAGCTCGCGCCAGGGCCGCTTCGAGATGGCCCAGGGCGGGACGGTCTTCCTCGACGAGATCGGCGACATGAGCCTGCAAATGCAGGTCAAGCTGCTCCGCGTCCTCCAGGAGCGCACCTTCGAGCGGGTGGGCGCAAACAAGCCGATCCGCGCCGACGTCCGGGTGATCGCCGCCACCCACCGCAACCTGGAGTCGGGGATCCGCGAGGGCAGCTTCCGGGAGGACCTGTTCTACCGGCTCAACGTCTTCCCCATCGAGATCCCGCCGCTGCGCGAGCGCCCCGGGGACATCCCGGTCCTCATCGAGGAGATCATCCGCCGCATCGAGGCCGAGGGGCGCGGCTCGGTGCGCGTCAGCCCCGGGGCCATGTCGGCGCTGTCCACCTACCATTGGCCCGGCAACGTCCGGGAGCTCGCCAACGTGGTCGAGCGCCTCGCCATCCTCTGCCCCTACGGCGAGGTCGGCGTCGAGGAGCTGCCCGCCAAGATCCGGGAGGCGGTGCACGGCGAGCCGGAGCCCGGCGCGGGGGATCCCGCCGGAGGCCGCGGAGCCGCCCTGCCCGCCGTGGACTGGGGGGAGGGGATCGACCTCCGGGCGTACCTGGGCGAGCTCGAGCAGGGGCTGATCCAGCAGGCGCTGTGGGTCAGCGACGGCGTCGTCGGGCGAGCGGCGCGGCTGCTCGGGCTGCGGCGGACCACCCTGGTCGAGAAGCTGCGCCGCTACGGGATCCGGCGCCCCTCGGCGAGCCGGAACCCGTAAACCGCATTGCCGGCAAGGTTGAGGCGGAGGCGGCAATACCTTGCCGGCAATCGGGCTATTGCTTGCCCGGCGGCGTGCAGGCGCCAGGATCTTGACTGCCGGCCGTCGCGGCTACACCGGCAAGGGCTGAGAAAGTATAGTAGACGCTTGATTCCCTGTCTCATTGCTCGTGGCATGGGCCTTGCTAAGGGATAGGCTGCCGCCGGCCCTGTGCCGCGGTGCGAAGTCGCGCCAGTTAGGGAGCAATCTATGGGTCAACAACGAGTGCTCGTGGTGGCTCGCCAGCCGGGCCGCCGTGCGGAGCAGCGCCAGCGCCTCGAGAGCGCCGGCTTTGTGACCTCCGAGGCGGAGGACCCCACCGCCGCGCACGGCCTGCTCGAGGGCGGCGGTATCGCCGCGGTGGTCTGCTGCGAGGGGGGGGAGGACGGCGACCAGTGGCGGGTCCTGACCCGGCACCCTACGGCGCCCCCGGTCATCGTCGTCTCCGCCGAGGCCGAGGTCAGCGGCGCCGTGGCGGCCATGCGGGACGGGGCGGCCGACTACGTCGCCGAGGGGGCCGCCGCCGGCGAGCTCGCCGCCGCCGTGGCGCGGGTGACCGAGGCGGGCCCGGACCTCGTCGCCGAGGACCGCAGCAGCCGCCAGCTCATGGCCCTGGCCCAGCGGGTCGCCGGCAAGGAGGTCACGGTGCTGATCACCGGCGAGTCGGGGACGGGCAAGGAGGTCTTCGCCCGCTACATCCACGACCGCTCGCCGCGCGCCGAGGGGCCCTTCGTCGCCGTCAACTGCGCCGCGATCCCCGAGAACATGCTCGAGGCGCTGCTCTTCGGCTACGAGAAAGGGGCCTTCACCGGCGCCAACCGGGCCCACGCCGGCAAGTTCGAGCAGGCGCAGGGCGGCACCCTGCTGCTCGACGAGGTCTCGGAGATCGAGCCGGGCCTGCAGGCCAAGCTCCTGCGCACCCTGCAGGAGAAGGAGATCGAGCGCCTCTGCGGCCAGTCCTCGATCCCCCTCGACGTGCGGGTCCTGGCGAGCAGCAACCGGGACCTGCGCGAGGAGGTCCGGGCGGGGCGCTTCCGCGAGGACCTCTTCTACCGGCTCCACGTCTTCCCGCTCCACCTGCCGCCGCTGCGCCAGCGCACCGCGGATATCATCCCCCTCGCCCGCTCGTTCGTCGCCAAGTACGCCCAGCTCGGCGGCGCCGGCGAGGCCGTGCTCACCCCGGAGGCGGAGCGGCTCCTGCTCCAGCACTCCTGGCAGGGCAACGTCCGGGAGCTCGAGAACGTGATCCAGCGGGCCCTGATCCTCGCCGAGGGGCGCTCGATCGACGCCGGCGCCATCCACTTCGAGCCGGTGCCCGTCGAAGGCGCGCCGGGCCCCGAGCCGGCGGCCCCGCGGGCCCCGGCCGGCGGGGCCTCGGTGCGCGAGCTCAAGCCGAGCGCCGCGGCCGATACGGAGGCGACCCTCGAGGAGGACTTGAAGGGCCGGGAGTATCGGCGGATCCTCGAGACCCTCGCCGAGGTGGGGGGCAGCCGCAAGGAGGCGGCCTCGCGGCTCGGGATCAGCAGCCGGACCCTGCGCTACAAGCTGGCGCGGATGCGCCAGGAGGGCTTCGAGGTCCCGGAGCGCTCCGGTGTGCTCTACGCCTACGGCGGCTAAGGGGGGGTGGCAATGGCCGATATGCGGATCGAGCAGGCGCTCTCCGAGATGCGGGCCATCGGCGCGCAGCAGTCGCAGGGGCAGCAGGAGGAGGGCACGCCGCCGCTGGAGGACTTCTCGCAGATGCTCGAGAAGGCAGTGGAGCAGGTCAACGAGCAGCAGGTCGCCTCGGGGGAGCTGAAGAAGGCCTACATGAGCGGCGAGGACGTGCCGCTGACGGACGTCATGGTGGCCTCGCAGGAGGCCAAGCTCTCGTTCGAGGCGATGAAGGAGGTGCGTAACCACTTCCTCAAGGCGTACCGCGAGATCGCCAATATGAAGATATGACGGTAGAGGGCCGGCATGGCGGATAGCCGGGCAATGACCGAGTCCTCGGAGAGCGCCCCGCCGTCGCCTTGGCAGAGCGGCGCCGCCGGCGAGGCGGCCGGCGCCAGCGGGGGGGAGCAGCGGGGCCTGGGGCGCTTCATCCCCGAGGGGGTGCAGGCCTCCCTCGAGCGCTGGCTCGGTGCCAACCCCCTGCGCAAGCTCGCCCTGGGGCTCGGGCTGCTGGCGGTCCTCGGCGCCGGTGTCGGCCTGTTCCTCTGGGCGGGGCAGTCGTCCCCCAAGTACGAGACCCTCTACACCGATCTCTCCTCCGAGAACGCCGCGGAGGTGCTCAACGCCCTCGAGCAGCAGGGCTTGAGCGTGCAGCTCGACGAGGCGACCGGGGATATCCGGGTGCCCGAGGGGAAGGTCCACCGGGCGCGGATCTACCTCGCCTCGCAGGGGCTGCCGAAGGGCTCCGGCTTCGGCTACGAGATCCTCAAGGAGGATCCCGGCTTCGGCGTCAGCGAGGCCATGCAGCAGGCGCGCTTCGACCGGGCGCTGGAGACGGAGCTGGCGCGCTCCATCGAGACCCTGCGCGGGGTCGAGTCGGCGCGCGTGCACCTCGACAACCCCGAGGAGTCGGTCTTCGTGCGCGACCGCAAGGAGAGCCGGGCCTCCGTCGTGCTGACGCTCGATCGCGAGCGCGAGCTGCCCCAGGGGCAGATCGAGGCGATCATCCACCTCGTGGCGAGCGCGGTCTCCGGGCTCGAGCACAAGGCGGTCAGCGTCGTCGACCACCGCGGCCGCCTGCTCACCGACGAGGAGCAGCCCCAGAAGGCCAGCGCCGTGGCGCAGCACCTCGAGCTCACCCGGCGCTTCGAGCAGCGCCTGCAGCGCCAGGTCGAGGACCTGGTCGCGCCCATCGTCGGCGCCGACCGCGCCCGGGCGCAGGTCAGCGCCGAGCTCAACTTCGACCAGCGCCGCCGCCTCGAGGAGTCCTTCGACCCGCAGCGCAGCGCCATCCGCAGCGAGCAGATGAGCGAGCGCAGCGGCGGCGGCTCCTCGTGGCCGATGGGCATCCCCGGCGCCCTGACCAACCAGCCGCCCGGCCCGGGCCAGCTCAACCCCGACGGCGAGGGGGGAGACGGGGGGGCGAGCACCCCCTTCAGCTCCAGCGAGACGCGCAACTGGGAGGTGGGCCGGACGCTGCGGGAGGTCCAGCCGGCGCGCGGGACCGTCGACCGGCTGACCGTGGGCGTCCTCCTCGGCCACCGCTACGTCAAGAACGACAGCGGCGAGGTGGTGCAGGAGCCCATCGGCGAGGAGCAGCTGGCCAGCCTGCGCGAGCTCATCAAGGGCGCGGTCGGCTACGACGAGGCGCGGGGCGACCAGCTCAGCGTCGTGACCGTGCCCTTCGCCGAGATCACCGAGCCGCCGGCGCCGCCGGAGGCGATCTGGGAGCAGGAGTGGGTGCGCGACCTGATCCGCCTCGGCGTCTTCGCGGCGATCGGCCTGCTCGTCTACTTCATCGCCCTGCGGCCGCTGGTCAACCGGATGATCGGCGGCGGCAGCGAGCAGGGCGAGGACTCGGAGCGCGCCGCCTGGGAGGCCCAGGGGCTGGAGCGGCCCGCCGGCGAGGCGCTGCAGAGCCCCGAGGGCGGGGGTGGGGCCTCCACGCCGGCGGGGCGCCAGGCGGCGCAGCTCGAGGGCTTCAGCGGCGAGCAGCTCAGCGACGTGCGCGAGCGCCCCTACGATGCGAAGCTCCAGGCCGTGCTCGAGCTGGTGGAGAACGAGCCGGAGCTCGCGGCCAACGCCGTCAAGGAGTGGCTCGACGAGGACGACAAGCGCAAGGGGTGACGAGCGATGGCGATGAACGGGACGGACCGGGCCTCGGTGCTCATGCTGACCCTCGGCGAGGACGCGGCCGCCGAGATCATGCGCTACCTCGGCCCCCGCGAGGTGCAGAAGCTCGGCCTCGGCATGACCCAGGTCGGCAGCATCAGCCGCGAGCAGGTGGAGGAGGTCCTCGACGAGTTCATCAACACCGCCGCCGAGCAGACCTCGCTGGGGATCGGCTCCACCGAGTTCATCCGCAGCACCCTCGTCAAGGCCCTCGGCGAGGAGAAGGCCGGCTCGATCATCGACCGGATCGTCATGGGCGGCAGCACCCGCGGGCTCGACCAGCTCAAGTGGCTCGACCCGCGGACCATCGCCGAGATGATCCGCCTCGAGCACCCGCAGATCATCGCCATCGTCGTCTCCTACCTCGAGCCGGACCAGGCCGGCTCGGTGCTCGCCGAGATGCCCGAGCGGATCCGCCACGACATCGTCATGCGGATCGCCACCCTCGAGGGGATCCAGCCGCGCGCCCTGCAGGAGCTCGACGAGATCATGGAGAAGCAGTTCTCCGGCCAGCAGCGGCTCAAGTCCTCGACCATCGGCGGGCTGCAGTCGGCGGCGAACATCCTCAACAACATGGACTCGCAGAACGAGAGCACCATCCTGAACAGCGTCAAGGAGCTCGACGAGGAGCTCGCCGACCGCATCCAGGAGCTGATGTTCGTCTTCGAGGACCTGCAGAAGGTCGACGGCCGCTCCATGCAGCAGCTGCTGCGCGAGGTCGACACCGGCACCCTGACCCTGGCGCTCAAGGGGGCCAGCGAGGAGCTGCGCAGCAGCTTCCTCAACAACCTCTCGCGCCGCGCCGCGGAGATGCTCCAGGAGGACCTCGAGGGCATGGGGCCGGCGCGGATCAGCGACGTCGAGGCGGCGCAGAAGGAGGTGCTGGCGGTGGCCAAGCGCCTGGCCGACGAGGGCAATATCAATCTGGCGGGCGGCTCCGAGGAGTACGTCTAGGCCTTGAGCGGCCCGGGGCCTCACGCCCTTCCCGTTACACGCAAGAGAGTGGAGGCGGCCGATGGACGGCGCAGATCGACCCGCGCGAGTCATCTCCCGGGAGGCGGCCGCGGAGGCCCAGACCTGGGAGACCCCGGACTTCGATCAGCCGCAGCGCGAGCAGCAGCGCCTCGCCGAGCTCGAGCAGGCGCGGCGGATCGAGCGCGACAAGGCGCGCCGGCGGCGTCAGCGCCGGCGCGAGGCCGTCCACGAGCGTCTGCGCCGCGAGGACGAGGCCCGCCGGGTCCTCCCGAGCCCCGAGGAGATCGAGCAGCTCCGGGCCACGGCCCGCCGTGAGGGCCACGAGGAGGGCTACCGCGAGGGGCGCCACGAGGGCTACCACGCCGGCTACCCGGAGGGGCTGCGCGCCGGCGAGGCCGACGGCCGGCAGGCCGGGGCCGCGCTGGTCCAGCGCCTGCGCGCCCTGCTCGACACCCTCGGCCGCCCCCTCGAGCAGCTCGATCGCGAGGCCGAGGACGAGCTCCTCCACCTGGCCTTCGCGCTCGCCCGGCGGGTGGTCTACGAGGAGGTGAAGGCCGATCCCGGCCACGCCGCGACGGCGGTGCGCCGGGCCCTCGCCGAGCTGCCGGCGACCCAGCGCACGGTGACCGTCCACGTCCACCCCGAGGAGCTGGGCTTCATCCGCGAGCAGGTGGGCGGCGAGGCCGCCGGGGCGGGGTGGTCCGTGGCCGCCGACCCCCACATCGCCCGCGGCGGCTGCGTGGTGACCACCGAGTCCTCGCGGGTCGACGCGACCATCGAGCGCCGCCTCGACGCCGTCGCCGAGCAGCTGCTCGGCGACGCCCGGGCCGCCGAGCAGGCCGAGCCCGCCGTCCGGACCTACCGGGGCGCAGCCGAGGCGCCCGGGCCGGCCGCCGAGGGGGCGGCGCAGGCGGCTGCCGGCGAGGGCGAGGCGAGCGGCGACGGCGAGGCCCCCTCTTGAGCGAGACCGCCCCCCGGGCCCAGGAGTGGGTGGCCGGCGCCCGGCGCCGGATCGCCGCCCTCGAGCCGGCACGCCCCCCGGTGGAGGGGGTCCTCCGCCGCATGGTCGGCCTGACGCTCGAGGCGGAGGGCTGCCGGGCGCCGCTCGGGGCGCGCTGCACCATCGAGGACGGCCAGGCGGGCGTGGAGGCGGAGGTGGTCGGCTTCGCCGGCGATCGCCTCTACCTCATGCCCACGGGCGATCTCCACGGCGTCATGCCCAGCGCCCGCGTCATCCCGCAGCAGGTGGGGGCGCAGGCGCGGGTCGGCGAGGAGCTGCTCGGCCGGGTCGTCGACGGCGGCGGGCAGCCGATCGACGGCGGCGGGCCGCTCCAGGCGCGCGACCACGCGCCCCTGATCGCCGAGCCGGTCAACCCCCTCGAGCGGGCGCCCATCAACGCCCCCCTGGACGTCGGCGTGCGCTCGATCAACGCCCTGTTCACCATCGGCCGCGGCCAGCGCATGGGGCTGTTCGCCGGCTCCGGCGTGGGCAAGAGCGTGCTGCTCGGGATGATGACCCGCTACACCACCGCCGATATCGTCGTCGTCGGGCTCATCGGCGAGCGGGGCCGGGAGGTGCGGGAGTTCATCAGCGACATCCTCGGCCGCCAGGGCCTCGCGCGGGCGGTGGTCGTGGCGGCGCCGGCGGACACCTCGCCGCTGATGCGCCTCCACGGCGCCATGCGGGCGACGAGCATCGCCGAGTACTTCCGCGACCAGGGCTATAACGTCCTGCTGCTCATGGACTCGCTGACCCGCTACGCCCAGGCCCAGCGCGAGATCGGCCTGGCCATCGGCGAGCCGCCGACGACCAAGGGGTATCCGCCCTCGGTCTTCGCCCTGCTGCCGCGGCTCGTCGAGCGCGCCGGCAACGGCCCCGAGGGCGGCGGCTCGATCACCGCCTTCTACACCGTCCTCGTCGAGGGCGACGACCCCCAGGAGCCCGTCGCCGACGCCGCCCGGGCGGTGCTCGACGGCCACCTGGTCCTCTCGCGGCGGCTCGCCGACGCGGGGCTCTACCCGGCCATCGACGTGGAGGCCTCCATCAGCCGCGCCATGACGGGCGTCGCCGAGGAGCGCCAGCTCAAGGCCGCGCAGCGCTTCCGCGAGCTCTACACCGCCTACCGGCAGAACGAGGACCTGATCAGCGTCGGCGCCTACCAGCGCGGCAGCGATCCGCTAGTCGACCAGGCCATCGCCTATCAGCCGCGGCTGCGGGCCTTCCTGCAGCAGGATGTCAGCGAGGCGGTGGACTTCGAGGAGTCGCGGGCCTCGCTGCTGCGCCTGATCGGGGAGGGTGACTCTTGAGCCAGGACTCGAGCAGGCTGTACCCCGTCCAGCGCTTGACCAGCCAGCGCCGCGACCAGGCGGCGGCGGAGCTCCGCCAGGCCGAGGGCGAGCTCCGGCGCCACGAGCAGCGCCTTGAGGAGATCCTCGAGCTGCGCCAGCAGTACTGCCGCCAGCTCAGCGAGGACGGGGCCATCGAGGCGAGCCGGCTGCGCGACTTCAACGTCTTCCTGACGCGGCTCGACGAGGCGGTCGTCCAGCAGCGCCAGAGCGTGGCGCAGCAGCAGCGGCGGGTGACCCAGCTCCACCGCCAGTGGCTGCAGCGCTGGGGCGAGCACCGGACCATCGAGCACGTGGTCGAGCGCCGGGCCGAGGCGGAGCGTGCCGAGCAGGCCCGCCGCGAGCAGCGCGAGGCCGACGAGACGGCGCGGCTGCTCTACCAGGCGCTGCAGCGCGGCCACCTCCCGGGCAAGGGGTAGCGCCCCCGGCGGGGCGTCGTGCGGCGAGTTGGCCCATTCCTTGCACAATTTCGCGGTGGTCTGGAACAGAGGGCGAGCCCATGCCGTTGATTGACGCGACAGCGCTGACCCAGGAAGGCGCCGGCGGCCGGGGCGCCGGGGGCGCCTCGGCCGCCTCTGGCGGGGGGGGCGGCTTCCTGCAGGCCCTCCTG
>NZ_NRSH01000077.1 GCF_016584055.1 Halorhodospira neutriphila
CGCAGCGCTGGCGGCCGGCGCCGGTCTCGCCGCGGACCGGCCGTGGAGCGCGCCGGCGGGCCCCGCCCTGGAGGCGGCGCTGATCCAGGGCAACTTCTCGCAGGACGAGAAGTGGGACCCCGCCTTCCGCGGCGCCATCCGCGAGCGCTACGCCCGCCTGACCCTCGAGCACACCGGCGCCGACCTGATCGTCTGGCCGGAGACGGCGATCCCGCAGCTCTACCACCGCATCGCCCCGGGCTACCTGGCCCCCCTGGCCGAGCGGGTCCGGCGGGCGGGGGGCGCCCTGGTCCTGGGGGTCCCCTACCGCGAGCCCGGCGGCTCCGGCGAGGGGCCGCTGCACAACAGCGTCGCCGTGCTCGGCCCGGAGCGGGCCTTCTACCACAAGCGCCGGCTCGTCCCCTTCGGCGAGTACGTCCCCTTCCGCGATCTCCTCGGGCGGAGCCTCGACTTCCTCGGCGCCCCCATGGCGGACTACACGCCGGGCGGCCCGGGCCGCCCCGTGCCCGTCGGCGACGGCCTGCGCCTGGGCGTGAGCATCTGCTACGAGGCGGCGTACCCGCGGGTCGCGGCGCAGAGCGCGGCGGGGGCGGACCTGCTGGTCAACGTCAGCAACGACGCCTGGTTCGGCGCCTCCCTGGCGCCGCACCAGCACCTGCAGATGGCCCGGCAGCGGGCGGCGGAGGCCCGGCGCTGGCTGGTGCGGGCGACGAACACCGGCATCACGGCGGTCATCGACCCCCGGGGGCGGGTGGCGGCCTCGGCGGCCGCCTTCGAGACGGCGGTGGTCACCGAGCGCGTCGAGCCGCGCAGGGGCACGACGCCCTACGTGGCCCTCGGCGATGGGCCGCTCCTGGCGCTGCTGGCCCTGGCGCTGGCCGGGGCGCGCCTCGAGCCCCTCAGGCGCCGAGCAGCGGCGCGAGCAGCGGCGCGAACAGCGCGGTAACGAGCCCGGCGAGGCCGAGGCCGAGGCCGGCGAAGGCGCCGGCCAGCGGGCCGATGGTGAACGCCTGGGCGGTGCCGAAGCCGTGGGCGGCGAGCCCCAGGGCGAGGCCCCGCGCCGCCTCGTCGCGGATGCGCAGCAGGCGGAAGACCAGGGGGGCGAGCAGGCAGCCCAGGGCGCCGGTGGTCAGCACCAGCCCGGCGGTCAGGGAGGGGAGGCCGCCGAGGCGCTCCGTGATCCCCATGGCGATGGGGGAGGTGACCGACTTCGGGGCGAGGGAGAGGAGGGTCTCGCGGGAGGCGCCGAGGGCGGCGCCGATGAGCACCGCCGAGAGGGCGGCGCTGACGCTGCCGAGGATCACGGCGGCGGTGATCGGCAGCAGCTGCTCGCGGATCCGGGGCAGCTGGTCGAACAGCGGCACGGCGAGGGCGACGGTGGCGGGCCCGAGGAGGAAGTGGACGAACTGCGCCCCCTCGAAGTAGGTCTCGTAGTCGGTGCCGGTGGCGGCCAGGAAGGCGATCAGCAGGCCGATGGCCAGCAGTACCGGGTGGGCCAGCGGCGAGCGGCCGAGCCCGCGCCAGAGCCACTGCCCGGCGCTGAAGGCCGCGAGGGTGGCGGTCAGCCCGAGCAGCGGGCTCTCGGCGAGGAAGGCCCAGATATCCTGCAGCTCACTCCCCACGCCTGCCCTCCTGCTCCGCGGCCCGGCGCCGGCGCTGCGCCGAGGCCCGCTGGAAGGTGGCGGCGGTGACCGCCAGCGCCAGGGCGGTGCTCACGGCCAGGGCGGCGCCGATGGCGCCGGCGTCGGCCTCGAGCCGGGGGTGGTGGGCCATGATCCCGACGCCGGCGGGGACGAAGAGCAGCGCCAGGTAGCGCAGCAGGCCGTCGGCGGCGCTGCGCAGCCCCTCCGGCACCCGCCCCAGGGCGATCAGGCTGGCGAAGAGGAGGGCGAGGCCGATCACCGGGCCGGGCAGGGGGAGCCCGAGCAGCCGGGCGAGGAGCTCGCCGAGGAGCTGGTAGGCGAGCAGCAGGGTCAGCCCGTGGAGCACTCGGGCGCCTCCGCGGCGCGCAGGGTGAGGATCGGCCAGCCGCGCCGGCGCGCCTCGGCCGCGAGGGCGGCGTCCGGGTCGACGGCCACCGGGCGCTCGACGTGGCGCAGCAGCGGCAGGTCGTTGTGGGAGTCGCTGTAGAACCACCGCTCGGCGCCGTCGAGGCCGTGCTCGCGCAGCCACGCCTCGACGACGGTGATCTTGCCCTCCTGGAAGGTCGGCGTCCCCGTGTGCCGCCCGGTGTAGCGCCCGCCCCGGCGCTCGGGCTCGGTGGCGAGGAGCGTCGGCACGCCGAGCCGGTCGGCGATGGGGCGGGTGACGAAGCTGTTGGTGGCGGTGACGATCGCCAGGTGGTCCCCGGCCCGGCGGTGCGCCTCCAGCAGCGCCTGGGCCGCCGGCAGGATCAGCGGCTCGATGCGCTCGTCCAGGAACTGCTGGCGCCAGGCGAGGAGCTCGGCCTCGGGGTGCTGCGCCAGCGGCCGCAGGGCGAACTCGAGGAAGGCGTCGATATCCAGCCGCCCGGCGAGGTAGTCCTCGTGGAAGCGCCGGTGGGCGGCGGCGAAGGCCTCTCCCTCGACGGCCCCGCAGGCGACGAGGTGCTCCCCCCACAGGCAGTCGCTGTCGCCGGCGATCAGGGTGTTGTCGAGATCGAAGAGGGCTACGGGCACGGCGCCTCCCATCACTAGAGCGGTACGCTATTATATCGCAAGATCGGTGCGATGCATTGCCGCGCCTAGAACGGTTATGAAAGAATACTTTCGGCGAATTCTGCGTAAGGAGGCGTGCCCCTGTGGTTGATTCCGACGGCTTTCGTCCGAATGTCGGTATCATCGTCGCCAACGGCGAAGGGCAGGTGCTGTGGGCACGCCGGGCCGGCGAGAACGCTTGGCAGTTCCCCCAAGGCGGGATCGAGCCCGACGAGACCCCCCTCGAGGCGCTCTACCGCGAGCTCGAGGAGGAGGTGGGCCTGGGCGCCGCCGATGTCGACGTCCTCGGCGCCACGCGGCGCTGGCTGCGCTACCGCCTGCCGCAGCGGATGATTCGCCGCCGGGGGCCGCGCTGCATCGGCCAGAAGCAGATCTGGTTCCTCCTGCGCCTGGTCGCGAGCGAGGAGCGCGTCCGGCTCGACGCCGGCGCCCGCCCCGAGTTCGACCGCTGGCGCTGGGTGGCGTACTGGCAGCCCGTCGAGGAGGTGATCGCCTTCAAGCGGGGAGTCTACCGCCGCGCGCTGCACGAGCTCTCCGGGCTCCTCGGCGCCGAGTGGCGCAGCACCGGCACGGCGGCGGACACCCCGAGCCCGGGGATCCCGGCGGCGGCGCGGCAGCGGGTGCGCTAGGGCGGCCTTATGCTCGATATACTCCACCGTGTCTCGCGGGAGGTGAACGCGGCCCCGGGGCTGCCGGAGGCGCTGCGCATCATCGTCGAGCGGGTCGCCGACGCCATGGCCGTGGACGTCTGCTCCGTCTACCTGCTCGACGCGGCCCAAGGCGACTTCGTGCTCATGGATACCCGCGGGCTCAACCCGGGCTCCGTCGGCCAGGTGCGCCTCTCCCCCGAGCAGGGCCTCGTCGGCCTGGTCGCCGAGCGCGAGGAGCCGATCAACCTCGAGGACGCCCCCGCCCACCCGCGCTTTCGCTACTTCCCGGAGACCGGCGAGGAGCGCTACTCCTCCTTCCTGGGGGTGCCGATCATCCACTACCGCACGGTCCTCGGCGTGCTGGTGGTCCAGCAGACCGTGCGGCGGCGCTTCGAGGAGCAGGAGGTGGCGTTCCTCGTCACCCTGGCGGCGCAGCTGGCCGGCGCCATCGCCCACGCCCGGGCCAGCGGCGGGATCGACGGCCTGGAGCAGGACGCCGTCGTCGAGGGGGGGCGCGCCCTGCAGGGGCTGCCCGGCGCCCCCGGCGTGGCCATCGGCACCGCGGTCGTCTCCTACTCCCAGGCGGACCTGAACGCCATCCCCGACCGCCCGCCGGTCGATACCGAGGCCGAGGTGGCGGCCTTCGAGGCGGCGGTCGAGCTGGTGCGCGGCGAGCTCCACCGGCTCAGCGAGCAGATCGCCGAGTCGGTCTCCGCCGACGAGCAGATGCTCTTCGACGTCTACCTGCGGATGCTCGAGGGCGACAGCCTCGTCCGCGAGACCCGCGACCGGATCCGGGCCGGCAACTGGGCGCCGGGGGCCCTGCGCCAGGTCATCGCCGAGCACGTCCAGGTCTTCGAGGAGATGGACGACGCCTACCTGCGCGAGCGGGCCAGCGACATCCGCGACCTCGGCCGGCGCATCCTCAGCCGGCTGCGCGACGAGGGCGAGCAGGTGCGCTGGGTCCCCGAGCAGGCGGTGCTCGTCGGCCACGAGGTGAGCGCCTCGCAGCTCGCGGAGATCCCCAGCGAGCGCCTCGTGGCGGTGGTCGCCGCCACCGGCTCGCGCAACTCCCACGTGGCCATCCTCGCCCGGGCGCTCGGCATCCCGGCGGTGATGGGGGTCGACGACCTGCGCATCCGCCAGCTCGACGGCCGCCGGACGGTGGTCGACGGCTACGCGGGGCGCTTCTACGTCGACCCGTCGCCGGCGGTGGAGCAGGAGTACCAGCGCCTGATCAGCGACGAGGCGGAGTTCACCGAGGGGCTCGAGGCGGTCCGCGACCAGCCGCCGGTCACCCCGGACGGGCGCCGGATCGGGCTCTACGCCAACACCGGCCTGATCTCCGATATCAACCTCTCCCTCGCCGCCGGCTGCGACGGCATCGGCCTGCACCGCACGGAGTTCCCCTTCCTGATCCGCGACCGCTTCCCCGGCGAGGAGGAGCAGGAGGCGCTCTACCGCCAGGTCCTCGAGCAGTTCAGCCCCTACCCCGTGATCCTGCGCACGCTGGACGTCGGGGGCGATAAGTCGCTGGCGTACTTCCCCATCGAGGAGGAGAACCCCTTCCTCGGCTGGCGCGGGATCCGGCTGACGCTGGACCACCCCGAGATCTTCCTGACGCAGCTGCGGGCGATGCTGCGCGCCGACCGCGGCCTGAACAACCTGCAGATCCTCATCCCCATGGTCAGCCGGCTCGAGGAGATCAGCGGCGTCCGCCGCCTGGTGCAGCGGGCGCGCCAGGAGCTGGCCGAGGACGGCATCGAGACCCGCAGCCCGCCCGTCGGCGTCATGATCGAGGTCCCGGCGACGATCTACCAGATCGACCGCTACTGCGATCAGGCCGACTTCCTGTCGGTGGGCTCCAACGACCTGACGCAGTACCTGCTCGCCGTGGACCGCAACAACAGCCGCGTGGCCTCCCTCTACGACGAGCTCCACCCCGCGGTGCTGGCGGCGATCCGCGAGGTGGTGCGGGCGGCGCGGCGCCACGGCAAGCGCCTGAGCGTCTGCGGCGGCATGGCCGGCGATCCCGCCGGGGTCATCCTGCTCATGGGCCTCGGGGTCGAGGCGCTGTCCATGAGCGTGTCGAGCCTGCTGCGCATCAAGTGGGTGATCCGCCGCGTGCCGGTGGCGCGGGCCGCCGAGCTGGTCAACCGCGCCGTGGACATGGACTCGCCGGAGGAGGTGCGCCGGATGCTGCGCCGCACCCTCGAGGAGTACGAGCTCGGCGGGCTGATCCGGGCGGGCAAGTAGCGCACTTTTTAGATTGACACTAAATCTTATTTAAGTTGAGATGGGGGCAACCTCGGCGGCAACGGGCAATCCCGGGCACCGTAAGGGCCGGGGGCACGGAGGGCCGCGGCCGCTCCGCCGAGCTGACGCTCGAGACTAGGGCCGGGGGGTGCTAGCGGGAGCTGGCGTCAGGCGAAGGCCGCGAGGGCCCCGGAAGCGGGGCCCCAGCGTTACAGTTACGGTACGAGCCACCAACCTAGAGAAGGGGGAATCATGCAAGGCGACGAGAAAGTCATCGAGTACCTGAACCAGGGCCTGCGGATGGAGCTCACCGCCATCAACCAGTACTTCCTGCACTCCCGGCTGGCGCACGACTGGGGCTTCGATAAGCTCGGCGCCAAGGAGGAGGAGGAGTCCATGGAGGAGCGGGAGCACGCCGACCGCTTCATCCAGCGGATCCTCTACCTCGGCGGCACGCCCAACATGCAGCCCGAGGAGATCTCCGCCGGGAGCAGCGTCCGCCAGCTCCTCGAGGCGGACCTGCAGGGCGAGAAGGACAGCCTCGCCTTCTACCGGAAGGCCGCGGCGTACTGCGAGTCGGTGCAGGACTTCGCCTCGCGGCAGCTGTTCACCGACCTGATCGTCGACGAGGAGGAGCACGAGGACTGGCTGGAGACCCAGCTCTCGCTGATGGACAAGCTCGGCGAGGTGCCGTACCTGCGCTCGATCATGGGCGGCGAGCAGGTCGCCCAGGAGGCGGCCGGCGAGAGCTGACCGGCGCCGCCCCCCGGGGCTGCGCCGCACCCTCGGACCCCGGCGTGCCGCTGAGCGCGCCGGGGTCCTGCGTTGGGGGCCCTAGAACGGCTTGACCACCGCCAGGATGACCACGGGGACAAGCACCAGCACGGGGAGCTCGTTGAACACCCGGTACCACTTGTGGCTGCGCTCGTTGCGGTCCTCGGCGAAGGTGCGCAGGATGCGTCCGCAGTAGAGGTGGTAGGCGATCAGCAGGGCCACCAGCGCCAGCTTGACGTGCATCCAGCCCTGGGTGAGCCACGCCGGGTTCAGGGCCAGGAGGGTGAGGCCGAGGCCGACGGCGACGATGGCGCTCGGGTTCATGATGCCGCGGTAGAGCTTGCGCTCCATGACCTTGAACCGCTCGAGGCTGATCTCGTCCTCGGCCATGGCGTGGTAGACGTACAGGCGCGGGAGGTAGAACAGCGCGGCGAACCAGGTCACGATGGAGATGAGGTGGAAGGCTTGGAGCCAGACGTAGAGCACGGCGGTACCTCGCTGTTGCTCGCTCGGGTTGCGTGTCGGTTCCCGGCCGGGCTGCGCCCGGGCGGACCGGGCCGGTGCCTGGAGGCCCGACCAGGCTAGGGGTATTGTAGAGGCTCGCCGTGGTGGGCGGGAGCCCCCGGGCTCCCGGCCTCCTCGGGGCCGGGGTGGCCATGCAGATGCACCAAGAGGAGAGCGAGAGGGCATGATTGATGTAGGGATCGTCGGCGGGACCGGCTACACCGGGATGGAGCTCCTGCGGCTCGTCTCGCGCCACCCGCAGCTGCGCCTTGCGGAGATCACCTCCCGGGGCGAGTCGGGGACGCGGGTCGATGAGCTCTTCCCGGCCCTCGAGGGGGAGGTGGACCTCGCCTTCACCGAGCCGGACGTGGGGCGGCTGAGCCGCTGCGATGCGGTCTTCTTCGCCACGCCCAACGGGATCGCCATGGGGATGGCGCCGGCGCTGCTCGAGGCCGGCTGCCGCGTGATCGACCTCGGCGCCGACTTCCGCCTGCGCGACCCGGCGCTCTGGCAAGAGTGGTACGGCATGGAGCACGCCTGCCCCGGGCTGCTCGAGGAGGCGGCCTACGGCCTGCCGGAGGCGCACCGCGAGGCCGTGCTCAGCGCCCGGCTCGTGGCCAACCCGGGCTGCTACCCCACCGCCGTCGGCCTCGGCCTGCTCCCGCTCGTGACCTCGGACCGCCTCAAGTCCGGCCCGGTGATCGCCGACTGCAAGACCGGCGTCTCCGGCGCCGGCCGGGCCGCCAAGGTGGCGACCCTCTTCTGCGAGGCCGACGAGAGCCTCAAGGCCTACGGGGCGAGCGGCCACCGCCACCTGCCCGAGATCGAGCAGACGCTCCGCACGCTGCGCGGGGAGCCGGTGGAGACGGTCTTCGTGCCCCACCTGGTCCCCATGATCCGCGGCATGCAGGCGACCCTGCACGTGGCGGCGCGCGGCTCGGCGGAGGAGATCCGGGCCCTCTACCAGGAGCGCTACGCCGCCGAGCCCTTCGTCGAGGTGGTGCCGGCGGGGGCGCACCCGGAGACCCGCTGGGTGCGCGGGACGAACGGCTGCCGGATCGGCGTCCACCAGCCGCCGGGGGTCGCCGACCAGGTCGTGGTGCTGGCGGTCATCGACAACCTCACCAAGGGGGCCGCCGGGCAGGCCGTGCAGAACCTGAACGTGATGTTCGGGCTCGAGGAGGGGGCCGGCCTCCGGGAGGTCGCCACGCTCCCCTAGCGTGTTGACGGGGGGAAGGGCCCCCCACAGAATGCCTTGAGGAACGGGAGGCGCTTATGACCCAGACAGCAGAGCCGCAGACGCAGACCCCGGAGGAGGAGCTGCTCCTCTTCACGGACGCAGCCGCCGACAAGGTGCGTGAGCTGATCGAGGCGGAGGGGGACAGCACCCTCAAGCTGCGCGTGTTCATCAGCGGGGGCGGCTGCTCGGGCTTCCAGTACGGCTTCACCTTCGACGACAACCTCGAGGAGGGGGATACGGTCATCGACAAGCGCGGCGTGCAGATCGTCGTCGACCCGATGAGCGCGCTCTACCTCTCGGGGGCGGAGGTCGACTTCGTCAGCGGGATCGAGGGCGAGCAGTTCACCATCCGCAATCCGAACGCGACGACCACCTGCGGCTGCGGCTCCTCCTTCTCGCCCTGAGGGGCGCCCTGCGCCCGGCCGCCGGCTCAGCCCGCGTAGAGCCCGCCTAGGACGGCGGGGCGGCGGGCGCCGGTGGCCGCGGGGCAGTTGCCGGGGACGCCGGCGAGCCGCGCCCACGCCAGCCAGGCGAAGCCGATCGCCTCGACGAAGTCGGGATCCACCCCGTAGGCCTGCGTGCTCGCCACCTCCAGGCCGGGGCACCGGGCGCGCAGGCGCGCCATGAGGTGGCGATTGTGGACCCCGCCGCCGCAGACCAGCACCTCCCGGGTGCCGGCCCCGGCCCACGCCGCGACGCCCTCCGCGACACTCCGCGCCGTCAGCTCGGTGAGGGTGGCCTGGACATCCTCCGGCCGCTCCCCGGCCTCGAGCTGCCCCTCCAGCCACTCGAGGGAGAAGCGCTCCGGGCCCGTGCTCTTGGGCGGCGGGGCGCGGAAGTACGGCTCGGCGAGCAGCCGCTCGAGCAGGGCGTGATCGACCCGCCCCGAGGCGGCCCAGGCGCCGTCCGCATCGTACGCCCGGCCGAGGTGGCGGCGGGCCCAGCCGTCGAGGAGGGTGTTCGCGGGGCCGAGGTCGAACCCCGTGACCGGGCCCTGCGGCGAGAGCAGGGTGAGGTTGGCGATGCCGCCGAGGTTGACCACGGCGCGGGAGGCCTCGCCCTGGCCTAGGCAGGCGGCGTGGAAGGCGGGGGCGAGGGGAGCGCCCTGGCCGCCCTCGGCGAGGTCCCGGCCGCGGAAGTCGCTGACGACGGGCAGCCCGGTGGCGGCGGCGATGCGGTTCGGGTCGCCGAGCTGCGCCGAGAGGGGGGGGAGCGGGGCGCCCTGGTGCCAGACGGTCTGGCCGTGGCAGCCGACGGCGGCGATCGGCTCTCCGCCAGCGGCCTCCTGCAGGCGCGCCGCTGCCGACCCGAAGGCCTCGCCGAGGCGGCCGTCGAGCTCGCAGAGGGTGGCGAGCGGGGTCTCGGCGCCGGCGCGGTGGATCGCCTCGGCGAGCTCCCCCGGCAGGGGGAGCGTGCGCGTGGCGAGGGTGTCCTCGAGCCTTCCCGTGGGGGTGATCCGCACAAGGGCGGCGTCGATGCCGTCGACGCTCGTCCCCGAGATCAGGCCGATCCACAGCCTGCCGCGCGCCTCGGCGCTACTGCTCCGGCTCGAGGAGGGCGATGCGCAGCTCGCCGTCATCGGGGTTCCCCTCTAGCGCACTGAGCAGCGGCTCGGCGTGGCTCCTGAACGCCTGCCGGTACTGGGCGGGCAGCGGGTCCGCCTTCGGCAGCTCCACCGTGACCGGGTTGCGGTGCCGGCCGTTGACGAGGAACTCGTAGTGCAGGTGGGGGCCGGTGGAGAGCCCGGAGCTGCCGACGTAGCCGATGACCTCCCCCCGCTCGACGCGGTCGCCGGGGCTGAGGCCGCGGGCGTAGCGGGCGAGGTGGGCGTAGCGGGTGCGGTAGCGGGAGCCGTGCTCGAGGGTCACGAGGCGCCCGTACCCCCCTTTGTACCGCCGCTCGACGACCCGCCCCTCGCCTGCGGCGCGCACGGGCGTCCCGCGGGAGGCGGCGAGGTCGACCCCGAGGTGGGGGCGGCGGACGCCGAGGATCGGGTGGCGGCGGTTGCGGTCGAAGGAGGAGCTGACGCGCCGGTAGTTGACGGGGTAGCGCTTGAACTCGCGGCGCAGGCTCTCGCCCTGCGGCGTGTAGTAGTCGGCCTGGCCGTCGCCGTGGCTGTAGCGGACCGCCTCGATCGTCCCGGCGCGGTCGCTGTCGAGCCGCACGGCCTTGATATCGCCGAGGACCGTCTCGTCCTCGGTCTCGATCCGCTCGAAGATCACGGTGAACGAGTCGCCGGCGCGCAGGTCGCGGCCGAGGTCGACCTCCCAGCCGAGGATGCGGGTGAGCTGCATGGTGAGCCGGGCGTTGAGCCCGGCGCGCTGCGCGGCGCGGTAGAGGGAGCGCTCGATCTCCGCCTCGGTCTTGACCAGCTGGCGCTGCGATTGGCGCGAGACCACGGCGGCCTGGAAGCCGTCGCCGTCGGCCTCGATGCGCAGCGCCTGCTCCGGGCTGAACGGGAAGCGCAGCCCCTGCAGGGCGCCCTCCGCGTCCTTGGTGAGGGTCAGGCGCTGCCCCGGGTGGAGGCTCGCCAGCCGCTCGGCGGGCGGCCCGGCGTTGAG
>NZ_NRSH01000078.1 GCF_016584055.1 Halorhodospira neutriphila
TCTACGCCGAGGGGGTCGCGGTGGCGCTCGCCGCCGGCGAGGCGGCGCAGCCGGCCGAGCCGGCGCCGCGGGAGGCGGTGGCGCTGCCGCGGATCGAGTTGCCCCTGGCCGTGGAGCTCGAGGCGCTGCGCATCGAGCGGCTCCGGATCCGGAGCGGCGAGGGGGCCGCGCAGCGGATCGAGCGCATCGAGGTGGGCCTGCACGCCGAGGGCACGCGCTGGCGGCTGCGCCGGCTCCTCGTCGAGCGCCCGGACGCCCGCCTGGCCCTCGAGGGCGATCTGCGCACCTCGACGCCCTCGGCGAGGCTGCCGCCGGCGACGCGCAGGGCCAGGCGCGGCTCCGCCTGCTGCGCCAGCTGCGCCGCCAGCTGCGCCCCGGGCGTGGTGTAGAGCAGCCCCAGCAGGGCCATCAGGAGACCGGCGGCGAGGGCCAGCAGCCCCGCCGCCAGGCGCCCCGCCCAGCGCCGCACGACGCCGCTCACAGGTCCGACCCCATGGAGAAGTGGAGGCGCCAGGAGCGCTCGGGCTCACCGACGGTGGCGGCCAGATCGAGCCGGATCGGCCCGATCGGCGACGAGTAGCGCACCCCGAGGCCGGCGCCGACCTTCGCCTCGCCGGAGAGATCGTCCCAGTCGGCGTAGGCGTTGCCGGCGTCGACGAAGACGGCGGGCCGCCACTTGGGGGTCAGCTGGTAGCCGTACTCGAGGCTGGCCTCGGCGAGGTAGCGGCCGCCGATGACGGCCCCGTCGCGCTTGGGGCCGAGGCTCTGGAACTTGTAGCCGCGCACGCTCTGGTCGCCGCCGGCGTAGAAGCGCAGCGACGGCGGGACGTCGTCGAAGGCGTCGGGGCCGGTGTCCAGGGCGCCGAGCTCGGCGCGGGCCCGGAAGCGGTGGCGGTCGCCGAGGGTGCGCACCCAGCGGGTGGCGGCGCGCACCCGGCGCAGCTCGATGTCCGAGCCGAGCCACGGATCGGTCGCCTCCACCGAGAGCGTCTGCCGATCCCCCCAGTGCGGGTCGAGGCCGCCGCGGCTGCGCACCCGGCTCCAGCTCGCCCCGGGGATGAAGAGCGTCGTGCTCCGCCAGTCGTCCTGGATGCGGAAGCGCTCCTCGTCGGCGCGCACGAAGAGGGTCTGCTGCCAGCCGCTGTCGAGGCGGTGGCGGTACTGGACGGCGGCGCTGATCTGCTCGGTGTCGATATCCGCCACGTCCAGGGCCTGGACGCCGAGCTGGTACTCGAGGCTGCTGCGCAGGGGGTCGCGCAGCGGCACCGTGTAGGAGGCGGTCAGGTTCTGGCGGCGCTCGGCGATCTCGGTATCGAGGGCGAAGGCGTGGCCCCGGCGGTTGACCCAGGGCCGGCGCCAGCCGAGGCGCACCCGCGCGCCGAGGTCCGTGGTGTAGCCGACGCCGGTGGTGAGCTCGTGGCGGGCCCGCGCCGTGAGCTCGACGTCGATGGGCACCACGCCGCCGCTGGCGGCGCCGCGGGCCGGCCGGACCCGGACGTCGCTGAAGTAGCCGCTGTCGAGCAGGGCCCGGTTGAGCGCCGCCACCTGCTCGGCGGTGTACGGCTCGCCGCGCTCGAAGGGGACGAGGCGCTCCAGGAACGACTCGGCCAGGGGGGAGTCGGCGAAGCGCACGGGCCCGAAGTGGTAGCGCACGCCGCTGTCGTAGCACAGGCGCACCTCGGCGGTGCCGGCCTCGGGATCGACCGCGATGCGCCGGGCGGTGAAGCGCCCGTCGAAGTAGCCGCGGTCGAGGGCGAGGTTCTGGATGAGCTGGCGCGAGGTCTCGTAGCGGCCGTGGTGGAGGATCTTCCCCTCCTTCAGGGGCAGCCGCGACTCGAGGTTGGCGAAGGCGGCGTCCGCGGCGGCCTCGCCGCTCAGGCACACCGCCATGCGCCGCACCCGCACCGGCTCCCCCGGATCGACCCGCACCACCACCCGCCAGCCGTCGTCGGTGCGCCGGCGCTTCGCCGCGACCTGCGCCCGGTAGTAGCCCAAGGCCTCGAGGGCCTCGCGGGCGCGCTCCGGGGCGTGGCGCTGGAAGGCGGCCACGGCCGCCGGCTCCTCGGAGCCCGGCTCGCCGAGGTAGACGCGCACCTGCTCGGCGAGCTCCTTCTCGACCCCCTTGACGGCGATCGCCACCTCGGCCGCGGCGCCGCGCGGCACCCCCGCCGCGGCGCAGGCCGCGGCCAGCGCGAGCACCAGGCTCGCGGAGGGCTTCACCCAGCGCCGCGGCAGCCTTGTATACTGGATGGCCGCCGAGCGGCGTCCGCCGCCGCCCGCGCCCCTTCGACAGCGACCGGCAACCGAGGCGCCCATGAACGAGGAGACGACACCCGAGCACGAGCAGGGCGAGCAGGACGAGCACCACCTGCGGCTGCGCAACATGGTCCTGGAGGACTACCCGGACGTGGCCCGGATCATGAACGAGGTGTATCCGGACATGGACGGGGCCTGGACGCGGGAGCAGTTCGCCGCGCAGATCAACCGCTTCCCGGAGGGGCAGATCTGCATCGAGGACAACGGTCGGGTGGTCGCGGGCGCCATCACGCTAATCGTGGACTACGGCCGCTTCGGCGACAAGCACACCTACGAGGAGATCACCGGCAGCGGCTACCTGACCACCCACGAGCCCAACGGCGATGTCCTCTACGGCGTCGACATCTTCGTCGACCCGGAGTACCGCGCCATGCGCCTCGGCCGGCGGCTCTACGACGCGCGCAAGGAGCTGTGCCGGCAGCTCAACCTGCGCGGGATCGTCGCCGGCGGCCGCATCCCCGGCTACGCCAAGCACGCCGAGCAGATGTCGCCGGAGGCGTACATCGACCTGGTCAAGCGCAAGGAGATCCACGACCCGATCCTCTCCTTCCAGCTCGCCAACGACTTCCACGTCCGGCGCATCATCACCAACTACCTCCCCGCCGACCGCGACTCCCACGCCTACGCCACCCTGGTGCAGTGGAACAACATCTTCTACGAGCCCAAGGAGCAGCCGCTGATCTCGCGGCGCAAGGCGGTGGTCCGGGTGGGCACCGTGCAGTGGCAGATGCGCCCGATGAGCTCCGTCGACGAGCTCATCGACCAGGTGGAGTTCTTCGTCGACGCCCTCGCCGGCTACAACGCCGAGTTCGCCCTCTTCCCGGAGTTCTTCAACGGCCCGCTGCTGTCGCTGTTCAACCAGGAGTACCCGGCCGAGGCGATCCGCGGGCTGGCGCAGTACACCGACGAGATCGTCGAGGAGATCTCGCGGCTGGCGGTCTCCTACAACATCAACATCATCGCCGGCTCGATGCCCGTCTACCAGGACCAGGTCCTCTACAACGTCTCCTACCTGTGCCGGCGCGACGGGACCACCGACCACCAGCACAAGCTCCACATCACCCCGGACGAGCGCGCCTACTGGGGCGTGCGCGGCGGCGACGAGCTCAAGGTCTTCGAGACGGACATCGGCAAGATCGGCATCCTCGTCTGCTACGACGCCGAGTTCCCCGAGCTGCCGCGGATCCTCAACCAGAAGGGGGCGCGGATCCTCTTCGTCCCCTACTGGGTCGACACCCAGACCGGCTACCTGCGGGTGCGCCGCTGCGCCCAGGCGCGGGCGATCGAGAACGAGTGCTACGTGGCGATCACCGGCTCGGTGGGCAACCTGCCCAAGGTCGAGAACATCGAGATCCAGTACTCGCAGTCGGCGGTCTTCTCGCCGGCGGACTTCGCCTTCCCCCACGACGCCATCGTCGCCGAGACCACGCCGAACACCGAGATGACGCTGATCGTCGACCTCGACCTGGACAAGCTCACCGAGATCCGCAACGAGGGCTCGGTGCGCAACTACAAGGACCGGCGCCTCGACCTCTACCGCATCCAGTGGCTCGGCCGCGACTGAGCCCGCGCCGGTGGGCCGCCCTCTGCCCACCGGCGCGGCCAACTTTTGCTAGGATGGGGCCCGATACCCCGTCCAGACCCCTTGCAAGGTGAGGCCATGTACGCACCCCGAGGCGAGCCCGTGGTCTTCCAGCGCGACTGCGACGCCGTCGTTATCCCCGCCGGCGACACGGGGACCATCCCCGCCGGTGCCGAGGGGGTGCTCACGCAGTCGCTCGGCGGCAGCTACACCATCTACCTCCAGGGCTACCTCTTCCGCATCGACGGCGCCGACGCCGACGCCATCGGCAAGGAGCCCCCGGACCCCCCGGAGCTGCCCGAGGACGCCACCGACGAGGACGTCGAGCGGCTGATCTGGGAGCAGATGGCCACCTGCTACGACCCGGAGATCCCCGTCGACATCGTCGAGCTCGGCCTGATCTACCGCTGCGATATCGCCAAGGACGGCGCCGGGCAGCGCCACGTGGACATCGACATGACCCTCACCGCCCCGGGCTGCGGGATGGGGGATATCCTCGCCCACGACGTCCGCACCAAGGTGAAGATGGTCCCCACCGTCGCCGACGTCCAGGTCAACCTCGTCTTCTCCCCGCCGTGGAGCCAGGAGATGATGTCCGAGGCCGCCAAGCTCCAGGTGGGGCTCTTCTAGCCGCCGCCGGGGTCGCACGCCCGACGGGGCGGCGGCCCTAGAGCTCCTGGCGCGCCATCCACGGGATGATCCGCTCGAAGGCGCGCTCGATGTCGTCCATGGAGGCGGCGTAGCTGATGCGCAGGGCGTTCGGGCAGCTCTCGCCGAAGGCGTCGCCGGGGACGAGGCAGACCCCCGTCTCCTTGAGCAGGCGCGTGGCGACGCTGGTCCCGTCGGTGTTGGGCGGCAGGGACGGGAAGATGTAGAAGGCCCCCTGGGGCCGGTAGCTGGTCAGGTGCGGGGTCTGGCTGACCAGCTCGACGATCCGGTCCCGCCGGGCCCGGTACGCCTCGAGCATCGCCTCGACGCACCCCTGCTCGCCGCGCAGCGCCGCCGCCCCCGCCCACTGCGCCGGGGTGTTGGCCACGGTGGTGGTGAAGATGTGGAAGCGGCGCAGCTTCTTGATCGCCCCCTGGCTGGAGATCAGCCAGCCGATGCGCAGCCCCGCCATGCTGAAGGTCTTCGACAGGCTCGAGACCGCCATGACGTGGTCGAGGTCCGAGGTGCAGCGCAGCACGCTCGGGTACGCCATCTCGTCGAGCAGGAGGTGGTCGTAGACCTCGTCGCTGAAGACGTAGACCCCGCGGTAGGCCGCCTCCTGGACGATGGCCTCCACGGTCTCCCGGGGGTAGACGGTGCCGGTGGGGTTGCTCGGCGAGTTGAGGATGATCCCGAAGGTGCGCATGCCGATCTGGTCGATCACCTCCTGCGGGTCGAGCTGGTGGCCGTGCTCGGCGCGGGTGGGGATCGAGCGGACCTCGGCGCCGTTCATGCGGATCAGCGGCGCGTAGAGGGGGAAGGCGGGGTCCGGGACCAGGAACTGGCGGCCCGGCGCCGCCGTCGCGGCGATGGCGAGGTACATGGCCTCGGTGGCGCCGGTGGTGATGAGCACGTTCTCGGGGCTGAGCTCGCGGCCGTAGCGCGCCCCGTAGTACTCGGCGACGGCCTCGAGCATCTGCGGCAGGCCGGCGTCGAGGGTGTAGCCGGTCTTGCCGTCGCGCAGCGCCTGGACGTGCGCCTCGAGCACGTGCTCGGGCATGGGGAAGTCGGGCTGGCCGATGGACAGATGGATCACGTCGTCCATCTCCGCGGCCATGTTGACCATCTTGCGGATGCCCGGGATCGGCAGCGCCCGGATCGAGGGGCTCCAGACCGGCTCCCAGAGCTCCTCCGCCTCGCTCTCCTCCCGCTCTCTCGCCACGGCGCGCCCTCCTCGATTCCGCGGGCCTTGCCGCTAACATAGCGCCTTGTAATCCCCCCCGCCTAGGGATACGGTGAAAGTATATGCGCAACCGGAGGCCCGCCTGCCATGGCGACCGGTGCACTGCCCGTTATCGCCCTCCTGACGGCGCCCGGCGAGGCGCCGCCGCCGGGCCTAGAGCCCCTCGAGGGGCGCGCCGAGATCCGCCACGCCACCGACCGCGAGGCGCTCATCGACGCCGTCGCCGAGGCCGACATTCTCCTCGTCACCGACTTCCGCAGCGCCCTCGTCGCCGAGGCCTGGCCCCACGCCCGGCGCCTGCAGTGGGTCCACGCCACCAGCGCCGGGGTCGACGCCCTGCTCTTCCCCGAGCTGATCGCCGCCCCGGTCCCGCTGACCAACGCCCGCGGCATCTTCGACCGCCCCATCGCCGAGACGGTCCTCGGCCTGGTCCTGCTCTTCGCCAAGGACCTGCGCACCACCCTGGCCCTGCAGCAGCGCCAGGAGTGGCGCCACCGGGAGACCGAGTGCATCGCGGGCCGCCACGCCCTGGTGGTCGGCGCCGGGGCCATCGGGCGGCAGATCGCCCGGCTGCTCACCGCCGCCGGGCTGACGGTGGACGGCGTCGCCAGCCGGCCCCGCGGCGACGACCCGGACTTCGGCGCCGTCCACGGCACCGCGGCGCTCCACGCCCACCTCGGCGAGGCCGACTACGTCGTCATCGCCGCGCCCCTGACCGCAGCGACCGCCGGGCTGTTCGACGCTGCCGCCTTCCGGGCCATGGCCCCGAGCGCCCGGCTGATCAACATCGGCCGCGGCCCCATCGTCGTCACCGACGACCTCGTCGCCGCCCTGCGCGAGGGCGCCATCGCCGGGGCGGCCCTCGACGTCTTCGAGCAAGAGCCGCTGCCCGCCGGGCACCCGCTGTGGGGCATGGAGAACGTCGTCGTCTCGCCGCACATGGCCGGCGACTTCCGCGGCTGGCAGGCGGCGCTGAGCGCGCAGTTCGTGGCCAACTTCGAGCGCTGGGCCGCCGGCGCCCCCCTGCACAACGTCGTCGACAAGCAGCGCGGGTACGTCCCGCCCGAGAGGCCGTCATGACCACGCCACCACCCGCCGTCGCCGACCTGACCGCCGCCGAGCTCCTCGGCCGCCTCGAGGCCGGCGAGCTCTCCCCCGCGGAGGCCGCCGACGCCTGCCTGGCGCGGATCCGCGAGCACGACGGCCTCGTCAACGCCTTCTGCCTCATCGACGAGGCCACCACCCGGCAGGAGGCGCACCACGCCGCGCAGCGCTACCGCCAGCGCCACCCGATGGGGGCCCTGGACGGCGTCCCGGTGGCCATCAAGGACGTCTTCCTGACCCGCGGCTGGCCCACCCTCCGGGGCTCGCGGACCGTCGACCCGGCCGGCCCCTGGAAGCAGGACGCCCCGGCCGTGGCGGCCCTACGCCGCCACGGCGCCGTGCCCGCGGGCAAGACCACCACCCCGGAGCTCGGCTGGAAGGGGGTTACCGACTCGCCGGGCTTCGGCGTCACCGCCAACCCCTACGACCCGGCGTGCACCGCCGGCGGCTCCAGCGGCGGCAGCGCCGCGGCGGTGGCCCTGGGCATGGCCCCGCTGGCCCTGGGCACCGACGCCGGCGGCTCCATCCGCATCCCCGCCGCCTTCTGCGGGATCGTCGGCCACAAGCCCACCCACGGGCGCGTGCCCCTGTGGCCGGCGAGCCCCTTCGGCGCCCTCGCCCACGCCGGCCCCATGGCCCGCACCGTGGCCGACGCCGCCCGGCTGATGGACGTTATCGCCGAGCCCGACCCGCGCGATCCGACCCTGCCGGCGGCCGGCGGCAGCTACCTCGCCGCCCTCGCGGAGGGGGTCCGCGGCCTGCGCATCGCCTACAGCCCGAACCTCGGCTACGCCCGGGTCGACGCGCAGGTCGCCGCGGCGGTGGCCACCGCCGCCAGCACCCTCGAGGCCCTCGGCGCCGAGGTCGAGGAGGTGGATCCGGGCTTCGACGACCCCCGCGCGGCCTTCGACCTGCTCTTCTTCGGCGGCGCCGCCAACGCCCTGCGGGCCGTCCCCGAGGCCCAGCGCGCAGCGATGGACCCCGGCCTCATCGAGGCCGCCGAGGCCGTCGAGGGGGCCTCGATGCTCGACTACCTGGCGGCGGCGAACGAGCGCGCGGCGCTGACCGAGCGGATGAGCCGCTTCCACCAGCGCTACGACCTGCTGCTGACACCAACGCTGCCGCTGCCGGCGTTCGCCGCCGGCCGGGAGGTCCCCGAGGCGTGGCCCGAGGCGCGCTGGCCGAGCTGGACCCCGTTCACCTACCCCTTCAACCTGACCGGGCAGCCGGCCTGCTCGGTGCCGTGCGGCTTCACCCGCGAGGGGCTGCCCATCGGGGCGCAGCTCGTCGCGGCCCGCCACGCCGACGGCCTTGTCCTGCGCGCCGCCCACGCCTACCAGCAGGCGGCGCCGCTGACCGACCGACGGCCGGGGCTCCTCGGCTAGGGCGGGCCCACCCCGCCGCGAGGGGCGCCCGGCGCCTCACACCCTGCAAGCAGTACCGAGCCTTCCGACTATGATCGACTCTCCGCTCCTTCCCGAGATCAAGGGCTACATCGCCGGCGAGTGGGCGGCCTCGGACGACGCCGCCACCTTCCAGGTCACCAACCCCGCCGACGGCGAGCTCCTCGCCGAGGTCCCGGCCATGGGCCCGGGCGAGACGGGCCGCGCCGTGGCCGCCGCCGAGGCGGCGCTGGGCGACGGCGCCCCCGAGCGCGCGCAGCGGCGCCGCTGGCTCGAGGCCATCGACGCGCTCCTGCGCGAGCACCGCGAGGAGCTCGGCCGGATCCTCACCCTCGAGCACGGCAAGCCCCACGCCGAGGGGGTGGGCGAGGTCCTCTACGCCGCGGGCTTCTTCGCCCACGCCGCCCGCGAGATCGACGCCCTGGCGCCGCGCACCCTCGAGGCGCAGCCCCGCGGCTGCACCTGGACGGTCCACCACCGCCCCGCCGGCCCCGTGGCCCTGATCACGCCGTGGAACTTCCCCATCGGCATGATCGCCAAGAAGCTCTCGGCCGCCCTGGCCGCCGGGGCCCCGGCGGTGCTCAAGCCGTCGGCGAAGACGCCGCTGACCCAGATCGCGCTGCTCACCCTCCTCCACCGCGGGCTCGACCTGCCCCCCGGGACGGTCAACCTGGTCACCGGCGCCGCCGGCCCCATCGGCGACGCCCTGCTCCACGACCCACGGGTGCGGGTGCTGAGCTTCACCGGCTCGACGAGCGTCGGCCAGGCGCTCATCCGCGGCAGCGCCGAGGACGTCAAGCGCCTGACCCTGGAGCTCGGCGGCAACGCGCCGTTCCTCGTCTTCGCCGACGCCGACCTCGACCACGCCGCCGATCAGCTCATCGCCAACAAGTTCCGCGGCGGCGGCCAAACCTGCGTCTGCGCCAACCGCATCCTCGTCGAGGCGCCCGTCGCCGAGGCCTTCGCCCAGCGGGTCGCCGAGCGCGCCGGGCGGCTGCGCACGGGCGACGGCATGGCCGAGGGCATCGACCTCGGCCCGCTGATCGACCGCAGCGGCTACGAGAAGGTCCGCCGCCACTACCTCGACGCCGTCGAGAAGGGGGCGGCCACGCTCCTCGGCGGCGACCCGGGGCCGCTGGGCCAGGACTACGGCGCCTTCTTCCCGCCCACCGTCGTCCACGGCGCCACGCCGGAGATGGCGTGCTGGCGCGAGGAGACCTTCGGGCCGCTGGTGCCCGTCGCCGCCTTCGGCGACGAGGCGCAGGCGCTGGCCCTCGCCAACGACTCGGAGCTGGGCCTGGCGGCGTACCTGTTCACCGGCGACGCGGCCCGGGCCGAGCGCCTCATCCCCCGCCTGGCCTTCCCCCACGTCGGGTGGAACACCGGCAGCGGCCCGACCCCCGAGGCGCCCTTCGGCGGCACCAAGCGCTCCGGCTACGGCCGCGAGGGGGGGCTCGAGGGGCTCTTCGAGTTCGTCGAGACGCAGACCGTCCCGCAGGGGCAGCCGGGCTAGGACCGGCCAAGTGTGCACAGGCCGCGCGCCGCCCCTGGAGCGGGCGGCGGCGGCCCCGCGGCGGCGCCCGCCACCCCCGGCCACCCCGCGTAAGTGCTTGATCACGATTTGGTCATCCGGCGGGTGATCAGATTGTGGCCAGTGCCGATGACGGGCCGATGACACGCCGGAGAGCGCGATTTCTCCACAGAGTTTTCCACAGGTTTTGTGGAAAGCGCACAGCCCCGGGGCGCACCGCGGCCGGCGCTAGTCGCAGACCCGGCGCAGGGCCGCCCGGTCCTGGGCGGAGAGCGAGCGCGGATCGCGGTTGGCCTCGTTGAGCTCGCGGTACATGACCGAGCGGCGCCCGCCGACGTGCCCGATCCCGAGGGCGTGGCCGAGCTCGTGGGCCAGCACCGTGCGCAGCTGCTGCGGGCCGCGGAACTGGTAGACCGTGATGCGCCCCTCGCGGCCCCGGCCGCGGTAGCGCCCGGCCTCGAAGCCGCTCATCCGCTCGGCGCTCCGGTTGTACGCCTCGACCTCGCGATCGACGGCGTCGCCCTGGGCCCGGAGCCGCCGCTGGGCCCGGTTGAGGGCCTCGGCCCGATCGCGCAGCGCCTCGCCGCGGCGGTTGAGCTCGGTGCGGCGCTGGCGCAGGGCCTCCTGCTCGGCCTCGAGCCGGCGGCGGCGCTCGGCGGTGCGCGCCAGCTCGCCGCGGTTCCAGCGCTCAACCCGCTCCGCGTGGCGCCGCTGGCGGCGCTCGAACGCCCGGACGGCCTCCTCGTGGGCCTGGCGCTCGCGCCGGAAGCGCTCGAGGCGCCCCTGGAGCGCCTCGCGGCGGTCCTGGTA
>NZ_NRSH01000079.1 GCF_016584055.1 Halorhodospira neutriphila
AGGCCGGTGCCAGCGCCGTGCCGGACTCGATGGCGCCGCGGGCGCGGCGCAGGCAGCGGCGCAGCAGCGGGTCGGACTCCTGGGCCGCCACGGTGCGCAGGGCCTGGTCCAGCGGCGCCCCGGTGGTGAGCACGGCGGCGAGCCGCTGCAGGGCGGCGGCCCGGCGCGCCGCGCCCCCGCGGGGACGGCGCGCCGGGGCGAGCTCGCGGTGGACGCGCAGGGCGGCGATCCCCCGCTGCTCGAGGGCGGCGCGCAGGGCGGCCGCCGAGTCGGCGTAGCAGGCGCCGCAGAGGCGCCGCCCCCGGCTGTCGACCCCCTGCCAGCGCAGCCGGCTCACGCCAGCGCCTCGTGGGCGGCGATCCGGTGGAGCTCGGCGGCGCTGGTCCAGCCCGCCTCGACCAGCCGCCAGCCGACGGTGTAGAGGTCCTCGATGCCCGCCGCGGCGGCGCGTGCGGCGAGCTCCCGCGAGGACTCGCCGGCGAGGATCCCCTCGGCGATGTCGGCGGTGACCGGCAGGGCCTGGAAGATCCCGCAGCGGCCGCTGTAGCCGTCGGGGCACGCCTGGCAGCCCGGCGCCGGCTCGCCCTCGCCGCCGGCGCCCTGGCAGTGCGGGCAGAGGCGGCGCACCAGGCGCTGGGCGATGACGAGGTTGAGGCTCGAGGCCAGGTCGTAGGGGGCGACGCCCATCTGGGTGAGGCGCTCCACCGCCGCCGGCGCGGTCCGGGTGTGCAGGGTGGAGAGGACGCGGTGGCCGGTCTGCGCCGCCTTGACGGCGATGTTGGCGGTCTCGGGGTCGCGGATCTCGCCGACCATGATGACGTCCGGGTCCTGGCGCAAGAAGGCGCGCAGCGCCTCCGAGAAGTCGAGCCCGGCGCGGCGGTTGACGGCCACCTGGGTGACCCCGGGGACCTCCATCTCCACCGGATCCTCGACGGCGCAGATGTTGCGCTCGGCGGTGTTGAGCCGGCGCAGGGCGGCGTGGAGGGTGGCGCTCTTGCCCGAGCCGGTGGGGCCGGTGACCAGGATCAGCCCCTCGGGGCGCTCCAGCGCCTGCTCCAGGGCGCCCCGGGCCTCGGCCGCCATCCCCAGCTCCTCGATCTCGCGCGGGCCCTGCTGCTCGAGCAGGCGCAGGACCAGCTTCTCGCCGTGGATGCTCGGGCAGGTGGCGACCCGGAACTCGACGGGGCGGCCCTCGCCGTCCTGGCCCTGCAGCCGCCCGTCCTGGGGGCGGCGGTGCTCGGCGACGTCGACGCCGGCGAGCAGCTTGACCCGGGCGGCGATGCGCTCGCCCAGCCCCGCCGGCGGGGGCTTCGCCTCGCGCAGGAGGCCATCGATGCGCAGCCGCAGCCGGTAGCCGTCGCCCTCGGGCTGGAGGTGGATGTCCGAGGCGCGCCGCCGGACGGCCTCGGCGATGATCCGGTCGACGGACCGGACCGTGGCGCGGTCATCGTCCATGAGGGGCAGCTCCGTCCGTGGAGGTTGCCCCCTCAGCCTACCGCCGGCGCCGCGGGCTCCGCCAGGGGGCGGCGGCAGCGGCGGCGCCTACCAGTAGAAGCGCGGCCGGCGCGGCTTGATGGGGAGCAGGCCGCGCCAGTACTGGATGGCCAGGAAGCCGAAGACCATCCCGCCGAGGTGGGCGAAGTGGGCGATGCCGGCCCCGGTGCCCGTCATCCCGGCGTAGAGCTCGAAGGCGCCGTAGCCGATGACGAAGTACTTAGCGCGGATGGGGATCGGCGGGAAGAGCAGCATCAGGCGCTGGTTGGGGAACATCATGCCGAAGGCGAGGAGGATGCCGAAGACCCCGCCGGAGGCGCCGATGGTCGGGTAGATCTGGCCCTCGCCGGCGGCCTGGGTGGCGACGAAGAGCTGGACGAGCCCGGCGCCGATGGCGCAAATGGCGTAGTAGGTGGCGAAGGTCCGCGAGCCCCAGGCGTGCTCGACCTGGACGCCGAGCATCCACATGGCGAAGAGGTTGACGGCCAGGTGCAGCAGGCCGCCGTGGAGGAAGGCGTAGGTCGCCAGCTGCCAGATCTGGAAGTCGGGGACCCGCCCGGCCATGAGCGGGCCGACCTCGCCGATCTGCAGGGGCCAGAGGCCGAAGACGGCGATGAACAGCTCCGGGCTGATCAGCGTCTGCAGGGCGAAGACGGCGACGTTGGCCGCCAGCAGGAAGCCGATGACCGGCGGCAGGCTCGAGAGGGTAGGGGGTTGGCCGCTGGGCTGCATGGGCTCACTCCACGACGGGTAGCTCATCGGGCAGGTCTTGGAAGTCCTCGTCCGGGCCGAGGTGGAGGGTGATCTCGACGCGGCGGTTCTCGGCGCGCCCCTCGGCGCTGCCGTTGCTGGCGATGGGGCGGATCTCGCCGTAGCCGATGGCGCGCATGCGCCGCTTGTCGATCCCCTGCTCGCTAAGGTAGCGCAGGACGCTGCTCGCCCGGGCCGCGGAGAGCTCCCAGTTGGAGGGGAAGCGCTCGGTGGTGATGGGCCTGTCGTCCGTGTGCCCCTCCACGGAGAGCCGCGCGCCGGTGCGCTGGAGGATGGGCACGAGCTCGTCGAGGGCCCTCTCGCCCGAGGCCTGCAGCTCCGCCTCGCCGGTGCTGAAGAGCACGGCGTCGTCGAGCCGGAAGGTGAGGGTCTCCTCCTCGCCGACGGCCTCGATACCCCGCTCGCGCAGGGCCTCCGGGAGCTCGACGGACTGCTCGCGGATCTGCGGCTCGCCCTCGAGCACCCCGTCCCGGCCCTCGAGGATGCCCGGCGAGCCGTCGAGGACCCCCGCCCCCTGGCTGGTGCCCTCCTGCTCGGACTTGTCGCCGAGGATGGCGAGCAGGATCACGAAGACGATGAGCAGCAGGGTGATCACGTCGAGGTAGACGAGCAGCCAGCTCTGGTCCTCCTCCTGCTGGCTCTCGGCCTGGATCTCCCGCGTGGCGGTGCGGGTGCGCCGGGCGCTCGGGCTGTCGTCGCTCAACGCCGGTCCCCGGGCGCCCTAGCGCTGCCCGCTCCCCGACTGCTCGCCGGCGGCGGCCGCGGCCACCGCGCTCTGGCTCGACTGCTCGAGCTGCTGGATGAGGTCGGGGTCGCGGATCTCGTCCTTGTACTGCGCGATGAAGGAGTAGAGGGTCTCGCGCATGAGCGTCGGGTTGCGCTTCTGGCACATCAGCGAGATCCCCTGCATGATCATGTTCAGGGTCACCAGCCGCTGCTCGGTCCGGCGCTCGAGCTTGACCGCGACGGGCTTGAAGAAGAGGTTGGCGAGCAGGATCCCGTAGAAGGTGGTCAGCAGGGCCACCCCCATCTGCTGGCCGATCTGGGCGATGTCGCCGTCCTCGAGGATGAACATCATGTTGATCAGGCCGACGAGGGTGCCGATCATCCCGAAGGCCGGCGAGAAGCTGGCCATGGTGCGGAAGATCGCCGCCTCGGCGTGCTCCTTGGCGCGCAGCCGGCTGATCCGCCACTGCAGCAGGTCGAGGATGTCCTCCTCGGGGGTGAGGTCGATGACCAGCTGCACCCCGGTGCGCAGGAAGGGGTTGGCGACGCTCTCCAGGGCGTCCTCGACGGCGCGCACGTCCCCCTTGAACCACAGCTGCGAGATGTGGATCAGCTCCTCGAGGTCGTCGCGGGTGTAGACGCGCTCGTTGCGCAGGACGATCCAGACCAGCCGGAAGACGCGCAGGACCTCGTCCATGGGGTAGGCGAGGAAGGTCGCCGCCAGCGTCCCGCCGAGGACGATGGCCAGCCCGGGGAGGTTGAGGAAGGCGGCGGTATCCTGCGCGGCGACGAGCAGCACCGAGCCGATCAGGGTCAGCCCGCCGATCATGCCGACGAGGGTCGAGGGGTTCATGCGCCTGCCCCGCTGCCCGGCCTCGGTGGGGTGCCGCTCGCCATGCCCGTGCGCCTCCTTGCCGGTCCGCCGCCTAGCCCTCGGCGGGGCTCGTCGCGTCGTGCAGCGCCCGGAGCAGGTCCTCGCGGGCGATGACGCCGACGATGCGCTGCTGCTCGTCGATCACCGGGAAGCCCTTGGTGCGCAGGTCCACCATTCGCTGCAGCACCCGGGTCAGCGGCAGCTCCGGGGAGACGGTGACCGGCTCGCGGGTCATGATCTCCTCGACCCGGCCCTCCATGATCGCCTCGTACTGCGGGACCATGGCCTGGGTGGTGAAGGTGAAGGCCTTGAGCAGGTCGAGCTTCGTGGCCACCCCGAGCAGCCGCCAGTCGGCGCCGATGACCGGCACGCCGTTGAAGTCGTGCCGGTCGAAGAGCGCCTGGAGCTCGTGGAGCCGGGTCTCCGGGCCGACGGTCTGGGGGTGGGCCGTCATGTAGTCGCGGACGCAGTAGCTGAGGAAGTCGTACATGACGCGATCCTGGTCTCGGCTGGTGGGCTGCGTGATCGCAACGACTATGGCATGGCGCGGCGATGGCGCGCCAGGCCGTCGCCGTCAGCGCGCCGGCCGGGCGCCGCTGCGCCGGCGCGACGGCCGCTTCCCGCCGCCCGGGCGCCGGTCCTTGGAGCGCTGTGCCCGGGGCGTGGCCTTGGGGGCGGCGAGCTCGGCGAAGTACTCCGCCGGCGGCCGCTGCGAGGGGATCTTCTCCTCGAGGTAGGCCTCGATATCCGGCAGCGAGAAGACGTACTCGTCGCAGGCGAGGGTGACGGCGTCGCCGCTCTCGCCGGCCCGGGCGGTGCGGCCGATGCGGTGGACGTAGTCCTCCGGGCTCTGGGGGAGGTCGAAGTTGATGACGTGGCTGACGTCCTCGATGTGCAGCCCGCGGGCGGCGACGTCGGTGCCGACGAGCACCGGCAGCTCGCCGCTGCGGAAGCGCTCGAGGAGCTGCTCGCGCTTGTCCTGCGGGATGTCGCCGGAGAGGACCGCCGCCTCGATGCCGTTGCCGCTGAGGTAGCCGACCAGCCGCTCGGCGGCGCGCTTGGTGTTGACGAAGACCAGGCTGCGGCGCGGGTCGATGTGGCGGAGCATCCCCACGAGGAAGGAGGTCTTGTCCTCCTTGGAGACGTGGTAGAGCGTCTGCCGGACGCGCTCGACGGTCCGCTGGCCGGCGTCCTCGACGGCCACCCGCGGCGGGTCGCCCATGTGCTCCCAGGCCAGCTCCATGACCCGGTAGGAGAGCGTCGCCGAGAAGAGCAGGTTGAGCCGCTCCGCCGCCGGCGGCATGCGCCGCAGCAGGTAGCGGATATCGTCGATGAAGCCGAGGTCGAACATGCGGTCGGCCTCGTCGAGGACGACGACCTCGATGCGCTCGAGGCTGAAGACCTTCTGCTTGTAGAAGTCGATGATCCGCCCCGGCGTGCCGATGACGACGTCGACGCCGGCCCGGAGCTGCTCGCGCTGGGTCTCGTAGCCGGTCCCGCCGTAGACCGCGGCGAACTCGAGGCCGGTGAAGGCGCCGATCTGCTCGGCGTCGCGGTGGATCTGGGCGGCCAGCTCGCGGGTCGGGGCGAGGATGATCGCCCACGGCCCGACGGCGTCCTCCTCCACGGGATGGGTCATCAGGTGGTGGAGGGTCGCCACGAGGAAGGCGGCCGTCTTGCCGGTGCCGGTCTGCGCCTCGCCGGCGATCCCCTCGCCCTGGAGGGTGCGCGGCAGGGTCGCGGCCTGGATGGGGGTGCAGTAGGTCAGCCCGAGCTCGTCGAGGCCGTCGAGGACTGCATCGTGGACGGGAAGGTCGGTAAAACGCTGCTCACTCAGATGGGTCTCGCTCATAACCGCCCAGCATAGCGCAGCGGCGCTGCTCCCGGCTAGCGCCCCGTCGCCGAGGCGCTCGTGCTAGGCTTGCCCCCATCCCCGGAGAGGAGCCGAGCCGTGATCTGGGCGACGAGCAGGGCCTCCCGGCGCGAGGTCTTCGGCTGGGCGATGTTCGACTTCGCCAACCAGGCCTACATCCTGCTGATCATCACCGTCGTCTACGGCGACCTCTTCACGCGGGTGATCGTCGGCGACGCCGGGGACGGCTACCGGCTCGGCAACCTGCTCTGGAGCGCCGCCCTCGCCCTGAGCAACCTCGCGGTGGTCGCCAGCGCCCCGCTGCTCGGCGCGGTCATGGACTACGCGGCGGCCAAGAAGCGCTTCCTCTTCGCCAGCTACCTCGCCACCGTGGCCGCCACCACGGCGCTGTACTGGGTCGAGCCGGGGGATATCGCCCTCGGCTTCCTGCTCATCGCCCTGTCGAACTACGCCTACTCCCTCGGCGAGGCCTTCGTCGCCGGCTTCCTGCCCGATATCGCCGCCCCGGCCGAGATGGGCCGGGTCTCCGGGCTCGGCTGGTCGCTCGGCTACCTCGGCGGGCTGTGCGCCACGGCGTTCACCGTCCTCGTGCTCGGCGAGGTCAGCGCCGCGAACTACGAGCGCATCCGCTGGGTGGGCCCCTTCGCCGGCGGCTTCTTCCTGCTCTGCGCCGTGCCCACCTTCCTGTGGCTGCGCGAGCGCGCCCGCCCCCGGCCGCCGGGGCGCGGCTACCTCCGCGCCGGGGCGGCCCAGGTGGCCGGGACCCTCCGCGGCGTCGGGCGGCTGCGCGACCTAGCGGTCTTCCTCGTCTCCCTGCTGCTCGCCGCCTCCGGGCTGGCCATCGTCACCTCCTACGCCTTCATCTACGGCGCGCAGGTCATCGGCTGGGACGAGCAGGGGCGCGTGGCCATGTTCATCGTCACGCAGCTCGCCGCCGCCGCCGGCGCCGTCGCCTTCGGCCTGCTCCAGGACCGGCTCGGGGCCAAGCGCACCTACCTGCTGACGCTGCTCCTCTGGATCGGCGCGATCCTCGCCATCTGGCGCACCCCGGCGCTCACCGAGGCCCTCAACCGCGCCTTCGCCCTGGGCTGGCAGGCGCAGGATGTCTTCCTCGGGGCGGGGTGCCTCGCGGGCCTGGCCCTCGGCTCCTGCCTGTCGGCGGGGCGGACGCTGGTCGGCCTCTTCGCCCCGGCGGGGCGCTCGGCGGAGCTCTTCGGCTTCTGGGGGCTGACCCTCAAGCTCGCCGCCGCCATCGGCCTGCTCGGCGTCGGCACCCTGCAGCTCGCCGTCGGCCTGCAGCCGGCGATCCTCCTCTGCGCCGGGCTCTTCGTCGCCGCCTTCCTCGTCGCCCTGGCCGTCGACGAGCCCCGGGGTCGGGCGCACGGGTGTGCTCTGGTAGAGTAGCCCCGAGACGTCCCAGGCAAAGAGGGAGGAGACGGCCGTGGCGCAGCGCAGCTGGATGTGTACCGTTTGCGGCTGGATGTACGACGAGGCGCAGGGCGTGCCCGAGCTCGGCATCGAGCCCGGCACCCCCTTCGAGGACCTGCCGGAGGACTTCCTCTGCCCGGAGTGCGGCGCCGGCAAGGAAGCCTTCGAGCTGGCGGCGGACTAGGGGGAGGGCGTAGCGATGGCGAAGGAGGCATCGGCCCTGGCCGGGATCTACGCGGTCACCGAGCCGCGCGAGGACCTCGCCGAGGCGGTGGCCGCGGCCCTGCGCGGCGGGGTGCGGGTGGTCCAGTACCGGGACAAGGGCGGCGACCACGCCCGGCGCCTCGCCGAGGCGCGGCGGCTGCGCGGGCTCTGCGCCGAGCACGGGGCGCTGCTCATCGTCAACGACGACCCCGAGCTGGCCGCCGAGGCCGGCGCCGACGGCGTCCACCTCGGCGCCGACGACCCCGACGTGGCGCAGGCCCGGCGGCGGCTCGGCGAGGCGGCGTGGATCGGGGTCTCCTGCTACGCCGACCTCGAGCGGGCCCGCCGGCTGGTCGCCGCCGGCGCCGACTACGTGGCCTTCGGCAGCGTCTTCCCGTCGCCGACCAAGCCCGAGTCGGCCCTGGCGCCCCTGGACACCCTCGCCGCGGGCCGCAGGGCGCTCGGCTGCCCGGTGGTCGCCATCGGCGGGATCAACCTCGAGAACGTCGCGCAGGTGGCCGCCGCCGGGGCGGACGCCGCGGCGGTGGTCAGCGCCCTCTTCGCCGCCGACGACCCGGAGCGGGCGGCCGCCGAGCTTGTCGCGCAGTGGCGGCGCAGCCGCTAGCACCGAGCCCCATTGAGTCAAACGAGAACAGGACCTTAAGGAGAGGAGCACCCATGCAGCGCACCCACGAGCTTTTCCAGCAGGCCCGGGAGCTGATCCCCGGCGGCGTCAACTCCCCGGTGCGCGCGTTCAAGGGGGTCGGCGGCGAGCCGATCTTCTTCGAGCGCGGCGAGGGGCCGTACATGTGGGACGTCGACGGCAAGCGCTACGTCGACTACGTCAACTCCTGGGGGCCGCTGATCGCCGGCCACGCCGACCCCGAGATCGTCCGCCGCGTCCAGGAGACGGCCGCCAAGGGGCTGTCCTTCGGCACGCCGGTGGAGCTGGAGGTGGAGCTGGCGCGCACCCTCTGCCAGCACGTGCCCTCGCTGGAGATGGTGCGCCTGGTCAACTCCGGCACCGAGGCGACCATGAGCGCCCTGCGCCTGGCCCGGGCCTTCACCGGGCGGAACAAGATCGTCAAGTTCCAGGGCAACTACCACGGCCACGTGGACGCGCTGCTCGCCCAGGCCGGCTCCGGGGCGCTGACCCTCGGCGTGCCGGGCTGCCCCGGGGTGCCCGAGGCGGTGGTCGCGGACACCCTGGCGCTGCCGTACAACGACGCCGACGCCGTGGAGCAGTGCTTCGCCGAGCACGGCGGCGACATCGCGGCGGTCATCGTCGAGCCGGTGGCCGGCAACATGAACTGCGTCCCGCCGGTGCCGGGCTTCCTCGAGACCCTGCGCGAGGTCTGCGACCGCCACGACGCGCTGCTGATCTTCGACGAGGTCATGACCGGCTTCCGGGTCGGCCCGCAGTGCGCCCAGGGCCGCTACGGCATCACGCCGGACCTGACCTGCCTGGGCAAGGTCATCGGCGGCGGCATGCCGGTGGGCGCCTTCGGCGGCCGCCGGGACGTCATGGAGGGGCTCGCCCCCGTCGGCGGCGTCTACCAGGCGGGGACGCTGGCCGGCAACCCGGTGACCATGGCCGCCGGGCTGGCGACCCTGGAGCGGATCACCGCCGAGGGGGCCTTCGAGGGCCTGGAGGCGACCACCGCCGAGCTCGTCGACGGCTTCAAGCAGCGCGCCGACGCCGCCGGCATCCCGCTGGCCGTCAACCAGGCCGGCAGCATGTTCGGCCTGTTCTTCACCGACGACGCGCCGGTGACCCGCTTCGAGCAGGTCAAGGCGTGCGACCTCGAGGCCTTCAACCGCTTCTTCCACGCCATGCTCGAGGAGGGCGTCTACCTGGCGCCGGCGGCCTTCGAGGCGGGCTTCGTCTCCCTCGCCCACGACCGGCAGGCGATCCAGGAGACCCTCGACGCCGCCGAGCGGGCCTTCGCCCGCGTCTAGGGGGCAATCCCCCGGAAGGGTGCCGCCGCCGGGCCCCCCGGCGGCGGCACCGCCCGCCGTACAGCGCGGGCCGGCCCGTTTCAGCCCGGCCCGCTCCCGCCCCACTGCGGCCCGAGCCCGTGGGCGACCTCGAGGTGATCGAGCGCCCGGGCGACGACGAAGTCCACCAAGTCGCCGACCGCCGCCGGGCGGTGGTAGAAGCCGGGGCTCGCCGGCAGGACGGTGGCGCCCATGCGGGCGAGGCTGAGCATGTGCTCGAGGTGGATCGTGGACAGGGGGGTCTCCCGCGGCACCACGACCAGCCGGCCGCGCTCCTTGAGCACGACGTCGGCGGCGCGCTCGATGAGGCTGTCGGAGTGCCCGCCGGCCACCGCCGCGAGGGTGCCGGTGGTGCACGGGCAGATCGCCATGCGCCGCGGCGCCCCCGAGCCCGAGGCCAGGGGGGCGGTCCACTGGTCCTCGGCGTAGGCGCTCAGCGCCCCCGCCCCGAGCCCGAGGTGCGCCTCCAGGGCCGCGGTGAGCGCCTCCGCCTCCCGGGGCAGCTCGGTGTCGATCTCGAGGGCGGCGACGTGCCGCGCCGCCGCGGAGGCGAGGACGTGCACCGGCTCGCCGGCGCGGGCGAGGCACTGGATGAGGCGCAGCCCGTACTGGATCCCCGAGGCCCCGGTCAGGGCCACGCTGACGCCCTCCGCCCTCATGGTGCGCTCCTTCGCCGCAGGCCCTCGAGCAGGCGCTGGTGGATGCCGCCGAAGTCGCCGTTGCTCATCACCGCGATGCGGTCGCCGGGGCGGGCCTCGGCGAGCACCAGCGCCGCGAGGGCCTCGACCTCCGGCGCCGTGTGGGCGCGCTCGCCCAGCGGGGCGAGGGCGTCGGGGACCGACCACGCCAGCCCCGCCGGGGCGAGGACGAAGGCGTGATCGGCCCCCTGCAGCGCTGCCGCCAGCCGGTCGCGGT
>NZ_NRSH01000080.1 GCF_016584055.1 Halorhodospira neutriphila
CCCCCGCTCCCCCCACCGGGCAGCGGCGCGCTACCTCCTGACGCCGGGGCCCCTTGCGTGGCGCCGGCGCCGCCTAGGAGTTGACTCGGATTGAGCATGCTCGCGCTCCTCTTGCTGGCTAGCGGCCGATGCGGATGGTGTCCATCATCAGGTCGCGGGTGGTCTTCATGACCTCGACGTTGTTCTGGAACGAGCGCGAGGCCGAGATCATGTTGGTCATCTCCTCGACGCTGTTGACGTTGGAGCGGTAGACGTAGCCGTCCTCATTCGCCTGCGGGTGGTGCGGCTTGTAGAGGGGCTGGATCTCGGCGTCGCTCTCCACCACCCCCGGCATGGCGACGGGGACGCTCGGCCCGGCCTGCGACCAGGGGTCGTGGAGCGCCGCCGGGGTCACGGCGCCGGCGCCGGAGCCGCCCTGCCCGGCGTAGCCGCCCTGGGCCTGCTGGAGCGCGGCGGCGAAGACCGGCTCCCGGGCGCGGTAGGCCTGCTCCCGGCTCGAGGCCACGGTCTCGGCGTTGGCGAGGTTGCTGGCGACCGTGTTGAGGCGCAGCTGCTGGGCGTTCATGCCGGTGCCGGCAACGTTGAGCGCGTGCGATAGAGCCATAGCGTGCTACTTCCCTTTGATCGCGCCGCTGAGCTTCTGGACGCGGCTCTTGAGGAACTCGATCGTCGCCTGGTAGTCGACGACGTTCTCGGCGAACTTCGCCTTCTCCACGTGCGTCTCCACGGTGTTGCCGTCGAGCGAGGGCGAGTGGGGCACCCGGTATAAAGCCTGGGGATCACCTGCCGCTAACGAGGGGGAATCCGGCTGGAGGTGCTGGGCATGGGTAGCCCGCAACGGCTCCGGCGACGGCCCGGTGGCCTGGCGCATCGCCTCGCGGAAGTCCATATCCCGGGCCTTGTAGCCCGGCGTGTCGGCGTTGGCGATATTCGAGGCCAGCAGCTCGTGGCGTCGCGCCCGTAGCTGCAGGGCCGGCTCGGCCACGCCGAGCGGCTGATCAAAACGGCTGGCCATGCTCCTCTCCTCAGCGCTTGCGGCATTGAGCGCAAGATGCAGGTTGCATGCCAGGTACGGCCTGCGCGGTATGGCGCGGGCTGGGCGGGTAGTGCCCCTATCCGGGCCGGTAGGGAGTTGCCGGCTCCTGCCGGCCCAGGGGCACGCGATTGCCGCCTCGCTGGAGCCGCAGGAGCGGGCATAGAGGGAGAGCGAGGGGCGGCGCTAGCGCGCCGCCGGGCAAGGCCCTAGCGGCGGCGGTAGATCACCCCGCCGTCGAGGCGGAGGAGCTCGAACTCCTCGGAGTGGCGGGCCAGCGACTCGGAGGCGCCCACGATCAGGTAGCTGCCGGGCTTGGTCACGCTCGCGATGCGCTCGACGATGTCGCGGCGCGACTCCCAGCCGAAGTAGATCAGCACGTTGCGGCAGAGGACGATGTCGAAGCGCCCGAGCCCGGCGTAGCTCTCCAGCAGGTTGTGCACCCGGAAGGAGGTGCGCCGCCGCACGGCGGGCTTGACCTCCCAGGTGTCGTTCCCGACGGCGTCGAAGAAGCGCCGCTGGCGCTCGGCGGAGAGGCCGCGGCTGGCGACGTTCGCCCGGTAGCGGCCGCGCTTGGCCTCCTCGATCATCGCCGGCGAGATATCCGTGCCGAGGATCTCGGCCTCCAGCCGCCCGCCCTGGCTGTTGTACTCCTCCAGCGTCATGCTCACCGAGTAGGCCTCCTGCCCGGAGGAGCAGGCCGCCGACCAGATCCGCGCCGGCGAGGCCCGGCGGCGCTCCATCTCCGGGAAGAGGTGCTTGCGCAGCACCTCGAAGGGGTAGGAGTCGCGGAACCACTGGGTCTCGTTGGTGGTCATGGCCTCGACCACGCGCCCCTTGAGCCCCGCCGTGGGGCGCCGCTCGAGGGCGCGGACGAGCTCGCCGAAGCTCTCGATCCCCTCCTGCTCGAGCACCGGGGCGAGGCGGCTGGCGACGAGGTACTGCTTGTTCTCGCCGAGCACGATCCCGCAGGCGCGCTCGAGGAAGTCGGCGAACGCGCGGTAGTCTTCGTCGCGAATCGACAGCGCTGACAAGGTGGGTTCCTCCCCGGCGGTGGCTACTGGCTGGCCTCGGCGAGCCGGGCGCGAACCCGCTCGGCGAGGTCACCGGAGTGGAACTTGGCGAGGAAGTCGTCGGCGCCGACCCGGCGCACCATCTCCGAGTTGAACACCCCGCTCAGCGAGGAGTGCAGCAGCATGTGCACCGAGGTCAGCTGCGCGTCCTCGCGGACGTAGCGGGTCAGGGTGTAGCCGTCCATCACGGGCATCTCGATATCCGAGACGACCATGAGCAGGTCGTCGAGCCCGGAGGGCTCCTGGCGCTCCCAGGCGCGCAGCTGCTCGAGCGCCTCGCGGCCGTTCTCCTTGGCCACGACGTGCAGGCCGAGCTCCTCGAGGGTGCGCTGGATCTGCTTGCGCGCCACCGTCGAGTCGTCGACGACGAGCACCTTGAAGGCCTCGGCGCCGGCGGCGCTGCCCACGCCGCCGCCCTCGGTGGTGTGCGGGTCGGCGCCGGCGGCCTGGTTGACCTCGGCGAGCACCTTCTCGACGTCGATGATCTGGATCATCTCCTCCTCGTAGCGGGCCACCGCCGTCAGGTAGCCGCCGGAGCCGCCGCCGCTCGGCGGCGGGAGGACCTCCTCCCAGTTGATGTTGATGATCCGGTCGACCCCGCCGACGAGGAAGCCCTGCGTCTGGCGGTTGTACTCGGTGATGATGATGTAGTTGCCCTCCTCCTTGCGGATCGGCTCGCCGGAGGTGGCGTAGCTCAGGTCGAGGATCGAGAGGGCCTGCCCGCGCACGTAGGCGATGCCCCGGGCCGCCGGGTGCGAGTGGGGGACGCGGCTCAGCTCCGGGGCGGGGATCACCTCGCGGACCTTGAAGACGTTGATCCCGTAGCGCTGCCGGTCCTCGAAGCGGAAGAGCAGCAGCTCCATCCGGTTACGCCCCGCTAGCTGGGTACGCTGATCAACGGAGTCGATGATTCCGGCCATAGTCCCGGGCTCCTCGTAGGCTGCGGCCCCTAGGCCGCCTCTGGCATGCTCGCCATGTTAATCCCCCTCCCCAGTGAGAGAAAGCGCCGAGGCGGCGGCGTATAATCCGGTAATCCGGGCGCATCGTGGAGATGGCCGGGAGTCGACGCCCCTCGATACGCGCCGCCCTAGGAGGTCCAAGATGGCTACCGCTGCCCGCCCCAGGGGCACCGCCTCGCCGCGGCCGAGGGCGCCCTCGCCGCGCCCGTGCGCCCTCCTCCTGCTGCTGCTGATCGGCAGCGCCGCGGCCGCCGATCGGCCCCGGCAATCGCCCGAGGCCCTCGAGGCGGCGGCGGAGGCGTTCCTGGAGGAGGCCCTCGCCGAGGCGTACGAGGAGGTCGAGGTCACCGCCCGCGGCCTCGACGGGCGGCTGAGCCTGCGCCCCTGCAACGCCCCCCTCGAGGCGTTCATCCCCCACGGGCGCGATCCGCTGCGGGCGAGCACGGTCGGCGTCCGCTGCACGGGCGAGGCCCCCTGGACGGTCTACGTGCGCACCGAGATCGAGGCCCGCAGCTCGGTCCTGGTGGCCGCGCGCCCGCTCCAGCGCGGGGCGCGGCTCCGGCGCAGCGACGTCAGCGCCGCGATGCGCGACGTGCGCCGTATCCACGGCCAGTGGTACACGGACCCGCAGGAGGTCGTCGGCCAGCAGGTGCGCCGCCGCCTGCGCCAGGGCGAGCCCCTCACCGCGAGCCAGCTCGAGGCGCCGGTGCTCGTCGAGCGCGGCGAGCGCGTGCTCATCGAGGCGGGCCGGGGGGCGGCGATTCGCATCACCAGCCGGGGGCGGGCGCTAGACGATGGGCGTCAAGGAGAGCGCGTTCGCGTCGAGAACCTAGACTCGGGGCAGGAGATCGAGGGCCGCGTGATCGGCGAGGGCCGGGTCCGGGTCGGCTTCTAGGCCGGCTCCCCCTATTTGCCTTCTACCGGCGAGTGCGCCAAAGTGTGGCGAGCGCTAGACTAAAGTTCTCTCTCCCCGTGCCGATCCCGAGGTAAACGGTGACGTCTATCCGAGCGATGGGCTAGGCACTGGGGGCAGGAAGCGAACGGACGAGGAGAGCCCGATGTCCAATCCGATCGAAGGGGGGTCGCGGCCCCACGGGCCCGCCGCGACGCAGCCGGGCAAGGGGCACAAGGCGAGCGGGGATGCGGCGCAGCCGGATCCCGCCCCGGCAGCAGGCAGTAGCAGCGCCGCCGCGACCGATGGGGCGGAGGCCTCCGAGCGGCTCCAGGCCGTCCGGGAGCGCATCGACCAGTCGCCGGAGGTCGATCAGGAGCGGGTGAACGCCATCAAGCAGCGGATCGCCGACGGCGACTACCCGATCGACGCCGAGAAGGTCGCCCGGAAGTTCGCCGAGCTCGAGGCCCTCATCGAGGGGGAGCAGTAGCCCGGCGATGGCCGAGCTGACGCCCCCCGGCAGCCGCGAGCTCTCCCCTGAGCGCGCCGAGCGGCTCCGCGTGCAGCTCGAGCGCTGCCGGGAGCGGGCTGCCCTGCTCGCCGAGACGCTCGAGCGCGAGGCCGAGTACCTCGGCGAGCGGCGCCTCGACGGCTACCACGAGCTCGTCCAGCGCAAGAGCGAGCAGATCGAGGCGCTCGAGCGCAGCGAGCGGCGGCTGCAGCGCCGCCTGGAGGAGATGGGCTTCCCGCAGGGCCGGGAGGGTGCGCGCGCCATCCTGCGGATCGCGCCGCCGGCGCTGCGCGAGGCATGGGAGGGGCTGGAGGCGAGCCTGCGCACCCTGCAGGCGCGCAACGAGGCGAACGGGCGGCTGATCTTCCGCAGCCTCGACCACACCCAGCGGCTGCTCGAGCTCGTCGCCAACAGCCACCAGGCGGCCGCGGAGCAGACCTACGGCACGGACGGCGCCTACACCCCGAGATCGCGCAGCCGCCCGATCACCCAGGCGTGATCGCCCCCCTTCAAGGGCTCTCCACCTCGACCGAGGGAGGCAGGCATGGCCGAGATCGACCCGAGCATCGCCAGTCACGACGCCTCGCGAGCGGCCCTCGGCGCCGAGCGGGGGAGGCACCCCTCGCCGAGCGAGGCGGGCAGCGACGCCCTGCGCGGGCCGGAGCGCTCCGCCCAGGGAGACGGCCTAGAGCGGGGGAGCCCCGCCGCGGACGGGGTGGGGAGCAGCGCTGCCGAGGTGAGCGCCGCGCCGCAGAGCTCGGCGACGGGCAGCCAGCCCCAGGACTCCGAGGCGGCAAGGGCCCTCGCCGCGCAGACCCGCGAGCGCATCCTCGAGCAGCCCGAGCAGGCGGCGGGCTCGGCGATGGGAGAGACCTCCCAGGAGCCCGCCGCTACCCGGATGAGCCGGGCTATCGAGGCCCTTAGTTGACCTTCTCCTTGATGCGCGCCGCCTTGCCGCTGAGCTGGCGCAGGTGGTAGAGCTTCGCCTGGCGCACGTCACCGCGGCGCTTGACGACAATGCGCTCGATCTGCGGGCTGTAGGTCTGGAAGACGCGCTCCACGCCCTCGCCGTGGGAGGTCTTGCGCACGGTGAACGAGGAGTTCAGCCCCCGCTTGCGCTTGCCGATGACCACCCCCTCGAAAGGCTGCACACGCTCGCGGCCGGCCTCGCGCACCCACACCTGCACGAGCACGGTATCGCCCGGAGCGAACTCCGGCACGGTGTGCTTGCACGCCTCGATCTGCTCACGCTCCAACTCGTCGATGACGTTCATGACCGTTCCCCTCGATTCTGCGTCTCGTGTTGATCGCCGCCGGTCCGCTCTACCTCGCGGTACTCGGCGATGAACTCCTCTAGTAGCCGGCGCTGGCGCCCGTCGAGCGCGCCCTCGCCCAGCAGATCCGGCCGCCGCAGCCAGGTCCGCCCCAGGGCCTGCTTGAGCCGCCACTCCGCCACGGCGGCGTGGTCCCCGGAGCGCAGCACCGCCGGGACCTCGCGCCCCTCGTAGACCTCCGGGCGCGTGTAGTGCGGGTGGTCGAGCAGGCCGGTGGCAAAGGAGTCCTCTGCCGCCGAGTCCTGGTGCCCCAGCGCCCCCGGGACCATCCGCGTGGCCGCGTCGATGACGACCATCGCCGGCAGCTCGCCGCCGCTGAGGACGTAGTCGCCGATGGACAGCTCCTCGTCCACCTCGGCCTCGAGCAGGCGCTCGTCGATCCCCTCGTAGCGCCCGCACAGCAGGATCAGCCGCTGCTGCCGGGCCAGGCGCGCCACCCCCCGGTGATCCAGCCGCGGCCCCTGGGGGCTGAGGTGGACCACCCGCGCCGGCCGCGGATCCGCGGCCCGGGCGGCGCGGATCGCCGCCCGCAGCGGCGGGATCTTCATCACCATGCCCGGGCCGCCCCCGTAGGGGCGGTCGTCGACCGTGGCGTGCCGGTCCTCGGCGTAGTCGCGGGGATTCCAGCTCGCCACCTCGACGAGCCCCCGCTCCTGCGCCCGGGAGACGATCCCGAAGCGGGCCACCTGCTCGACCATCTCCGGGAAGACGGTGACCACGTCGAAGCGCCTAGAACTCGGGGTCCCAGTCAACCTCGATGACCCCTGCTTGCGGATCGACCCGCTCGACCACCTCGTCGAGGACGAAGGGCACCAGGCGCTCCCGCTCGCCCCGGACGACGAGGACGTCGTTGGCGCCGGTGGCGAAGAGGTGGTCCACCACGCCGAGCTCGGCCCCGTCGACGGTGCGCACCCGCAGCCCCTCCAGGTCGACCCAGTAGTACTCGCCGGGCTCCGGCTCCGGCAGGGCGCTGCGGGCCACGGCGATCGTGCTCCCGAGCCACTTCCGGGCCTGATCGCGGCCGTCGATGCCCGCGAGCTTGGCCACGATCCCCTTGCCCTGGCGCTGCCCCTGCTCGAGGCCCGCCGGCTGCCACTGGCCGCCGGCCGCCAGGTACCACTCGCCGTAGCCGAGGATGTTCTCGCGGGGCTGCGTGTAGGAGTAGATGCGCAGCCAGCCGCTGACCCCGAACAGGCCCGCGACCCGCCCGACGGTGACGATCTGCTCGCTGGCGCCGCTGCTCACGAGACGCCGACCGGTGCCGCCGGCAGCCGTAGCCTGCTCAGGCGGCCTGCGCGCGCTCGGCGCGGCGGATCAGCTGAGCGACCCGCTCGGTCGGCTGCGCGCCGTGCTCGATCCACTGCTTGGAGCGCTCCACATCGAGCTTCAGCGGGTTCTCCTGCCCCGAGGCCACGGGGTTGAAGTAGCCGAGCTGCTCGATGAAGGCCCCATCCCGAGGCGTCTTCGCCTCGGTGACCACGATGCGGTAGAAAGGCCGCTTCTTTGCACCGGCCCTAGCCAGTCGAATGGTAACCATATGCCGCCCTTACAGCTTTTGCGATCTCACCTACGCCCCTCAGGGCGCGCTCGATACGTACTCAGGTAAACCGCGCATTGTACTCGCTTTGGCGCTGAAGGGAAGGGGCCGCCGCCCCGGATCAGCCCCCGAGCCGGCGCAGCAGGCGGTCCCGGTAGCCGGCCTGGAGGCCCTCGCTCCGGCCGCCGCCGCGCTCATCGAGTTGGGCGCGGAGCACGGCGAGGCGGCGCTCGGCGTGGCGGCGCTGCTCGGCGGCCTCGCTCGAGGCGTCCTCGTGGAGGGCGTCGATCAGCTCCTCGAGGCTGCGGATCTCCTGGCGGGCGGCGAGCTCGGGCGGGACGCAGCCGGCGTTCTTGAGCACCCGGTAGGCCGTGCGCAGGTGCTCCGGGACCATGGCGTCGTCCTCGAGGGCCAGGGGGCGGCCGGCCCCCGGCAGGTCATCGAGCTCGCCGCGCTCGACGGCCTCGCTCACGCGCTGCTCGGCCAGGCGGTCGATCAGGTCCACGGCTCCCCCTCCCAGAACGCGGCAACATCCGCCGCCGACTGCGTCCGAGGCATGGGCGGCAGGCTCTTGAGGAAGGTACGCCCGTAGCTGCGGCCGAGCAAGCGGGGGTCGGCGATCATCAGCACGCCGCGGTCGCCCGCGTCGCGGATCAGCCGCCCCGCGCCCTGCTTGAGGGCGATGACCGCCTCGGGCAGCAGCACATCGCGGAACGGCACGCCGCCGGCCGCCGCCACCGCCTGCTGCCGGGCCGCCGTCACCGGCTCGCTGGGGGCGGCGAAGGGCAGGCGGTCGATGACCACCGCCGAGAGCGCGGCGCCGCGGATATCGACCCCCTGCCAGAAGCTGGCCGTGCCCAGCAGCACGGCGGCGCCGTCGGCGGCGAAGCGCTCGAGCAGCCGCTGCTGCGGGGCCTGCCCCTGGATGAGCAGCGTCCGCTGCAGCTGCTGCCCCAGCCGCTCGCCGGCCAGCTGCAGGGCCCGGTGGCTGGTGAAGAGCAGGAAGACGCCGCCGGGGGTGGCCTCGATGACCTCGCGGGCGCGGGCCAGCACGGCCTCGTCGTAGCCCGGCGAGCCCGGCTGCGGCATCCCCGGCGGGATGTAGAGCAGCGACTGGCGGGCGTAGTCGAAGGGGCTGTCCAGGCGCAGGGCCTCGGTCTCGGCCGGCAGGCCGAGCCGCCGCCGGAAGGCGGCGAAGGAGTCGCCGACGGCCAGGGTCGCGGAGGTCATCACGCAGGCGCTCACCTCCCGGGCGAGCCGCTGCTGGAATGCGGCGCCGACGTCCAGCGGGGTGAGGTGGAGGCCGAAGCCGCGTCCCCGCGCCTCGACCCACTGCACCTCCGTGCCCGCCTCCGGCGCCGCGAAGCGCTCGAGGACCTCGCGGGCCCCGCGGCTGCGCCGGTGGCAGGCCTCCAGCTCCACGCCCCGCTCCGCGGCCGGGGCCAGCGCCGCCTCGAGCGCCGCGGCGGCGCTGCGCAGCGCCGCCAGCGCCTCGGCCGCCTCCGGCCGGGCCTCGACGAGCCCCTGCCAGTCGGCCCGCACCTCGCCCTCGCCCAGCGCCGCGCGCAGCCGGTCCGCCGCCGCCTCGAGCGCCTCCACGGCCGCCCGGAGGCCGGGCATGTCCCCGGCCTCGCGCCGATCGGCGAGGCGCGTGTCGCGGGCCAGCTCGCGCAGGGCCCGGGCCGAGAGGCTGTGGCCGAAGAAGCGGGCCGCCGTATCCGGCAGCAGGTGGGCCTCGTCGAGGATCAGGGCCTCGGCCTCCGGCAGCACGGCGCCGTAGCCGGCGTCCTTGACCGCCCAGTCGGCGAGCAGCAGGTGGTGGTTGGCCACGACGATGCGCGCCTCGTGAGCCCGGCGGCGGGCCTCGTAGAAGAAGCACTCCTCGTAGGCCGGGCAGCGCTGGCCGAGGCAGCGCTCCGGGCTGACGGTGACCCGCTCGGCCACCGCCTCGACGCCCGCCGGCCCCTCGGCGAGATCGCCGCTGCTCGTCCCCTGCGCCCACTCGGCGAGCCGCTGGAGGGCGTCCGCCCGCTCGGGATCGGCGGGCGGCTCCTCCGCCAGGGCGCGCTGCAGGCGGTAGCGGCACAGGTAGTTGGCCCGCCCCTTGAGCAGGGCCGCCGTCATCGGCGCCTCGCTGCGGGCCTGCAGCGCCGCCCTCAGGCGGGGGAGGTCGCGGTGGAAGAGCTGGTCCTGGAGGGTGCGCGTGCCGGTGGAGATCACCACGCGCCGGCCGTCGAGCAGCGCCGGGACGAGGTAGGCGTAGGTCTTGCCGATCCCGGTGCCGGCCTCGGCGATCAGGGTCTCGTCCGCCTCGAGCGCCGCGGCCACCGCCGCGGCGAGCTCGAGCTGCTCCGGGCGCTCGGCGAAGCCCGGCGCGACCGCGGCGAGCGCCCCGCCCTCGCGGAGCGCGTCGACCGCGCAGCGGACGTAGGGGCTACTGCTCCGGCGGGAGTGCACCGACCCGGGGGCCACCCGCATCCTCGAATCGCCGCGCCATCTGCGCCGCCTCCTCGGCGCCTTGGCGATCGCCCTGCTCGAGCCGGGCGGCGGCCACCAGCCACCAGCTCTCGCGCAGCAGCGTGGGGTCGCTGCCGGCGAGCTCGGCGGCGTGCAGGGCGAGCTGCTCGGCGCGCCGGTAGCGCCCCTGCTTGTGGCGGACCGTGGCGAGGTTCTGCCAGAGGACGCCGCGCTGGGCGTCGAGGTCGAGGGCCCGCTCGAAGCGGTGGGCGGCCCGCCGGTACTCCCCCGCCTGGAGCGCCTCCCGGCCCTGCTGGGCGAGGCGGTTGATCTCGCGGCGCTCGGCGGCATCCGCTGAGCCCCCTTGCTCAGTCGAGGCGCTCGCCCCTTGCGCCGGGGCGCCGCTCCCCCACGACCACC
>NZ_NRSH01000081.1 GCF_016584055.1 Halorhodospira neutriphila
CGCCGGCAGGCGGCGGCGAGGGCCTCGCGCCGGGCCTGGGCGCCGTCCCCGGCGAGCGGCTCCGCGGCGTAGGTGCTGGCGCTGCGGGCGTGGGCGGTGACGTGGACCGTACGGTCCGCCACCACCACGCCCACCGTGGTGGTCCCGATCATGGCGCGGATCCCTGTCTCTTCCCTGAGACCCGCTCTACGCTATTAACGCGCCCGCCGGGCGTAAACCCTGAATTTGCTGCAGGGAACTCGCCTGGCGCCGCCCTGGTCGGTATACTGCGGCCAGTGTCCGCCGCCCGCCCGGCAAGGCGACCCCCCTATGAGACGGCTCTTGCGAATCCTCCTCTACGGTGTCCTCGGCCTCGGCGCCGCCGGGGCCATCGCCGGCGGCCTCGCGCTCGCCTACGCCTTCTTCGTGCTCGCGCCCAAGCTGCCCGAGCCCGAGCGCCTCCGCGACGTCCACTACCAGGAGCCGCTGCGGGTGCTCAGCAGCGAGGGGGCGCTGATCGCCAAGTACGGCCAGAAGCGCCGCAGCCCCGTGGACTACGAGCAGATCCCGCCCCGGGTGAGCCTGGCCTTCATCGCCGCCGAGGACGACCGCTTCTTCGAGCACCCCGGCGTCGACTACCAGGGGATCCTGCGAGCGGTGGCCTACGTGATCCGCGAGCAGGAGTTCGGCCCCGGCGGCTCGACGATCACCATGCAGGTGGCGCGCAACTTCTTCCTCTCGCGGGAGCAGACCCTGCTGCGCAAGGCCAACGAGATGCTCCTCGCCCTGCAGATCGAGCAGGTCCTCTCCAAGGAGGAGATCCTCGAGCTCTACCTCAACAAGATCTACCTCGGCAACCGCGCCTACGGCGTGGCCGCCGCGGCGCAGGTCTACTACGGCAAGCCCCTCGACCAGCTCACCGTCGCCGAGGCGGCGATGATCGCCGGGCTGCCCAAGGCCCCCTCGGCGCTCAACCCCCTGCGCAACCCGGAGCAGGCCCGGGCGCGGCGCGAGTACGTCCTCGACCGCATGCGCGCGGAGGGCTTCATCAGCGCCGAGCGCCACCGCGAGGCCGTGCAGTCGCCGCTCACGGCGCAGCGCCACGCCGTCGACCGGCAGGTGGAGGCGCCCTACGTGGCCGAGATGGTCCGCCGGCGCCTGGTCGAGCGCTACGGCCGGGAGCAGGCCTACACCGGCGGCTACACCGTCTACACCACCCTCCAGGGCGAGCGCCAGCGCGCCGCCAACCGGGCGCTGCGCGCCGGGCTGCGGGCCTACGCCCGCCGCCACGGCTACCGCGGCCCCGAGGGGCGCATCCCCGCCGAGCAGGCCGACGACCCGCAGGCGCTGGACGCCGCCCTGCGCGAGCACCCGCCCTACGGCGGCCTGGAGGCGGCGGTGGTGGTCGCCGTCGGCGAGGCGGCGGCCTGGGCCTGGCTGCGCGGCGGCAAGGTCGTGGAGATCCCCTTCGAGACCATGGCGTGGGCCCGGGAGCGGCGCTCGGTCAACCGCCGCGGCCCCGCCCCCGAGGAGCCCGGCGACGTCGTCGCCGTCGGCGATATCGTCCGCGTCGCGCCCCGGGAGGACGGGCTCGCCGACTTCGAGGCGCTGCCCGAGGCCGAGGGGGCCGTCGTCGCCCTCTCGCCCGAGGACGGGCGCATCCGGGCGCTGAGCGGCGGCTTCGACTTCCAGCGCAGCCCCTTCAACCGGGCCGTGCAGGCGCGCCGCCAGCCCGGCTCGGCCTTCAAGCCGTACATCTACTCGGCGGCCCTGGCGCGGGGCTACACCCCGGCGACCCTCATCAACGACGCGCCCGTGGTCTTCCAGGACAGCGCCCTGGAGGGGTACTGGCGCCCGGATAACTACACCGGCCGCTTCCACGGCCCGACCCGGATGCGCCAGGCCCTGATCCACTCCCGCAACCTGGTCTCCATCCGCATCCTGCGGGATATCGGCATCCGGCCGACCCTCGGCTACCTCGAGCGCTTCGGCTTCGAGCCCGGGCGGCTGCCGAAAAACCTCTCCCTGGCGCTCGGCAGCAACAGCGTCACGCCCCTGCAGATGGCCGCCGGCTACGCCGTCTTCGCCAACGGCGGCTACCGCGTCGTGCCGGACGTCATCGAGCGCATCGAGGACGCCGAGGGGCGCGTCGTCTTCGAGGGGCGCTTCCCGCGGGCGTGCGAGGCGTGCCGGCCGCAGCGGCTGCTCGGCGAGGCCGCCGACCCGCGCCGGCGGCTCGACCCCCTCGATACCGTCCCCAGCGCCGAGCGCGCCATCCCGGCGGAGAACGCCTGGCTGATGACGGACATGCTCCGCGACGTCGTGGCCCGGGGGACCGGCCGCGGGGCGCGGCGCTGGCTCGAGCGCGACGACCTCGCCGGCAAGACCGGCACCACCAACGACCAGCGCGACGCCTGGTTCGTCGGCTTCACCCCGGACCTGGCCGCGGCGGCGTGGGTCGGCTACGACGACTCGCAGCGCAGCCTCGGCGCCCGGGAGACCGGGGCGGCGGCGGCGCTGCCGGTCTGGGCGCGCTTCATGGCCGGGGCGCTCGAGGGCGTCGAGGAGCGCACCCTGCCGCGCCCCGACGACCTGGTGACGGTGCGCATCGACCCCGAGACGGGCAAGGTCACCGGCTCCGACCACCCGGACGCCATCTTCGAGACCTTCCGCGAGGGGCAGGTCCCCCCCCGGCAGAGCACGAGCGGCGGCGGCCGGCAGGGCGCGCGGGAGGAGCTCTTCTGAGCGGCCGGCTGGCCGTCTCTCGGCTAGCCTTGAACAGCAGGAGGAGGGAGGCCATGGGACGCCGAGCCCCGAACACCCGGGATCAACGCATGCGCATGAGCCTGATCCGCGAGGCGGCCCGGCTCATGGCCGAGGAGGCGATCACCGACTACGCCGCCGCCAAGCGCAAGGCCGCCGAGCGGCTCGGCGCCGCCGACACCCGCAACCTGCCCAGCAACCAGGAGATCCAGCAGGCGGTGCTGGAGTACCAGGCGGTCTTCGGCGGCAGCGAGCACCAGCAGCAGCTGCGCCGGCTGCGCGAGCGGGCCGTCGAGGCGATGGCCTTCTTCGAGCGCTTCCGGCCGCGCCTGGTCGGCCCGGTGCTCGCCGGCACCGCCGACGGCAGCTCCGGCGTGCAGCTGCACCTGTTCGCGGATACGCCGGAGACCGTGCTGTTCTTCCTCATGGACCACGGCATCCCCTACGAGGCCGACGAGCGGCGGCTGCGCTTCGGCCGCGAGGGGGTCGTGGTCCAGCCGGTCTTCCGCTTCCTCGCCGACGGCACGGTGGTCGAGCTGACCGTCTTCGGCGAGGGCGGCCTGCGCGAGGCCCCGCGCAGCGAGGTCCACGGCGGGCCCATGGAGCGGGCCGGCATCGACGAGGTGCGGGCGCTGCTCGAGGCGCCGGAGGAGACGCCCTAGCGCTGGTCGATGGGCACGTACTCGCGCTGCGCCGCGCCGGTGTAGAGCTGGCGGGGGCGGCCGATGCGCTGCTCGGGGTCGGCGACCATCTCGTTCCACTGCGCCAGCCACCCCGGCGTGCGGCCGATGGCGAACATCACGGTGAAGAAGTCCGTGGGGATGCCCAGCGCCCGGTAGATGATCCCCGAGTAGAAGTCGACGTTGGGGTAGAGCTTGCGCTCGACGAAGTAGTCGTCCTGCAGCGCCCGCTCCTCGAGCTCGACGGCGAGCTCGAGCTGCGGGTCGTTCTCGATGCCGAGGTCGTTGAGGACCTCGTGGCAGGTCTTGCGGATGATCCGCGCCCGCGGGTCGAAGTTCTTGTAGACCCGGTGGCCGAAGCCCATCAGGCGGAAGGGGTCGTCCTTGTCCTTGGCCTTGGCGATGTACTTCGGGACCTGGCTGACGTCGCCGATCTCGTGGAGCATGTTCAGCACCGCCTCGTTGGCGCCGCCGTGGGCCGGCCCCCAGAGCGCCGCGCAGCCGCTGGCCACGGAGGCGAAGGGGTTGGTGCCGGTGGAGCTGGCCAGGCGCACCGTGGAGGTCGAGGCGTTCTGCTCGTGGTCGGCGTGGAGGATGAGCAGCTGGTCGAGGGCGCGGGCGTGGATGGGGTTGATCTCGTACGGCTCCGTCGGCCGCGAGAAGAGCATGTTGAGCAGGTTGCTCGTGTAGTAGAGGCGGTTGAGCGGATAGACGAAGGGCTCGCCCATCATGTGCTTGTAGGCCGCCGCGGCGATGGTCGGCATCTTGGCGAGCACGCGGTGGCAGGTGAGCATCCGGTTCTTCGGGTCACCGATGTTGATGGCGTCGTGGTAGAACGCCGACAGCGACGCCACCACCCCGGTGAGCATGGCCATGGGGTGGGCGTCGTAGTGGAAGCCGTCGAAGAAGTCCTTCAACGACTCGTTGATCATGGTGTGCTCGGTCACCGCGCGGGTGAAGCTGTCGAGCTCCTCGCGCGTGGGGAGCTCGCCGTGGAGCAGCAGGTACGAGACCTCGAGGAAGTTGCTGTGCTCGGCGAGCTGCTCGATGGGGTAGCCGCGGTAGAGCAGCACGCCCTCGTCGCCGTTGATGAAGGTGATGTCGCTGCGGCAGCTGGCCGTCGACGTGAAGCCGGCGTCGTAGGTGAAGTAGCCGAGCTCCTTGTAGATGCCCTGGATGTCGACGACCGGCGGCCCGTGCGTCCCTTCACGGACCGGCATCTCGATGGACTTGCCGGAGGCGTTGTCGGTGACGGTGACGGTCCTCGAGGTCATGGCTGGGACTCCGCTGCGGTGGGCCGAAGGGACGCCGTCGCTGTGCCGCCGGGCGGCCTTACGAGGCCGAGCTGCCGCGGCTGATGCCGAAGCGCTTGCGGAAGCGGTCGACCTGGCCGCCGGACTGCACCACGCGCTGCTTGCCGGTGAAGAAGGGGTGGCTGCGGCTCGAGACCTCGATCTTGACCAGCGGGTACTCCTGGCCGTCCTCCCAGGTGATCGTCTCGTCCGTCTTCACGGCCGAGCGGGTCAGAAACGAGAACTCCGAGGAGATGTCCTGGAAGACGACCTCGCGGTACTCGGGGTGGATGTCTCTCTTCATGGGATACCTCAGGCCGGACGCCGTTGGATGGTTTAAACTGTGGTAAACGATAAATCTTAGGTTGCCCCGCGGAGCCGGTCAAGGCAGCGCGCCGGCGTGCGCGCTTGACAGGGGGCAGGGGGGCGCCTAGCTTGTAGGCGCGTGTCAGCCACACGAGGATACCGTCATGCCCGACGGTTACTGCAGTAGCGCGATGAGCGAAGACCAAGTCCCGCGAAGCAGCGCCCGCCCGCTGGGCGCCGGCTGACGACTGAGCCCCCGTGCTCCTCGCTCGGCCGGCGCCCCGGGGGCGGGCGCCGGAGCCCTGATTGAGGGAGGAGCACCTATGAGCGTGACCACCGAGCGCCACGACGAGCCGATCGTCGCCCCCATCCACCTCGGCGACCGGGCCTCGAACACGCAGCCGGAGCGCACCGCCCGGCGCATCCAGCAGCTGACCCCCGACGAGCGGCCCGCCGCCCTCGAGGCCCTGCCGGAGGGCGAGGGGATCGCCGCCTTCCTGGAGATGCGCCCCCAGGGCCAGGCCAGCGTGCTCGAGCACATGGACCGGGAGCGCGCCGCGCGGCTGGCCGACCGGCTGCCGTTCAACACCCTCGCCCGCGTGCTCGGCTGCATGGGCGCGGAGGCCCGCGAGGCGACCGTGCGCAGCCTGCGCCCGCTCAAGCGCAACCGCGTCGAGACGGTCCTCGCCGGGCGGCTGCGCTGCTAGCCGCCCGGCGGGCGCGGCGCCCCTCTCGGCCGGCAGGAGGCGTGATGGCACTGCCGAGTTTGGTTTATGATGCCGGGCTATCCGCTGATTCCTGAGGCGAGAGGAGAGTCTTGACTATGAGCGAACGGGTTCAAGCCGGCGGCCTGCAGGTCGCGCGCGAGCTCTACGACCTGGTGGCCAGCGAGGTGGCGCCGGGCACCGGGGTCGAGCCGGAGACCGTCTGGTCCGAGCTCGGCCGGATCGTCCACGACCTCGGCCCGCGCAACCGCGAGCTCATCGAGCGCCGCCGCGAGCTGCAGGAGCGCATCGACGAGCACTACCGGCGCAACGGCGCCGCGGCCGCCGACCCCCAGGCCCAGCGCCAGCTGCTCGAGGAGCTCGGCTACCTCCAGCCCGAGGGCGAGGACTTCCAGGTCACCACCGCCAACGTCGACCCGGAGATCGCCCAGCAGGCCGGGCCGCAGCTCGTCGTGCCCGTCGACAACGCCCGCTTCGCCCTCAACGCCGCCAACGCGCGCTGGGGCAGCCTCTTCGACGCCCTCTACGGCTCCGACATGATCCCCGAGGACACCGGGCTGGAGAAGGGCACGGCGTACAACCCCGAGCGCGGGCGCAAGGTCATGGAGCAGGCCGGCGCCACCCTCGACGAGGTCGCCCCGCTCGCCCACGGCCTGCACAGCGAGGCCACCGCCTACCGGCTCAGCGAGGACGACCCCAAGGCGCTGATCGTCGCCCTGGCCGACGGCAGCGAGACCGAGCTCGCCGACCCCACCCGCCTCATCGGCTACGCCGGCAGCGCCGCGCAGCCGAGCGCCATCCTGCTGCGCCACAACGGCCTGCACGCCGAGATCCAGATCGACCCGCAGCACCCCGTCGGCAAGGACCACCCCGCCGGCGTCAAGGACGTGGTCATGGAGGCGGCGGTGACCACCATCCAGGACTGCGAGGACTCGGTGGCGGCCGTCGACGCCGAGGACAAGGTGCGCGTCTACCGCAACTGGCTCGGCCTCATGCAGGGCACCCTCGAGACGGCGATGACCAAGGGCGGGGAGTCCTTCACCCGGCGGCTCAACGCCGACCGCACCTACACCACCCCGGCCGGCGAGACGCTGACGCTGCCCGGGCGCTCGCTGATGCTCGTGCGCAACGTCGGCCACCTGATGACCACCCCGGCGGTGCTCGACGCCGAGGGCAACGAGATCCCCGAGGGGATGCTCGACGCCATGCTCACCGTCCTCTGCGCCCTCCACGACCTCAAGGGCAACAGCCGGGTGAGCAACTCCAAGACCGGCAGCGTCTACATCGTCAAGCCGAAGATGCACGGCCCCGAGGAGGTCGCCCACGCCGTCAAGCTCTTCGAGCGCGTCGAGGACGCCCTCGGCCTCGAGCGGGCGACGCTCAAGATCGGCATCATGGACGAGGAGCGCCGCACCACGGTCAACCTCAAGGAGTGCATCCGCCAGGCCCAGGACCGGGTCATCTTCATCAACACCGGCTTCCTCGACCGCACCGGCGACGAGATCCACACCGCCATGGAGGCCGGCGCCGTCGTGCGCAAGGCCGACATGAAGGGCGCGGCCTTCATCAACGCCTACGAGGACTGGAACGTCGACGTCGGCCTCGCCTGCGGGCTCCAGGGCCGCGCCCAGATCGGCAAGGGCATGTGGCCGAAGCCGGACAAGATGCGCGAGATGTTCGACTCCAAGGCGGCCCACCCCCGCGCCGGCGCCACCTGCGCCTGGGTCCCGTCGCCCACGGCGGCCACCCTCCACGCCGTGCACTACCACGAGGTGGACGTCGCCGAGGCGCAGCGCCAGATCGCCGCCCAGGGCCGGCGCGCCGGCCTCGACGCGCTGCTGACCGTGCCGCTGGCCGAGGACACCGGCTGGGGCGAGCAGGCGATCCAGCAGGAGCTCGACAACAACTGCCAGGGCATCCTCGGCTACGTCGTGCGCTGGGTGGAGCAGGGCATCGGCTGCTCCAAGGTGCCGGATATCAACGACGTGGCGCTCATGGAGGACCGGGCCACCCTGCGCATCTCCAGCCAGCACATCGCCAACTGGCTCTACCACGGGGTGGTCAGCGAGGAGCAGGTCCTCGACACCCTCAAGCGCATGGCCGAGGTGGTCGACGGCCAGAACGCCGGCGATCCCAGCTACCGGCCCATGAGCGCGGACCTCGAGGGCAGCGTCGCCTTCCAGGCGGCCAAGGACCTGATCTTTAAGGGCCGCGAGCAGCCCTCCGGCTACACCGAGCCGATCCTCCACCGCCGCCGGCGCTGCCTCCTCGGCGGCGGCACCGTCCACCGGCCCGCGAGAGGAGGTTAACCCCATTCCCGAGCGCGACCCCATCCGCATCCGCGGGGCCCGGCAGCACAACCTCCAGGGCCTCGACCTCGACCTGCCCGCCGGCGAGCTGATCGTCCTCACCGGCGTCTCCGGCTCCGGCAAGTCCTCCCTGGCCTTCGACACCGTCTACGCCGAGGGGCAGCGGCGCTACGTGGAGACCTTCTCCGCCTACGCCCGGCAGTTCCTCGAGCGCATGGACCGGCCGCAGGTCGAGCGCATCGACGGCGTGCCGCCGGCCATCGCCATCAGCCAGGTCAACCCGGTGCGCACCTCGCGCTCGACGGTGGGCACCATGACCGAGCTCGCCGACCACCTCAAGCTCCTCTTCGCCCGGGCGGCGCGGCCGTTCTGCAGCGGCTGCGGCCGCGAGGTCCGCCGCGACACGCCGGCGGCCATCGCCGCCGAGCTCCTCGGCGAGCACGGGGCGCCGCCGTGGCCGGCGGGCACGGCGGCGGCCGTGACCTTCAGCGTGGCGGTGCCGGCGGGGCTCGACCGCGAGGGGCTCGACGAGATGCTCTCCAGCCAGGGCTATACGCGCCGCTACGAGCGCGACGGCGCGGTGGAGGTGGTCCAGGACCGCCTGCGCCTGGAGCCGTCGCGCCGCGGCCGGCTGGCGGAGGCCCTGGAGGCCGCCCTGGCCCAGGGGCGGGGCCGGGCGCAGGTGTGGGCCCTCGGCGAGGACCGCGAGCCCGTCGGCGAGCCGCGGCGCTACTCCGCGGCGCTCCACTGCCCGGACTGCGACCGCGACTACCCGGAGCCGTCGCCGGAGCGCTTCTCCTTCAACTCCCCCGTCGGGGCGTGCCCGGCCTGCCGCGGCTTCGGCCGGATCATGGAGATCGACCCGGCGCTGGTGATCCCCGACGACCGGCTCAGCCTCGCCGGCGGCGCTATCCGGCCCTTCCGCGGCGGCGCCTCCCAGGAGTGCCAGGCGGACCTGCTGCGCGCCGCCCGGCGCCGCGGCGTGGCCACCGACGTCCCCTGGCGGGCGCTCGACGAGGCCGACCGGCGCTGGGTCTGGGAGGGCGACGACCGCCGGGGGCGCGGCGGGCGCTGGTACGGCGTGCGCGGCTACTTCGACTACCTCGAGCGCAAGAGCTACAAGATGCACGTTCGCGTGCAGCTCTCGCGCTACCGCGCCTACCGGCTCTGCCCGGAGTGCGGCGGGGCGCGCCTGGCCCCGGCGGCGCTGGACTTCCGCCTCGGCGGCCGGGCCGCCGCCGACGCCGTCCTCGCCCCGGCGCAGCGCTTCCGGCCGCGCCACGTGGCGATGGCCGACGCCACCCTGCAGGCCCTGCCGGGGCTGACCCTCCACGACCTGGCTACGCTGCCCCTGGCGCGGCTGGCCGCCTTCCTCGACGCCCTGGAGCTGCCCCCGCCCCTGGACGAGGCCGCGGCCACGGTCCTGGCGGAGATCCGCGGGCGCGTCGGCTACCTCGACGAGGTCGGCCTCGGCTACCTGACCCTCGACCGCCAGTCCCGCACCCTCTCCGGCGGCGAGGCGCAGCGCATCAACCTGACCACCGCCCTGGGCACCTCGCTGGTCAACACCCTCTTCGTCCTCGACGAGCCCTCGGTGGGCCTCCACCCCCGGGACGTGGGCCGGCTCGTGGGCATCCTCGAGCGGCTGCGCGACGCCGGCAACACCCTGCTCGTCGTCGAGCACGACCCGCAGGTGATGGCCGCCGCCGACCGCATCATCGACCTGGGCCCGGGCCCCGGGGAGCGGGGCGGGCAGGTCGTCTTCAACGGCCCGCCGGCGGCCCTGGCGGCGGCCGGCTCGGCCACGGCCGCCGC
>NZ_NRSH01000082.1 GCF_016584055.1 Halorhodospira neutriphila
CCGGGGTTGGGGCGCTCGATCAGGCCGTCCCGGAGGCTGATGGGGATCTCGCCGAGCTTGTCGAGATCCGAGGTGATCGCGGCGTGGCGGACCTCGCTGCCCGCCGGCAGCAGGGCGTTGGCCCGGCGCTCCACCGCCCGGGAGCGGTTGCGCAGCTCGCCGATCACCGCGTAGTCGCGGTCCTCCACCAGGGCGCGGCCGCGGCGCTCGCCGGCCTCGGCCAGCGCCTCGTAGGGGTCGTCGTAGCGCTCGAGCAGCCCGTCGATCTCCGCGATCAGGGCGCGCGCGCGGTGGTAGCGCTCGGGGATCTGGCCGTTCTCGAAGTCCTGGATCACCGCCCGGCGGAAGTTCTCGTACCAGCGCGCCGTGCGCTCGGCGCCGGCGTCCACCGCCGGGATGGCCAGCTCGGTCGGCGGGCCGCCGAGGCGCTGGTAGATGGCGCTGACGTGGGAGCGGCAGCGCTCGCCGCAGCCGGGGCGCAGGGGGTCGTTGACCTGCACCCGCAGGTTCTCGAGGGCCCGCTCCAGCGCCTGGCGCCCGCGGCGCACCTCGGCGACCGCCGGCGAGGCCTGCAGGGCGCGGCGGGTCTCGACGAGGTCGCTGCGGAAGGTCGCGAACTGCTCGGTGACCACCCGCTCGGCCAGGTCGTCGGCCATGAAGTTGGTGTAGAGGAAGTTGTAGTTGCTCGCCCCGCTGAAGGCGGCGACGACGGCGAAGAAGAGCAGCGGCTTGGTGAGGCTGCGCCCCTCCAGGCGGAAGCGGCGCAGGAGCATGTCCGTGCCGAAGAGCAGGATCCCGAGCAGCACGGCGAAGAGGCCGGCGAGCTCCTGCAGGTGGCTGTAGTAGCCGAAGTAGGAGAGGTAGACGCTGATCCCCACGCAGATCGCGGTGGCGGCGACGTAGAGCAGGGTGTAGAGGCTGCGGCCGCCCATAGGCTCACCCCCGTGCCGCTGCGCCCTTCCGGGCATTCTCTTCTATCTTAGCCTACTCCTTGCGGAGTGGGGCTGAGGGGGGCGGAACCGCTCACCGGGGGCGGCGCGACGTCGCAGCCCCGCCCGGCGCGAGGGGGCGCCGGCGGCGGGGCGCCGATGAGCCCGCCGCGGGGCAGGCGGCGCGGTCGATAACCTTTTCTCATGCTCCTTGACGATACCGCTGGCAGAGGGCAAAGCTTGAGGCAATTGCTATTGATCAAAGAGCGCCCCGGGAGGGCCCGCCCGCAACCGGGCCCTCCCCCAACAAGGAGGTCCACCATGGCCCACATCGTGATCCTCGGTGCCGGACTCGGCGGCTTCCCCGCCAGCTACGAGATGCGGGCAGCCCTGGGCAAAGAGCACGACATCACCCTGGTCAACGCCACGGAGCACTACCAGTTCGTGCCCTCCAACCCGTGGCTGGCCGTCGGCTGGCGCAAGCGCGAGGACATCACCCTGCCCATCCGCAAGTACGTCGAGAAGCGGGGCATCCACTTCATCGCGCAGCCGGTGGAGCAGATCGAGGCGGACAAGAGCACGCTGCACCTGGCCAACGGCGAGCAGGTCACCTACGACTACCTGGTGATCACCACCGGCCCCAAGCTCAACTTCGACGCCATCGAGGGCTTCGGCCCCCACGGCGGCCACACCCAGTCGATCTGCACCGTCGAGCACGCCGAGCAGGCCTACGAGGCGTACCAGCGGCTCCTCGAGAACCCCGGCCCGGTGGTCATCGGCGCGGCCCAGGGGGTCAGCTGCTTCGGCCCGGCCTACGAGTTCGCCGGCGTCCTCCACCACGACCTGGCCAAGCGCAAGCTCCGCGACCGCGTCCCCATCACCTTCGTCACCAGCGAGCCCTACGTCGGCCACCTCGGCCTCGGCGGCGTCGGCGACTCCAAGGGCATGCTCGAGCACGAGCTGCGCCAGCGCCACATCAACTGGATGACCAACACCTCGGTGACCAAGGTCGAGGACGGGGTCATGCACGTCGCCGAGCACGACGACGAGGGCGCGGTGAAGAAGGAGCACGAGCTGCCCTTCCACTTCTCCATGATGATGCCCTCCTTCCTGGGCGTGGACGCGGTCGCCGCGGTCCCCGACCTGTGCAACCCCAAGGGGCTCGTCAAGGTGGACGAGTACCAGCGCAGCCCGGCGTACTCGAACATCTTCGCCGCCGGGGTGGACCTGGCCATCCCGCCTGTGGAGAGCACGCCGGTGCCCACGGGGGCGCCCAAGACGGGCTACATGATCGAGTCCATGGTCACGGCCATCGTCCACAACATCCGCGCCGAGCTCACCGGCGGCACCCCCGACGCCCAGGGCACCTGGAACGCCCTGTGCCTAGCCGACTTCGGCGATACCGGCGCCGCCTTCCTGGCCATGCCGCAGATCCCGCCGCGCAACGTCTCCTGGTTCAAGAAGGGCAAGTGGGTCCACTGGGCCAAGATCGCCTACGAGAAGTACTTCCTGCGCAAGCTGCGCCGCGGCTCCAGCGAGCCCTTCTACGAGAAGTACACCCTCAAGCTGCTGGGCGTGAACCGGCTCAAGGAGAGGGTCGAGCGCACCGGCTAGCGCCGCCCCGCCGGGCGGGCGCCCGCCCGGCGCTCACCCCTCCCCCGCCGGCGGGCCGGGGGCCTCCACGGGGGCCTCGGCGAGGTACGCGACGACCTGCTCGTCGGTGAGCTGCTCGAAGCGCCGGTAGTAGAGGCTGATGGCGTGGAAGGGGGCCGGCGTGGCCAGGCAGACGACCTCGTCGGCCTCCTGCGCCATCGCCTCGACCGTCTCCGGCGGGGCCACCGGCGTCGCCAGCACCAGCCACCGCGGCCGGGCGCCGCGCAGGGCGCGCAGGGCGACCCGGGCCGTGGCGCCGGTGGCGATGCCGTCGTCGACGAGGATGGCCGTCCGGCCCGTGGCGCTGACCCGCTCACGGCCCTCGAGGTAGCGCGCCCGGCGCCGCTCCAGCTCCGCCAGCTCGCGGCGCTTGACCGCCTCCAGCTCGCCGTCGCTCACGCCGGCGAAGCGCCAGACGCGGTCGTTGATGTACACCGCCGGCGGCTCCCCCTCCGCCACCGCCCCCAGGGCGAGCTCCGGCTGGTAGGGGAGCCCGAGCTTGCGCACCAGGACCAGGTCGAGGGGCGCCTGCAGCGCCCGGGCCACCTCGAGGGCCACGGGCACCCCGCCGCGGGGCAGCGCGTAGACGGCGGGGCGCTCGTAGCCCGCCGCCGCCAGCCGCGCGCCCAGTCTCTGCCCCGCCTCGATCCGGTCGCTGAACACGGTCGCTCGCCCTCCTCGCGCAAGGCGCCGCCCGCTGGGTTGGCCAGGGGCCGCCGATGCCTCTATAGGTTACCTATAGCCGATGGTCGGCTCGCTCGATACCGCCCGCACGAGGCAGCGGAGGGGAGATGGGACGTCAGCCGCCGCAGCGCCCGCCGGAGACCGCGGGGAGCGGGGTCACGCTCGCCGAGAAGGTGGCCTTCCTCGCCCGCCGCGACACCTACCCCGCGGCCACGGGGCCGGTAGTGGCCCACGAGACGCACATGTCCTGGGTCTTCCTGGCCGGGGAGCGCGCCTACAAGCTCAAGAAGCCGATCCGCAACGCCTTCTGGGACCGGCGCCCGCTGGCGGTCCGGGCCTTCCTCTGCCGCGAGGAGCTCCGGCTCAACCGGCGCCTCGCCCCCGAGGTCTACCTCGGCCTGCTCGAGCTGCGGGCGGACGCGGCGGGCCGGCTGAGCCTCGACGGCGACGGGCGGACGGTGGACCACCTGGTGGTCATGCAGCGCCTGGCCCCGGAGCAGATGCTCGACGCCGCCGTCGCGGGCGGCACGGTGACCGCCGCGCAGGTGGCGGGGGTCGCCGAGCGGCTCGGCGCCTTCTACCGCGGCCGGCCGCCGGCGCGGCGCTCGGCGGCCGCCTACCGGGCGCAGTTCGCCCGGGAGCACGAGCGCAACCGCGCGGTGCTCGAGGACCCGCGCTTCGACCTGCCGCGGCGGACGGTGGCCACCGTCCTCGGCCACCTCGACGAGGCCATCGCGGACCCGACGGGCCGGCTGGGGGCGCGGGCCCGGCAGGGGTGGGTGGTGGACGGCCACGGCGACCTGCGCCCGGGCCACGTCTGCCTGCGCGAGCCGCCGGTGGTCATCGACTGCCTGGAGTTCAGCCGCTCCCTGCGCCTGGTGGACCCCTTCGACGAGCTGGCCTTCCTCGGCATGGAGTGCGAGCAGCTGGGCGCCCCGTGGATCGGGGCGGCCCTCGTGGGGCGCTGCGCCGAGGCCCTCGGCGAGCGGCCGCCGGAGCCGCTGCTGGCCTTCTACACCGCCTACCGCGCCTGCCTGCGCGCCCGGCTGAGCCTCGCCCACCTGCTCGACGCTGAGCCCCGGGAGCCGGAGCGCTGGCAGCCGCTGGCCCGCCGCTACCTGGCGCTCGCCGAGGCCGCCTGCGCTAGGCTGGCCCCCCGAGGAGATCGGTGAGCGAGCCGCCCTCGTGGACCCGCCGGATCGCCTCGGCGAACAGCGGCGCCGCGCTGACTACATCCACGTGCTCACGGACCACCGCCGGCGCCAGGCGGCTCGGCGGCACCGTGTCGGTGACCGCCACCTTGGCCAGGCGCGGGTCGCGGACCGCCTCGGCCGCCTCGCCGACGAACAGGCCGTGGGCCGCCAGGGCGTAGACGGCCCGTGCCCCCCGCTCCCGGCAGGCCTGCGCCGCACGGACCACGGTACCGCCGGTGCTGATCAGGTCGTCCACCACCAGCGCCGTGGCCCCGGCCACCTCGCCGACCAGCGCGGAGCCGGTGACCACCCCGGCGCTGCGGCGCTTCTCCACGAAGGCCATCCCGATATCCTGGCCCCAGCGCGCCTGGAGCGTCTCCTGGAGCCCCTGGGCGCGCTTGACGCCCCCCGGGTCCGGCGAGACCACGGCCACCGGGCCGTCGGCGGCGTAGGCCCGGGCGTGGCGGGCGAAGAGGCGCCGGGTGTCCAGGGCGTAGGCGCGGCCGCGGTGGGCGTTCTGGAAGGCGGCGGGGTTGTGGACCTCCAGGGCCATGACGCCGTCGGCGCCCACGGCCTCGAGGAGCGCGGCCACGTAGCGCGTCGTCACCGGGTCCCGGCGCTTGGTCCGCCGGTCCTTGCGCGCGTAGGCCAGGTACGGGGTGACGGCGGTGACCCGCCGGGCGCCGGCGTCGCGCACGGCGCCGAGGAAGAACAGCAGCCGGCAGAGCCGCTCGTTGACCCCCTGCCCCGGTCCGCCGTCCAGCCCCTGGAGGACGAAGACGTCGTGGCCGCGCACGCTGACCAGGGGGCGGGCCTTGTGCTCGCCGTCCTCGAAGTCGCGCTCCTCGTGCGCGGCGAGCGGGGTGCCGAGGGCGAGGGCCACGCGCTCGCCGAAGGGGCGGCTGGCGCTCAGGGCGAAGAGCCTCATACCCCGACTATAGGAGAGCGGGGCGCCCCCGGCCCGCTCAGCGCCCTAGGGCTCAGTAGGCGTACTCCGAGAAGATCGGCGCCAGCGAGCCGTTCCAGCGGCCGCGGTAGAGCTCGAGGAGCTCCTCGGCCGGCGTCCGGCCGGTCTCGACGATCTCCCAGAGCCGGTCCAGGTGGCGGCGCTCGTCGGCGCCGTCGCCGTCGAGGCGGGCGCGCCGGCGCAGCCCGTCGGCGGCGATCTGGAGCACCTCGCGGGCGAGCGCCCCGACGGTGGTGCCGCGGAAGGGCGTCTGCAGCGCGGTGCGCGGGACCTCGTGGCGCAGGGCCAGGATCTCGTCGACGCGCCAGTCGCGGGTCAGCGCCTCGGCGGCCGACAGGGCGGCGTCGTCGTAGAGCAGCCCCGTCCACAGCGACGGCAGGGCGCAGAGCCCGCGCCAGGGGCCGCCGTCGGCGCCGCGCATCTCCAGGAACTGCTTCAGGCGCACCTCGGGGAAGAGGGTGCTCAGGTGGTCGTCCCAGTCGCTGAGGGTGGGCCGCTCGCCGGGCAGCTGCGGCAGGCGCCCGGCCAGGAAGTCGCGGAAGGACTCGCCGGCGCAGTCGATGTAGCGCCCGTCGCGGTAGACGAAGTACATGGGCACGTCGAGGACGTACTCGACGTAGCGCTCGAAGCCCATGCCCGGCTCGAAGACGAAGGGGAGCATGCCGCAGCGGTCCGGGTCGGTGTCCTCCCAGACCCGGCTGCGGTAGCTGAGGTAGCCGTTGGGCCGGCCGTCGGTGAACGGCGAGTTGGCGAACAGCGCCGTGGCGATGGGCTGCAGCGCCTGGCCGACCCGGAACTTGCGGACCATGTCCGCCTCGCTCGCGTAGTCGAGGTTCACCTGCACCGTGCAGGTGCGCAGCATCATGTCCAGCCCCAGGGTGCCGACGCGCTCCATGTACCGGCGCATCACGGCGTAGCGCGCCTTGGGCATCCACGGCATCTGCTCCCGGGTCCAGATCGGGTGGAAGCCGAAGCCGGTCATCCCCACCTGCAGCTCGCGGCAGAGGGTGTCCATCTGCCGGAGGTGGTCGCGGACCTCGACGCAGGTCTCGTGGAGGCTCTCCAGCGGCGCGCCGGAGAGCTCCAGCTGCCCGCCCGGCTCCAGGGTGATGGAGGCGCCGCCCTCGCGCTTGAGGGCGATGATCTGGCCGTCCTCGCGCACCGGCTCCCAGCTGAAGCGCGTCAGCCCCTCGAGGAAGGCGCCGATCCCGCGGGGCCCCTCGTAGGGCACGGGGGCGGAGTCCTCCAGGCGGTGGACGAACTTCTCGTGCTCGGTGCCGATCCGCCACTGCTCCGGGGGACGGCAGCCGCGCTCGAGGTGCTCGGCGAGCTGGCGCACCTCGGTCACGGGCTCTCCCCCTTGCCTCGGGACTCCAGACATATCGCTCCTCACTCGGCTGGGGTTGGGCGGCGGGCGCCCTGCCCGGGGCCTGCGCCGGCCACCGCCGAGCCGGCGCCCCCGCTAAAGGGCGAGTATCTTACCGATCCACGTCGACGGTTTCGACGAAGGCGGCCTCCTCCTCGGTGGGCGGCTCGGCGCTGCGCAGCTGCGCGTCGAGCACCGCCTCGTCGGCCTCGGAGGGGTCGCGCCCCTTGGCGGCGCGGCTGCGCAGGCGCTGGCGCAGCGTCTGCTCGTCGGCGCGCACGTGGAGGATGCGGAAGCGGCAGCCGACCTCCTCGGCGAGGGCGCGGAAGGGGCGGCGGCGCTCGGCCTCGAGGAAGGAGGCGTCCACCACCGCCGAGTAGCCGGCGGCCAGCGCCGTGCGCGCCTGCTCGAGGAGCCGGCGGTAGGTCTGCTGCGTGGCCTCGGCGGTGTACAGCCCGGCGCCGACCTCGGAGCCGGAGCGCGCCAGGGGGTCGAGGCCGAAGAGGCGCTTGCGCTCGACGTCCGAGCGCAGGCGCACGAAGCCGCGCTCGCCGACCAGCCGCCGGGCGCGGGTGCTCTTGCCCGAGCCCGAGAGGCCGTAGGTGATCACCAGCTCCGGCGTCGCCGGCTCGGTGTAGGAGCGCGCCAGGCGCACGTGCTCCTGCATCTCCTCGCGCGGCGCCGGCCCCCCGCCCTGCTCGGCCTCGAAGGCGTTGATCTTCGCCCGCACCAGGGCGCGGTAGGCCGCGTAGAAGGGCAGCACCTCGAGGGCCGTGTAGTCGCCGCTGAGCTCCAGGTAGCGGTTGAGGAAGTGGTGGCGCAGCTTCGAGGCGCCGTGGAAGTCGAGGTCCATGACCGTGAAGGCGATCTCGTTGGCGGTGTCGATCCAGCGCAGCGCCGGGTCGAACTCGATGCCGTCGAAGATCAGCACATCGCCCTCGTGCCAGGCGACATTCCCCAGGTGCAGGTCGCCGTGGCACTCGCGCACCATGCCGGCCTCCCGGCGGCGCTCCAGCGCCCCCTCCAGGCGCTGGAGCTGCGCCTCGCTCCAGCGCTCCAGGGCGCGCAGCTCGGCGCGGATGCCGCTGGCGGCGCCGAGCTGCGCCAGCTGGGTGAAGTTGCCGCGCACCGGCGCGGCCACGGCCTCGGGCCGGCCGTACTCGCTCGCCGCCGGGGCGGCCGGGATCCGGCCGTGGAACCGGGCCACGGCCTCGGCGAGCTTGTGGATGGCCCCCCTCGGCAGCCGGCCCTCGCGGAGCAGCCGGTCCATCAGCTCGCCCTCGGGGAAGCGGCGCATGAGCACGGCGTGCTCGATCGCCGGGCCGTCGCCGTCGATCTGCGGCGCCGCCGCCGAGCCGGTGATCGCCGCCCGGCGCAGGTAGATCTCCGGGGCCAGGCGGCCGTTGAGCCGGATCTCCTCGTCGCAGTAGTGGCGCCGGCGCTCCAGGCCGGTGAAGTCGAGGAAGCCCAGGTCCACAGGCTTCTTGAGCTTGACGACGTACGCGCCGGCGAGCAGGACGGTGGAGATGTGGGTCTCGATGCGCTCGACCGACTCCACCGGCCACGGATAGCGAGCGGGATCCGCCAGCGCCCGGGCGAGCTCGTGGTGGCGCTCCAGGGTATCGATCGGCTCGGTCACTGCTGATTAACCCTCGCAGGCGAAGACAGACTAGGCGTTGAACGGTGCAATCCCTATAGTACCCCTGATGATAGAGCGTAACGAGACCGCAGCCGTCGGCGAGGGCCTGCCCTGGGCGGAGCTGCTCGAGCGGCTGCCCTTCAACGAGGCCGGCCTGCTGCCGGCCATCGCGCAGCAGCACGACACCGGCGAGGTCCTCATGCTCGCCTGGGTCAGCCGCGAGGCCCTCGAGGAGACCGTGGCCACCGGCCGGGCGTGCTACTACTCGCGCTCGCGGGGCAAGCTCTGGCGCAAGGGGGAGTCCTCGGGGCAGGTCCAGCGGCTGGTGGAGCTGCGCCTCGACTGCGACGGCGACACCGTCCTGCTGCGCGTCGACCAGCAGGGGCCGGCGTGCCATACCGGCCGGCGCAGCTGCTTCTACAACGCCCTGCGCGGCGAGCGCGTGGTCGTCGCCGAGGCCCCCGAGATCGACCCGCAGGCCCTCTACGGCCGGTAGGCCCGGGGCAGCAGCGTCGTCGCCGTAAAGAGCAGGGCCGCGGCCACCACGATCGACGGGCCGGCGGGCAGGTCCCAGCGGAAGGCGCCGGCCAGGCCGCCGAGCACCGCCAGGCCGCCGATGAGCGCCGCCACGGCGGCCATCTGCTCCGGGGTGCGGGCGAAGGCGCGGGCCGCCGCCGCCGGGATGATCAGCATCGAGGTCACCAGCAGGATGCCGATGATCTGCATGGCCAGGGCGATGGTCAGCGCCACCAGCCCCATGAAGGCCAGCTGCACCGCCAGCGTGCGCACCCCCTCGACCCGGGCGAGCTCCTCGTGGAGGGTCGCCGAGAGCAGCGGCCGCCAGACGGCGAGCAGCCCGCCCAGGACCACGGCCCCGCCGCCGAAGATCCAGTAGAGGTCCGCGGTGCCGACCGCCAGGATGTCGCCGAAGAGGTAGCCCATCAGGTCCACGCGCAGCCCCTCGGTGAAGGCGATGGCCACCAGCCCCAGCGACAGCGAGCTGTGGGCGAGGATGCCGAGGACCGTGTCGCTGGCCAGCCCCTGGCGGTGGCGCACGGCGACGAGCAGCACGGCCACCGCGGCGCAGACCAGCAGGATCCCGAGGTTGAGGTTGATGCCGAGCAGGAAGCCCAGGGCGATGCCGAGCAGCGCCGAGTGCGAGAGGGTGTCGCCGAAGTAGGCCATCCGCCGCCAGACCACGAAGCTGCCCAGGGGGCCGGTCACCAGCGCCACGCCCAGGCCGGCGGCCAGGGCGCGCAGGAAGAAGGGGTCGAGCAGCAGCTCAGCCACGCCCCCTCCC
>NZ_NRSH01000083.1 GCF_016584055.1 Halorhodospira neutriphila
CCCAGGCCCCCCGGCGCGGCGGCCGTCGGGGCCGTGCTCGCCGGGCTGCTGTCGGCGATCCCCCCGCTGGCCGCCGCGCCGGGGGGCCTGGGCGGAGGAGCGCCGGCCGCCGATGGGGGGCAGGAGGCCACCTTCACCGCGCTCACCCTGGAGAACGACTGGCTCACGGCGGCGGGCGCCGACCGGTGGTACACCGGCGGCATCAAGCTCTCCTGGGCCACCGAGGAGCGCCCGCCGCCGCGCTGGCTGCAGCGCGCCGGGGCGCTGGCGCCGGGCCTGGCGGTGGGTGCCGGCGCCCTCTGGGGGATCTCGCTGGAGCAGCGGACCTTCACGCCGGCGGATATCACGGACCCGGCGCTGCCGCCGGCCGACCGCCCCTACGCCGGGTGGCTGAACCTGAGCCTGGAGATCGCCGAGCGGAGCCCGGCGAGCCTCGGCCGCCTGCGCCTGGGCATCGGTATCACCGGCGAGCCCTCCCTGGCCCGGCAGAACCAGGAGGCGACGCACGACCTCCTGGACTCGGACGAGCCCGTGGGCTGGGGCACCCAGCTGCCGGCGGAGCCCACCTTCCAGGTGGCGTACGACCGCCAGTGGCTCCTCTGCCGAGGCCTGCTGGCGGGCCCCCTGGCCTACCGGCTCAGCACCGCGGCGGGCGCCGCGCTGGGCACGGCGCTGACCCAGGCCGGCGCGGGCGCCTCCGTGGCCCTCGGCCAGCGCCTGCCGAGGGACTTCGGCCCGCCGCGGATCACCGCCGCGCCGGCCGGCTCGCTCTACTTCGACAGCGGCGCGCGCCACGGCTGGTACCTCTCGCTCGGCGCCAACGCCCGGCTGGTGGCCCACAACCTCTTCCTCGACGGCAACGTCTTCCGCGACTCGCCCGCCGTCGACCGGCGCCCGGGACTCGCGGAGGGCTACGTGGGGCTGGTCTACTACACCGGCCGCCTGCGCCTGTCGATGACCTGGGTCCACCGCAGCGAGGCCTTCGAGGGCCAGCGGGAGCCCCAGGAGTTCGGGACGGCGACCCTCACCTGGGCGCACTGAGGGGAGGCGGCCGGCGCGCCTCCGCCGGGCCGGCGGGGGCAGCGCCGCGGCCCGGCTAGGGCCCCTCCGCGGCGTGCGCCTCCTCCCGCTCCGGGCGCTGCGCCGTGCCCTCCGCCACCTCGATCAGCACCTCGTTGCGGCGCAGGAAGCCGGGGATCCAGGGCGGGTTGTAGTAGGCGTAGGTCGGCGCCCCGGCGGTCTTGAGCCCGCGCTCGGCCAGCCACGTCCGCAGCCGCTGCTCCTGGCGCTCGATGAGCGCGTCGCCGGCCCGCCCGGAGAAGCGGATGGCGGCCACGCGCCGGGCCGGCAGCTCGCGCAGCTCGATGTCGTCGATGGCCGGGCTCGGCAGCTGCTCGAGGGTGTAGCGCTGCGGCATGATGAAGGCGACCCGCCACTCGCTGCCATCCGCCCTGGCGGGCGTCTGGGTGACGGGGGCGGTCATGGCGATGTGCTCGCCGCCGCGCTCGCGGGCGAAGATGTAGCGGGCCAGGGGGCCGAAGCCGGCCCGTACGGCGCTCTCCCGGCTGCCCTGGCGGGTGATCTCGGCGATGCGCATGGCCGGGTAGTGGCGCAGCTCGATGGGGCCGTCCTGCTCGAGAAGGCGGTAGTCGGGGGTCTCGATGGTGCGCATGAACACGCTCCAGGCGATGAGCACGGCCGCGAGGACCACGGCGGTCCCGGCGAGGAGCCAGAGCCCGATCTTCAGCATGGCGCCTTCCTCTTGTGGCCTTCGGTCTGCATCCCTGGGAGGACGGGGCGGGTCCGGCTGGTAGAGTGAGGCCCATGGGGCCGACCCCGTCTCGGCGCGGCGGCCGGCTGTCCGTGGATTTCCAACCCCACCCTAGGAGGATAGGCCATGTCCGAGCTCTTCGCGACGGGGCGCATCGTCGACCTGATCCTCGCCGCCATGGCCCTCGAGGCCCTCCTGCTCGCGGCCTGGCGCCGGCGCACCGGCCGCGGCCTGCCGCCGGCCGTCGTGGCGACTACGCTGCTCGCCGGCGTCTTCCTGATGCTCGCCCTGCGGGCGGCGCTCACCGGGGCGGCCTGGCCGGCGATCGCCGGCTGGCTGCTCGCCGGGCTCGCCGCCCACCTCGCGGATATCGGGCTGCGGCTGCGCGGCGCCGGCGGCTGACGGCGCCTTGCGCGCCGTGAAGCAGCGCATCACGCCGCGGGCGATGCGGGTCTCGGGGTCGATGCGGAAGCCCGCCGCCTCGACGGCCGCCTCGGTGCGGCGATTCAGCCGGCAGCCGCCGCTGACCGCCGTCCACGCCGGCTGCACGGCGTCCTGGCCGCGGCCGGCCAGGGTCCCCTCCGAGCGGACGTGCTCGAGCATGCGCAGCTCGCCGTCGTCGCGCAGCACGCGGCGCAGCTCCGCGAGCCCCTGCGGGACGTCGTCGACGCTGCAGAAGGAGAGGCTCGTGACCACCGTGTCGAAGGCGGCGTCGGGGAAGGGCAGGGCCTCGGCGCGGGCGGCGGCCAGGCCGGCCTGCGGGGCGCGGCGCTGCGCCCGGCGCAGCGCCGGCACGTCGGGGTCCACCCCGAAGAGCGCCACCCCCGCGCCGTAGTGGCTCAGGCCGCGCCCGGTGCCGCAGCCGACCTCCAGCACCCGGCCGCGCACCCCGGCGACGAGGGCGCGGCGCCAGCCCCCCATGCCCAGGCGCTCGAGGAGCGCCATGCCGAGGTCGTAGAGCCACGGGATCCGCTCGATGCCGCGCACGGGTCCGCTCCTCAGGCGCGCAGCCAGCAGGCCGCGGTGTGGCCCTCGCCGACGCCGAGCGCCGGCGGGTCGTAGACATCGCAGGTGCCGGCCATGGCGTAGGGGCAGCGCGGGTGGAAGCGGCAGCCCGGCGGCGGGGCGGCGAGGCTCGGCGGCTCGCCGCCGGGGACGGGCCGCTCCCGCCGGGCGTTGGCCGGATCCGGGTCGGCCAGGGCGGCGAGCAGCGCCTCGGCGTAGGGGTGCTGCGGGCGCTCGAGCAGCGCCTCGACGGGGGCCTGCTCGACGATCCGCCCGCCGTACATCACCAGCACGCGGTCGGTGTAGTGGCGCACGGTGGAGAGGTCGTGGGTGATGTAGAGCAGCGCCAGGCGGTGCTCGCGCTGGATCCGGCGCAGCAGCTCGAGGATCTCCACCCGGACCGAGGCGTCGAGCATGGAGACCGGCTCGTCGGCGAGGATCATCCGCGGGCGCAGGATCAGCGCCCGGGCGATGACCACCCGCTGCTGCTGCCCGCCGCTGAGCTGGTGGGGGTACTTGCCCCAGACCTCGCCCGCCGGCGCCAGCCCCACCTCCTCGAGGGCCGCCTCGATGCGCCGCTCGCGCTCGGCGCGGGGGGCGACGCCGTGGACGATCAGCGGCTCCTCGAGGGCGCGGCGCACGTCCATGAACGGCGGCAGGGCGCCGTAGGGGTCCTGCTGGACGTAGCCCACCCGGGCGCGGTAGGCCTTGAGCGCGGCGCCGCGCAGCCGCGCCAGGGGCTGGCCCTCGAAGCGGGCCTCACCGCCGGTGGGCCGGTGCAGCCCGAGCAGGGTCCGGGCCAGGGAGCTCTTGCCGCAGCCGCTCTCGCCGACCACGGCGGCGGCCTCGCCGGCGTCCAGGGTCAGGTCGACGCCGTCGACGGCGCGGACCGAGCCGGTGCGCAGGAACCCCCAGCGGCGCAGCTCGAAGTGGGTCTGCAGGTCGCGGGCGGCGAGCAGCGGCTCGCCGGGGGCGGCGGCCTGCGCGGGGCGTGGGCTCATGGGCGGCCTCCTCCCGTGGCGTGGAGCCAGCAGCGCACCCGGTGGCGCTCGCCGAGCGGCAGCGCCGGGGGCGGCTCGCTGCAGCGGTCGAAGCGCTGCGGGCAGCGCTCGGCGAAGCGGCAGCCGGCCGGCGGCTCGAGCAGGCTCGGCGGCCGGCCCGGGATGGGCTGCGGCGGCTCGGGCTGGTGCAGCCGCGGGACCGAGGCCATGAGCATCTGCGAGTACGGGTGCGCCGGCGCGGTGAAGAAGGCCTCGGCGCTGGCTTCCTCGACCACCTGCCCGGCGTACATCAGCGCCACGCGGTCGGCGATCTCGCTGGAGGTGGCCACGTCGTGGGTGATGAGCACGAAGCTCACCCCGCGGTCGCGCTTGATGCGCTTGAGCACGTTCATGATGGCCGCCTGGGTGAGGACGTCCAGCGCCGAGGTGGGCTCGTCGAGGACGACGATGTCCGGCTCGGTGACCAGGGCCATGGCGAGCACCGCGCGCTGGCGCATGCCGCCGGAGAGCTCGTGGGGGTAGCGCTGCAGGAAGTCGCCGGGGATGCCGACCTCGGCGAAGGCCTCCGCGGCGCGGGCCGCCGCCTGCCGGCGCGAGCAGCCGCGGTGGATGCGCAGCGGCTCGGCGACCTGCTCGCCGACGCGCACCACCGGGTTGAGGGCGTTCATGGCCGCCTGCATGACCAGGGCGATGCGCACCCAGCGCACCTGCCGGCGGAAGCGCTCCTCGGGCAGGCCCAGCACCTCGGCGCCGTCGAGGCGCACGCGCCCCTCGGGGGCGTAGGCGTTGCGCGGCAGGGTGCGCAGCAGCGCCTTGGCCAGCGAGCTCTTGCCGCAGCCCGACTCGCCGAGGATCACCACCGCCTCGTTGCGCCGCAGGGTCAGGCCGACGCCGTCCACGGCGCGCACGGTGCCCCGCTCGGTGGCGTAGGCCAGGCGCAGGTCGTCGATCTCGAGCAGCGGCGCGGCGGCCATCACACGCTCCTCAGCCGCGGGTTGAAGACGCGGTCCAGGGCGAAGCCGAGCATGGCGAAGCCCAGCCCCGTGAGCATCAGCAGCGCCGCCGGCTCGAGCACCCAGTAGTAGTGGCCGTGGTAGAGCGCGCTCTGCGCCTGGGCGTCGTGGAGGACCTTGCCCCAGGTGGGCAGCACCGGGTCGCCGAGGCCGAGCACCGCCAGGGAGGCCTCGAGGAAGACGTAGGTGGGGATGAGGGTGACGAAGGTCGGCAGCAGCACCGGCAGGATGCGCGGGACCATGTAGCGCAGGATGATCCGCGGGTTGCTCGCCCCGTAGGCCCGCGCCGCCTCGATGTAGCCCGCCTCGCGCAGGGGCAGGAGCATGGCCCGGTACATCTTGATCCCGGCGCTGAAGATCCCGAGCACCACCACCACCCCGAGCATCAGCCAGATGCTCGTCGAGTAGAGGGTGCCCACCATGACCAGGATCGGCAGCAGCGGCAGGATCATGTTGATCTCGGTGAGCCGCTGGATGAGCGCATCTACCCAGCCGCCGTACCACACCCCCGCCGCGGCGATGACCAGCGTGGTCACCGTCGTGCCCACGGCGGCGAGCAGCCCGAAGGCGAGCGCCACCGGCGTGCCCCAGAGCAGCGCCACGGCGAGGTCGCGGCGCTCGTGGTCGGTGCCGAGGAGGCCGTGGACCTGGCCGTAGACGACGAGCTCCGCCGCCAGCTGCGAGGTGCGCTCGAAGTGCACGGTCTCGAGGATGAGCTCGTAGCGCCCCGGGCGCGCCTCGGGCCGCTCCTCGGTGCCGGCCGGGCCCGGCTCGGCGAAGAGCCCCACCTGCGGGGCGCGGCCGAGCCGGCTCTCGAGGCCGCGGTCCTGGGAGATGGAGACGCGCCCCTGCTCGCCGACGCGCCGGGCGCCGAGGGGGATCACCTCGCCGTCGGGGGTGCGCCAGCGCATCCGCACGAAGGGCCGGCGCTGCTCGAAGTCGGCCTCGAGGAAGAGGGTCACCTCGCTGGGGAACTCCGTGTACGGGTAGTCCACCGCCAGCACCGTCCTGTTGAGCCGCACGCCGTCGTAGGCCGCCTCCTCGACGGTCTCGGCCGCGGCGCTCGAGGCGGTGAGGGTGCGCGGGGCGTCGCCGCCGAGCAGCCGGTCGGCCCAGACGGGGCCGGCGTTGACCGGCAGCTCCTGCCAGCGCTCGCCGCCGCGCCAGAGCTCCTGGGCCTGGGGGTAGGGGATGGCGATGACGGTGTAGACCGCGGTGGCGATCAGCGCGGCGATGATCGCCAGCCCCGCCACGGCGGAGGGGTAGCGGCGCAGCCGTGCGATGCCCTCGCGCCACGGGCTCATGAGCGCTCCCTATCGAGGCGGACCCGCGGGTCCAGGATGGCGTAGAGGATGTCGAGGAGGAAGACGGTGGCCGCCAGCAGGTAGGCGAAGATCACCACCGAGCCGATGATCACCGGGGTGTCCCGCTGCCCGATGGCCTCGAAGAGCAGCGTCCCCAGGCCGGGCCAGTTGAAGACCTGCTCGAGGATGATCGCCCCGCTCCACAGGCCGATGAGCATCAGCAGGAAGCTGGTGACGATGGGCGAGAGGCTCGGGCGCAGGATGTAGCGCCGCTCGATGAGCCGCTCCGGCAGCCCCTTGGCGCGGGCCATCTCCACGTAGTCCTCGCTGGAGTGGATGAGGAAGAAGGTCCGCCACGAGTAGATGGAGATGAAGATCTGCGAGATGAAGATCGCCGCCAGCGGCAGCGCCATGTGGCGCGCCAGGCTCGCCGCGTAGGCCCACGCCGACTCGGGCGGCGGCGCGGCGACCATGCCTCCGGAGGGGAAGAGCGGGGCGATGAAGGCGAGCAGCAGGATCAGGAAGATGCCGTAGAACCAGCCCGGCGCCGCCGAGCTCGGCGCCAGCCCGATGACCGCCCGGTCGAGGGCGCTGCCGTAGCGCCGCGACAGCCCCAGGGCGGCGTAGACCGAGACGAAGAAGACCAGCAGGTTGCCGGTGCCGAACAGGACCAGCGTCGCCGGCAGGCGCTCGGCGATGATGTTGTAGACCTGGCGCGAGCCGGCGTCGCTGTGCATCTGCTCGGCGCGGCCGAGGTCGAGGAGCATGGCCTGGCGCAGGTAGTCGAGGCTGCGCCAGAAGAAGGGCTCGTCGAGGCGCAGCCGCTCGACCTCGAGCTGGACCTGCCGCTCCATGAGCCGCTGGCGCTCCTCGGCGCTGAGGTCCTGGAAGGCGGGATCGGCGCGGACCTGCTCGGCGACCTCGCTGCGGATCTGGACCATGCGCAGCTCGTCGACCTTGCCGCCCATGTTGGCGATGACGATGGTCAGGTAGACGCCGATGAGCACGGTCACCAGCAGCGCCCCGAGCCGCTTGGCGGTGAACAGGCCGAGGCGGCCGAGATCGCGCAGCGCCGAGCCGCTGAGCAGGGCCCTCACGGCCGATCCCCCTCCGTCGCGGCCTCGCCGGTGCGCTGCGGCACCGTGGCGAAGGCGTGGGTAGCGAAGGCGGGCAGGGCGACGTGGCGGGAGGTCACGATGACCTCCAGGCTGTTGCCGCCGTTGCCCAGCGCCGCCAGGGTCTCGGCGTCCAGGCGCACCCGCCAGCGCCCGGGGTCGACGCGCTGCGCCTGCCCCTCGCGGACCAGGGTGTCGTCGCTGTCGAAGAGCAGGAAGCGCACCCCGGTGATCCCCCCGCGCGGGTACGGCTCGCCGGCGTAGGTCACGGCCAGCTCCACCGCCATCGCCGCGCCCTGCTCGGCCACCAGCGGCCCCTCGGTCTCCACCTCGGGGATGCGCGGCTCGGTGAAGCGCAGCCACTTGTCCGCCGGGTCGGGGAAGCCCTCGAAGCGCCGCAGCACGATGCTGCCCGCCACCGGGTGGACGGCGTCGAGGTAGAAGGGGCCGTCGCCGACCCAGAAGTGGCCGTGCTCCGCGTACCACTGGCGCAGCGCCCGGTAGCGCGCCTGCGGCGCGCCGTCGCGCAGCCACGGCTCGAGGGCCTCGGCGAAGGGCACCCGCCCGGCCTCGGCGGCCGAGCGCAGCCGGTTGCGCAGGATCTCCAGGCTCGGCCCGGAGACCAGGTTCAGCCACTCGACGCCCTCGCTGTCCGCCTTGCTCGAGGAGAAGGCCAGCTGGCCGCGGCGCTCGGCCTGGATGCCGAGGCTGAGCACGTGCCACGGCAGCAGCCCCGGCGCCCGCCGGGCGGCGATGCTCTCGGCGTCGGGGAAGATCTGGTCGCTGTAGACCTCGACGGTCAGCGGGTCGGTGCTGGTGATCCGCCAGCCCCGGAAGTGGCCCTCGTAGACCTCGAAGAGCGGCAGGTGGCTGGGGTCGTAGAGGGGGCTGGCCTCGTCGGCGCGGGCGAAGGTCAGGATCCACGGCAGCACCAGGTCCGCCACCGAGACGCGGGAGCCGTCGTGCCAGCGCCGCTCCAGGTAGCCCTCCTCGTAGCGCAGCACCGTCCGCGAGCGCGCCGTCAGCCCCTCCGGGTGGCGCTCGCCGACGGTGGCGATGCGCTGCGCCTCGGCGTCCCAGCCGATCCAGGCGTCCGCCGGGACGCGGATGCGCTCGGCGGTGCGCAGCGCCACCCAGTCGAGGGTCTTCTGCACCGGGGCGTCCTCGGTGACGGTGACCTCGGCAGAGTCGATGCGCTGCGGCCGCGGCAGCCCGGTGAAGGGGTCGGGCAGCAGGGCGGCGTCGTTGAGCGCGCGCAGGATCATCTGGTCGAAGATCCAGTTGCTGCCGGCCACCGGGTTCCACGGCTCGGTGAGCATGTTGGGCACGGCGATATCGACCCGCCCGCCGAGGCGGTCGGTGTAGCGCAGGGTGTAGGGCCAGAGCCGCGAGCCGGAGACGCCGCCGGCGAGGTCGGCGGCGAGCCGGACGTCCTGAGCGTGGGGCCAGACGCTGCGCTGGTCCACCAGCCAGACCCGCGCCGAGTCCTCCATGGCCAGCTCGAGCGCCCGGCGCATGAGCCGGTTGCGCTGCGCCGTGGAGGTGTAGTCGCTGCTCTCGAGCCGCTGGGCGAGCTCGCTGAACGCCGGGCGCGGGTCGTAGGCCTGCCAGAGCGGGTCGGGGCGCCCGCGCGGGGTGTAGTAGTAGTTGAAGTTGTTGCTGACGTCGCGGTCGATGGCCGTCGACAGCCAGGCGCCGGTGTAGACGTGCCAGCGCCCGGCGGCCGGGTCGCTGGCGATCCAGATCCGCGAGGCCTCCTCGGCGGTGCGGTAGAGCCGCTCGACCGCGAAGCCGAGGTCCTCGAGCTGGTTCGCCACGTAGTCGCCGACCCGCTCGCGACGGTCCTCGGTGCGGATGAGCACGGTCAGGCGCACCGGCTCGCCGGCGTGGTACCACTGCCCGTCGCGGCGCTCGGCGCCGAGCTTGCGCATCTGCTCGCTGATGACCGCCCGGGCGCGCTGCGGGTCGTGGCGGTACTCGAGCTCGAGCTTGCGGGCGGTCTCGGCGAGCCGGGCGTAGTCCGGCAGGGCGGTGTTGATGGGCAGGTAGCGCGGCACGGCGAGGCCGCCGAAGAGCTCGTCGGCGATGTAGCGCCGGTCGACGAGCCAGTTCATCGCCTCGCGCACGGCGCGGACGTGGAAGGGGTTGAGCCCGCCCTCCTCGAACTCCGCCGGGTTGAGGGTCAGCTCCACGCTCGTGCCGTGGGAGAGGTAGTGGTCCACCTGGGCGGAGCGCTGGATCTGGCGGAAGATCGCCGGGCTGTCGACCCCCTGGCCGAAGACCTGGTAGCGGCCGCGCTCGATGAGCGCCGTGATCCGGCCGGGGTCGCTCTCCTCGGTGAAGACCACCTCGTCGACCAGCGCCCCGCGGCGCTCCGCGGCGCTGGCGCCGCCCTCCGCCGTGCTGCGCCCCTGCTCCGGGGCCCCGCCGGGGCGGAGGGTCA
>NZ_NRSH01000084.1 GCF_016584055.1 Halorhodospira neutriphila
CTCCGGCGCCGCGCGGCGGCTCGGGGCCGCCGTCCTCGCGCCACCAGCCGCCGACCCAGAACATCGCCGCGATCATCACGCCGAAGAAGAGCCAGCCGTAGATCAGGTGATCGACCCCCACCGCCAGCTCCATGCCGCTGAGGTGGCCGAGCATGACGATCAGGTAGGCGCGCACGCCGTTGGCGACGATGGGCACGAGCACCGCGGCGGCCATGAACAGCAGCCGGCGCCGCCAGCTGCGGTAGACCAGGTAGCTGTAGAGCGCCCCGAGGGCGACGCTGGCGATGAGGTAGCGCACCCCGCTGCAGGCCGCCACCACGGACCAGCTGCCGGAGGGCAGCTGGAAGCGCAGCCCCTCGCGGTAGACCGGCACCCCCGAGGCCTGCACGGCGGCGACCGTGAAGTCGGCGGTGTACTCCATCAGCCACGGCACCAGGAACGCCCCGAAGGGCACCGCGAAGAGCAGGTAGGCCAGCGGGAACTGCAGCTCCCGGACGACCGCCGTGCCGAGCAGGAGCCAGACCAGCGCCGGGATCATCAGCACGGCGCTGAAGTGGCGCACGGACTCCACCTCCACCAGCGCGCCGAGCACCCAGGCGAGCACCAGCCCCGCCAGCGGCAGCAGGGCGAGCCCGCTCGGGCGCGGCGCCAGCGGGCTCAGCCGGTGCCGCAGGCGGAAGACGAGGAAGGCGACGATGGGGACGATGAGGAAGCCGTGGGCGAAGGTCTCGGAGCGCGCCCAGATCTCGACGATCCCCCGGTAAGTGGGGAAGAAGGCGGCGCCGAGCCCCGCCAGGCCGAGGGCGAGCGCCGCCAGCGCCCAGCGCCAGGGGATGGGGGCGGCGCGGCCCCCGCTGCCGGGGGCCGCATCAGCCGCCATGGCTGCCCTCCACCGCCACGCCGGGGACGACGGGCGCGGCCTCCGGCTCGAGCGCCGCATCGAGCCGCGCCAGGCTGCGGGCCCAGCTGTAGTCGGCGAGCACGCGCCGGCGGCCGGCGGCGCCCAGCTCCGGCGCCGGCGCCGCCAGGAGCCTCGCCACGGCGGCGGCGAAGGCCTCGCCCTCGGCGGGGGCGTGGAGCAGATCCTCGCCGGGCCGGGCGCTCAGCCCCTCCAGGGCCTGGGGCGTCGCCACCACGGGCCGGGCCAGGGCCAGGGCCTCGAGGACCTTGTTCTGCACCCCGCGGGCGATCCGCAGCGGCGCCACCGCCACGTCGGCGTGGGCGATCCAGGGCCGGACGTCCTCGACGAAGCCGGTGACGGCCACGCCCTCCTGCTCGGCGAGCTTGCGGACCGCCGGCGCCGGGCGGTTGCCGACCACGTAGAAGCGGACCCGGGGATCGCGCCGGCGGATCCGGGGCAGGACCGCCTCGGCGAACCAGCAGGCCGCGTCCACGTTGGGCCAGTAGTCCATGGCGCCGGTGAGCACCACCGGGCGCTCCCCCGGCGGATAGGGGCTGGCGCCGGCCCGCTCGGGGTCGAAGTACGCCGTATCGACGCCGTTGCCCATGGCCGCGATCCGCCCGGCGCTCTCGGGGGCGAGGCGGCGGAAGAGCCCCGCCTCCTGCGGGGAGACGAAGAGGCTGGCGTCGCTGCCAGCCGCCAGGCGCCGCTCGTAGGCGAGCAGCCGCCGCGCCTCCCGGCGGTAGACGGCGCGCATCGGACCGCCCCGCTGCGCGGCGAACTGGCGCCACTTGTCCGAGTCCACGTCGACGAAGTCCACGACCCGGCGCAACCCCCGGCGCCGCCCCGGCAGGTACTGCCCCATGCTCGAGGAGAAGGCCAGTGCCGCCTCGACGGGCCGCCGCTCCAGGGTCCGGCGGACCCAGCGGCGCAGGCCCGGGTCGCGGTACCACCCCAGGGTCAGCGCCTCGCCGCGGAGCAGCCCGGAGAGCGCCCGCAGGCCGGCCCGCCGCCGGGGCAGGGGCCGGGCGCAGACGCTGGCGCACTGCTCGCGCAGGGCCGGCAGGTGCGCCCAGTCCGCCGGATCGTCGACGAAGGTGCCCAGGTGGACGGCGTGGCGCTCGGCGAGGTGGCGCAGGATGTGGTAAGAGCGGATCTTGTCGCCCTTGTTCGGCGGCCAGGGGAGGCGGTGCGCCAAGTAGAGGATCTCGGCCATACCCTCGCTCCTATCCCAGGTTGCGGGCCACGTAGGGCCCGATGGCGTTGGCCACGGGCAGCGGCAGCCGCCGCCACAGGCGGATCGCCCGCTGATAGCGGGGATTGAGGGGGTGGCGCTGCGGCACCTCGCTGCGCCGGTAGAGCGCGAACTCGTAGTGCAGCGGCTGCGGCTCGAACCCCCAGTTCCGCTTGAAGTGGTAGGCGCCGGTGCCGCGCTTGCTGCGCCCGAAGTCGAAGACCCGGTAGCCCGCCTCGCAGGCGCGGCGCATCAGCTCCCAGTAGAGGAAGTCGTAGCCGGCCACCTCCCGCGCCGCCGGCAGCCCGCCGCCGTAGTAGGGCAGGACCTCGTCGCGGAAGTAGAAGGCGAGGACGCTCGCCACCGGCTTGCCCTTGTGGCCGACGCTCAGCACGCGGCAGTCGTCGCCGAAGACCTCGGCGAGCAGCCGGAAGTAGCGCCGCGGGAAGACCGGCGTCCCGAGGCGGTGGACGCTGCGCGCGTAGACCGCGAAGAAGCGGTCCAGGTCGCTCTCCCAGGCGCTGCTCAGCCCCGCCTTCACGCCCTGGCGCACCATGCGCCGCTGCTTGCGGGGGATGGCGCTGAAGTTGGCCTCCACCTCCGGGGCGAGGGGCTTGCGGAAGGTGGCGTAGAGCCCGAGGGTCGGCCACTCGGAGTGGTGAGGCTCGCGGTGGCGGTACTCCAGGTGATCGACGCCGAGCGCCGCCGCCCGCCGCTGCGCGGCGCCGTCGAGGGCCTCGCGGGCCGCGTCGGTCTCGGCGGCGATGCCGCCGTAGACGCAGAACGGCACCGAGACCAGCGAGTGGCCGAAGAGCCAGCTCTTGATGCGCGCCAGCGGCAGGACGCCCTCGATCCGCCCGCCGCGCTCGGCGTAGAGGTAGCAGGTCTCGTGGCCGAAGGCCCGGCGGATGACCTCCTCCCAGCCGGCGCGGTGGCAGAAGGTCGCCTCCGGGCAGCGCTCGACGAAGGCGTCCCAGCGCGGCGCCTCAGCCTCGCTGAGCGTCCCGACGCGGACCGCGGTGTCGCTCGAGGCCTCGGGCATCGCTCAGGCGGCTTCGGGGAGCGGCAGCCGCGCCGGGGCCACGGGCTCCTGCCCGGCTGCCAGCTCGGCGGCGAAGACGTGGTCGATCCGCCCCCAGGGGAGCTCGTGGAGCAGCCGGCGCAGCCGCCCCTCGGTACGCCCCAGGTTGAGGTAGTGGCGGAGGCGGGTCTTGAGGTCCACCCCCGGGATCCGCGGCTGCCCCGGGTCGAGCTCCCAGGGGTGGATATAGAAGACCGCCGCCCGGCCCTCCCTGCGGTTGATCCGGCGCAGGGCCAGCCGGGAGGCCGCGTAGGGCAGGAGCCGGAAGTAGCCGCCGCCGGCCGCCGGCCAGTTGCGCCCGGCCAGGCGCACCGTCGCCGGCGGGATCTCGAGCACGCCTTGCGCCCCGCCTAGGCGGTGGGGATGGCGCGGCGCCCGCGGCGCGCCGTAGTGGTCGTGCCGGATCGGGTAGACGCTGGAGCTGTAGCGGTGCCCGGCCGCGCGCAGGAGCCGAGGGGCCCACGGGGTGTGCGGCCCCATCGAGAAGCCCGGGGCGCGGTAGCCGAGCACCTCGACCCCGGCAGTGTCCTCGAGCAGCCCCTTGGCGCGGTGGATGTCCTCGCGGAAGGCGGCGGGCCCGATGGCGCCGACCCGCTCGTGGCCGTAGCCGTGGCTCGCCAGCTCGTGGCCGGCCTCGGCGATGCGGCGGACCGCCTGGGGGCAGCGCTCGGCGATCCACCCCAGGGTGAAGAAGGTGGCGCGGGCGCCGGCCTCCTCGCACAGCTCGAGGAGCCGCTCCAGGCTGGCCTCGACCCGAAGCCCCCAGCGCCCCCACTGCTCCCGGGGGACGTAGGGCGCCATCGCCAGGACCTGGAAGTAGTCCTCCACATCCACCGTCAAGGCGTTCCGCGGCGACCCGTCGTGCTCGCTCATCAGCTCCTCCCCCCTGAAGCCATCGTTCTCCTCCCCCGGCCGCTCAGGGCTCCTGGCGCACAGCGCCGAAGGTCCTCTTGAGCGTGGCCCCGACCTGGCGGGTCAGGCGGTAGCCGGAGATCAGGTAGCGCTCGATCCGGTCGAGCCGGCGCTCGAGGCGCTGGCGATCCCCGCGCTGGACCTCCAGGGCGTACTGGATCAGCTTGTAGTTGAACCCGAGGTAGCGCTCGATCCGCTCGAGCTTGCCGTCCAGCCCCGGGCCGCCGCGTGGCGCCTCGCCGCCGTACGGCGCGTCCGCGCTCTCGCTGCCCTCCTCCCCCCCGCTCTGGCCGCCGAGATCCGCCTCCATCTCGTCGATCACCGCCTGCACCTCCGAAGGGCCGAAGTGGTGGCACTCCTCGAGGTAGCCCATCAGCAGCAGCCGGTCGCATAAGGTGTTCACTTGCCGGGGTATACCTGCAGTATAGCCGTGGATGAGCGCCCAGCTCTGCTCATCGAAGCTCGGGTCCCCCTGCCAGCCCACCCGGCCTAGCCGGTGCTCGATGTAGGCGCGGGTATCCGCCTCGTCCATGGGGCCGAGGTGGTAGGTGGCGATCACCCGCTGGCGCAGCTGCTGCATATTCGCGCTGCGCAGGATCCGCCGGAACTCGGGCTGCCCGAGCAGGAAGCTCTGCAGCAGCGGGCCGTCCTCGCCCTGGAAGTTCGAGAGCATGCGCAGCTCCTCGACGGCCTCGTTGCTGAGGTTCTGCGCCTCGTCGACGACGAGCAGGGCGCGCTGGCCGCGCTGGCGGGTGCGCAGCAGGAAGCGCTCGAGCTGGCGCAGCTGCAGCGCCTTGTCCTGGGGGGCGTCCTCGAGCCCGAAGGCGAGGTTGACGGAGCGCAGGAGGGTGTCGGCGTTGAGCTGGGTGCTCACCAGCTGCGCCGCCACCAGGGGGCGGTCGTCGATGCCCGCGAAGAGGTTGCGCACCAGCGTCGTCTTGCCGGCCCCGACCTCGCCGGTGATGACGATGAACCCCTCCTGCTGCTGGATGCCGTACTCCAGATAGGCCATCGCCCGGCGGTGCCCCTTGCTCTCGTAGAAGAAGCGCGGATCGGGGCTCAGCGCGAACGGCTTGTCGTCTAACCCGTAGAACGCTTCGTACATGGGCTCAAAATTCCATGGTGACCCGGGCGGATATCAGGTTCTCGCGGCGCTCCTGGCGCCGCTCGCGAGGCCGGATCCGCTCGCTGGCGCGGTACCGGTACTCGATGATGCCCCGCGTGCGGCGCCCGAAATCCCGCGCCAGGCCGACGGAGGTGCGCCACTCGTCGAGCTCGACCTCCCGGCCCTGGCGGTCGGTGCCGTCCGTGCGCGTATAGGCCCCGCGCAGGATGGCGTCGGTGTACGGCCCCAGCCCCCAGCGCCAGAGGCCGTCGATCCGCCGGTCGCGATCGACGCGCTCCTGGCCGGCCTGCCCGAAGGCGATGCGCTCGTCGACCTCGCGCTGCAGGAGCCCGATCCCGAAGGTGCTCCGCCCCGTCTCGTAGCGCCAGCTGGCGAGCCACGTCTCGGTGAACGACACGTCCTGCTCGCTGCGGCGCAGGAAGGAGACGGTGAAGTCGTCCCCGAAGCGCGGCAGGTCGAGCAGCTCATCGAGCTCGACCTCGACCTGCCGCTCGAGCTCCGGCCAGTCCGTGACCCGCTCGCGGTAGGAGAGCGAGAAGGTTGCCCGCTGACGGCGGTGGCGGAGGGTGAGCGAGCGCCGCTCCCGGGTGACCGTCTCGGGCGGGATCTCGAAGGTGACCTCGCCGTAGCGGGCGTTCAGCGTGGTCGCCCGCGACGGGCTCCAGTCGGCGTTGACGCTCCAGCTGTCGGTATCCCGCCGGGGGCCGTCGCCGACCCGGTTCCAGCCCTGCCCCGCCGAGGCGCCGAGGCGCAGGGAGCGCGCGACGCGGTAGCCGGCGGTCGCCTCGGTGTTGACCCGCTCGATGGGGCGGCGGCGCTCCTCGTCGAAGCGGTTCTCGGAGGCCTCGGCGGTCAGCGACCAGAAGAGCTGATCGAAGGCCCGGCCGCTGCTCAGGCGGTAACGGCCGCGGTGGGCCCGGAGGTCCGCCTGGTCCGCCCGCTCGGTGCCGTGGTAGCGGATCTCGTCGAAGATGTAGCGCAGCTCCTGCTCGGCGAAGGCGCCGTAGCGGGTGAGCAGGAACGGGCTGATGCGGTAGCGGGTGGTCTCGCGCTCGTTCTCCGGGCCGATGGGCTGCAGCGGCGCATCCGCCCGGACGTCCCGGCGGATATACCCCTCCACGAAGGCGGTCTGGCGCAGCAGCTCCAGCCTCCCCTGGCCGCGCAGCCGGTGGCGGCTGCGGTCGAGATCGCCGCGCTCCTGGTGGAAGCGGCTCTCCCAGGAGTACTCCAGGTCGAGGGTGGCGCGGCTGCTCTCGCCGCTGAGCGTAAAGCCGGGACGGATCAGCCCCATCAGGTCCCCCTGCTCCTCCCCCCGGGGCGCGAAGGCGACGTTGTCGGTGAGCTCGGCGCCGAGGGTGACCCGCGGGGTGAACTCCCAATCCGTCTCGGCCGCCGCCACGGCGGGGACCGTCAGCGCCACGGCGCCTAGCCGCCCGATCCAGCGCATACGGCGCGCTCTACCCCGTCTGCGCGGCGGCGGCGCCGAGGTCCCGGGGATCGCTGCTGGGGCTCGCCGTGTAGTGACTCCCGTAGTAGCCATACCCTCCGTAGCCCCCGTAGCCGATGCCCGGGATATTGCTGGACTTGTTGAGCAGGCCCAGCACGACGTCGCAGCCGTCCAGCAGCTCCACGGCCCGGGTGACGGCCACCCGGGCCGTGCTCTCCGCCTCGACGACGAGGAGCACCTGGCCCATCTGCCGGGCCAGCACGCTCGGCTCGCTGCTCGCCAGCAGCGGAGGCGTGTCGAAGACGACGATCCGGTCGCTGTAGCGGGAGTGGATGTCCTCGAGCAGCTCGGACATGGCCCGGCTCGCCAGCAGCTCCGTGGAGCGCCCCTGGGGCCGGCCGCACGGCAGCACCGAGAGGTTGGGGATCTGGGTGCGCAGCAGCACGTCAGGCAGTGCCACCGAGGCGTCCGTGAGCAGGTCCATCAGTCCCCGGTCCGCCTCGAAGCCGAGGGACCACGGCACGTTGGGCCGCGCCACGTCGGCGTCGACGACGAGCACCGTGCGCTCCACCTCCATGGCCAGGCTCAGCGCCAGGTTGAGGGTGCAGAAGGTCTTGCCCTCCCCCGGCAAGGCGCTGGTCAGCATCACCAGCCGCCCCTTCTCGACGGGGGAGACGCCACCACGGCCGAAGGCGTTCTCCAGCACCGGCCGCTTCATGATGCGGAACTCCTCCTCGAGGCCGGTGCGATGCTCGCCGGGCACCTGGAGCCCCTGGTGGCGGAGCCAGCCGAAGTCGATCTCCACGTCGACGTCCCGATCCGACCCCTCGTCGCTCCCCCATGGGCTCTCAGGCCCCGCCGGCTCGCCGGCCTCGGCCCCGCCGGGGGCCGCGCCGCGGTCCGGCGCCTCGTCCGCGGGCGCCTCCTGTCCCTGGGAGCGGTCCTGGGACCGCCGCTTCTCAAGCGCCTTCTCGATTATGCTCATCGCCGGGGTTACCCCTAGATCCAGAAAAAGACGGCCATGACCGCAGCGTAGACCACCAGAAGCGCCGCGATCGCGCTGAAGAAGACCAGCATCTCCATGCGCCGGCGCCGCCGGTGCACGGGGGTGCGCACGCGGGAGACCTGGCCGAGGGCGGGGCGGCCGGTGAGCTCGGCCAGCTGGCTCATGCCGACCAGCGTCCCCCGGATCTGGGCCAGCAGGAAGGCGAAGCCGGAGCCCGTCCCCAGCCCGAGCACCAGCACGGCGCTGGCGAGCCCGACGCGGTTCGGCGCCGCGGGCTCCTCGGGGCGCTGCGGCGGCTCCAGGACGCGGAAGTCCACCGAGCTGGTCTCCGACTCGACGTGGCCCGAGAGCACCGCCTGCTCATGCTTCTCGAGCAGGCGCCGGTAGCTGTCCTTGAGCGCCTCGTAGTTGCGGGTCAGCGCCGTGTACTCGGACTCCACCTGCGGCACCCGGCCGATGGCCTTCTCCAGGCGCTCGACCCGCGACCGGTACTCCTCGACCCGGGTCTGCAGGGCGGCCACCTGGCTGCGCGCCTCGGACAGGGCCATGTGCAGGGGGGAGTCGCCGGGGGCGACGGCGTCCGGGTTCTCGGCGTACTCCTGCGCCTCGCGCTCCAGCTGCGCCCGCAGCTCCTTGAGGATGCGCTGCGTCTGGGCCACATCCGGGTGCTGCTCGGTGTAGCGCCGGCGCAGCTGATCGAGCTGGGTCTTGAGGCGGTTGATGCGCTCCTCGAGCTGGGGGTTGGAGTACGCCGCCACCCGGGACTCGGCGCTGTCGCCCTCCTCCAGCTGGCTGCGCAGGCTCTGGACCCGCTGGCGGGCCTCCTTGCGCTTGAGCCTGGCCTGCTCCAGCCGCTGCCGGGTCCGCTCCAGGCGGTCGTAGAAGCTGCCCTCGCCGCTCAGGTAGGCGGAGTTCTCCTGCTTGAACCGCTCGATCTCCTTCTCCTTGGCGCGCAGCTTCTCCTCGTAGCGCTCGAGCTGGCGCTCGATGAACTGCTGCGAGCTGACGAGGTCGAGCCGGGAGCTGCCGAGCCCCCGCTCCATGAACAGGTCCCCCGTCTCGCGGACCACCCGGTAGGCGATCTCCGGGTTCTTGTGCTGGAAGGAGATGGTGTAGATATTGTTGCTTTCCCCCGAGAGCTCGATGCCCTCGCGGAGCATCTCGACGAGCTCGCCGGTGCTGCCGGTATCGGCGAGGACGTCGAGGTCGGCCTTGCGGGCGATCTGCTGGAGGTTGCTGTTGCTCAGGAGGGTCGTCGTCATCATGCGGATGCGCTGCTCGACGTCCGGGCGCACCGTCATGCCGCGCAGCAGCGGGGTCAGGATGGACTGGGTATTGACGTAGACCCGGCTCGAGACCTGGTACGTATCGGGCAGGGTGAAGATGTAGGCCCACCCGAGGACGCAGACCAGCCAGGCGACCGGCAGGATCCACCACCGCCGGCGCCACGTCGCCCGCAGCTGCTGCACGAGCTCCTGAAAGAGATGCTCCATCCGTCGCCTCCTGACTGCACGCTACCGGCTTCGGAGACCGCCGCCTCCCCTCGCCCCCACCGGGCACCGGCACTCTTGAGTATAGAAGCGTCGCCGTGGCTTACAGGGCGCCACGCGCAATTCCCCCAAAAAAAGGCAAAAAATTCACAAGAGTTTGTCTTGGAATGGCTTTTTTATTAATGGCACAGAACTTGCTATAGGCCCACTACCGCGATTTCTCGATGGGCTGGGAGAGAGAGTTCCGCCATGACCGCTAAAGAGCTGGCTGAAGGGCTTACGGCGTTACGTCTCCCCATCTCCTCCGCCCTGAATCGCGCTCGGCCGAGGCGATCCCGCCTCCTCGAGGAGCGGCCTCGCAAAAACCTCCGCGATCTACGCCCCCGCCACGCCATCCCA
>NZ_NRSH01000085.1 GCF_016584055.1 Halorhodospira neutriphila
TCGGCCACGGTGCCGAGCACCTCGTCGGCGGCGACGACCTCGCCGACGGGCTTGTCGATCTGCTCGAGGGTGCCGCTGCCGGGGGCCGGCACCTCGAGGACGACCTTGTCGGTCTCCAGGTCGACGAGGGTCTCGTCCTGGCTGACGGACTCCCCGGGCTGGCGGTGCCAGGCGACCACGGTCGCCTCGCTGACCGACTCGGGCAGCGCCGGGACCTTGATCTCAACGCTCATGCAGGTTCCTTTCTCGGTTGGTCTCGGGACGCTTGAGGGGGGCGGCGCGCAGGTCAGCCGAGCGCCGCCTCGACCAGCGCCCGCTGCTGCTCGTGGTGGAGCTTCGGCGAGCCGACCGCCGGCGAGGCGGCGGCGGGCCGGCCGGCGTAGCGCAGGCGCTGGTCGGCGGCCATGCACTCGGCGATGTGGTGGTTGGTGGCGTACCACGCCCCCTGATTCTTCGGCTCCTCCTGGCACCATACCACCTCGCCGGCGCTGGCGTACTTCTCGGCGAGCAGCGGGCGCAGCAGCGCCTCGGGGAAGGGGTAGAGCTGCTCGACGCGCAGCAGGGCCACGTCGGTCTGCTGGCGGCGCCGGCGCTCCTCGAGCAGGTCGTAGTAGACCTTGCCGGCGCAGAGGACCACCCGCCGGCAGTGCCCCGGCTCGATGGCGTCGATCTCGTCGATGACGCTGTGGAAGGCCCCGCCGGTGAGCTCGTCGAGCGCCGAGGTCGAGAGCTTGTGGCGCAGCAGGCTCTTGGGGGTGAGCACCACCAGCGGCTTGCGGTAGTGGCGCAGCATCTGCCGGCGCAGCATGTGGTAGAGCTGCGCCGGGGTCGAGGGCACGCAGACCTGGATGTTGTGCTCGGCGCACAGCTGCAGGTAGCGCTCGAGCCGCGCCGAGGAGTGCTCCGGGCCCTGCCCCTCCTGGCCGTGGGGCAGGAAGAGGGTCAGCCCGCAGAGCCGCCCCCACTTCGCCTCGCCGGCAGCGATGAACTGGTCGATGACCACCTGCGCGCCGTTGGCGAAGTCGCCGAACTGCGCCTCCCAGATCGTCAGGGCGTCGGGCTCGGTGGTAGCGTAGCCGTACTCGAAGCCGAGCACGGCCTCCTCGGAGAGCAGCGAGTCGATGACGAGGAAGTCGTTCGGCTCCGTGGTGACGTCCTGCAGCGGCACGAAGGTCGAGCCGTCGCGCATGTTGTGCAGCACCGCGTGGCGGTGGAAGAAGGTCCCCCGCCCGGAGTCCTGCCCCGTCAGCCGGACCCGGTAGCCGTCCTGGAGGAGCGTGGCGTAGGCCATGGTCTCGGCGAAGCCCCAGTCCACGGGCAGGGCCCCGGCGACCATCTTGCGCCGGCTCTCCATGATCGAGGCGACCCGGGGGTTGAGCTCGAAGCCCTCGGGCAGCCGGTCGAGGATCCCCTGCAGGGCGCGCAGCCGCTGCTGGCCGACGGCGGTGGTCACCGGCTCCTGCCACTGCGCCCCGGCGAAGCGGTGCCAGTTGGCGGCGTAGTCGTTGCGCACGCCGGTGAGCAGGTTGGCGGCGACGACCTCGTGGCTGTCGAGCGCCTCGCGGTAGCCGGCGGCCATCTCGTCGACCTCCTCGGCCCCGAGGATCCCCTCGGCGATGAGCCGCTCGGCGTAGCGCTGGCGCACCGGCGGCTGCTGGCGGATCTTCTGGTACATCATCGGCTGCGTCGCCGCCGGCTCGTCGGCCTCGTTGTGGCCGTGGCGGCGGTAGCAGATGAGGTCGATGACCACGTCGCGGTGGAAGGTGTTGCGGTACTCGAGGGCGAGCTGGGTGACGAAGGCCACCGCCTCGGGGTCGTCGCCGTTGACGTGGAAGATGGGCGCCTGGACGATCTTGGCGACCTCGGTGCAGTAGAAGCTCGAGCGCGTATCCCGCGGGTGGGAGGTGGTGAAGCCGATCTGGTTGTTGATCACCACGTGGATCGTCCCGCCGGTGTAGAAGCCCCGCGCCTGGGAGAGCTGGAAGGTCTCCATCACCACGCCCTGCCCGGCGAAGGAGGCGTCGCCGTGGATGAGCACCGGCATCACCTGCTCGCCCTGCTCGTCCTGGCGCCGGCGCATGCGCCCGCGGGCCGAGCCCGCCACCACGGGGTTGACGATCTCCAGGTGCGAGGGGTTGAAGGCCAGCGCGACGTGCAGCGGGCCGCCGGGGGTCTGGATGTCCGACGAGAAGCCCATGTGGTACTTGACGTCGCCGGAGCCGTTGACCTCGCCGGGCTGGCGCCCCTCGAACTCGGCGAAGAGATCGCCCGGGTCCTTGCCCATGATGTTGATCAGCACGTTGAGCCGGCCGCGGTGGGCCATGCCCAGGACGAGCTCCTTGATCCCGGCGCTGCCGGCGCCCTGGAGCAGGTCGTGGAGCAGCGGGATGAAGGTGTCGCCGCCCTCGAGGGAGAAGCGCTTCTGCCCGACGTACTTGGCGTGGAGGTACTTCTCGATCCCCTCGGCGGCGATGAGCCGCTCGAGGATCTCCTTCTTGCGGGCCGCCGAGAGGTTGGGCCGGCAGCGGCTGCCCTCGACGCGCTCCTGGATCCAGCGCTTCTGCACCGTGTCGGTGATGTGCATGTACTCCGAGCCCACCGGGCCGGCGTAGACCTCGCGCAGGATGGCGATGATCTCGCGCAGCGGCAGCTGCTCGGGGGCGAAGAGCGAGCCGGTGTTGAAGGAGGTGTCCAGGTCCGCCTCGGTCAGGCCGTGGTAGGCCGGGTCGAGGTCGGGCACCGGCGGCTTGGGGCGCAGGCTCAGCGGGTCGACGTCGGCGGCCTGGTGGCCGCGGAAGCGGTAGGAGTTGATCAGCCGCAGCACGGCGGACTGCTTCTCGGCGGCCTCCGCCGCCATCCCGCCAGCGCCGGCGCGGGGCGCCGCGGCGCCGGCGCCGTCCCGGGCGTGCCGGGCGAAGCGCTCGCGCACCGGCGAGTGCGGGATATCGCGCCCGCGCCCCCGCTCCTGCTCGAGCGCGCGGAAGTACGCCCGCCAGTCGCTGTCGACCCGCGAGGGGTCGGCCAGGTAGCGCTCGTAGAGGTCTTCGATGAAGGCGGCGTTGGCGCCGTGGAGGTAGGAGCTGCGCAGCTGCTCTCGGAACAAGCCGTTACCGGTCATGGCATCGCTCTATTATCGATTCACGCGTGGCCGTCACTCCTCGCTTTGCTCGGAGGCCGCCGGCAGCACCGTCCGGGAGCGCCCCGCCAGCAGGATCCCGAGCTCGTAGAGCAGCCACACCGGGATCGCCAGCAGGATCTGCGAGAGCACGTCGGGCGGGGTGAGCAGCATCCCCACCACGAAGGCGCCGACGACGACGTAGGGCCGCTTGGCGGCCAGCGCCTCGCGGGTGGTCACGCCGGTGCGCACCAGCAGGACGGTGGCGATGGGGACCTGGAAGGCGGCCCCGAAGGCGAAGAACAGGGTCAGCACGAAGGAGAGGTACTCGCCGATGTCCGTCATCATCGACACGCCCTCGGGGGCGACGAGGGCGAAGAAGCGGAAGGCGAGCGGGAAGACCACGAAGTAGGCGAAGGCCGCCCCGAGGTAGAAGAGCAGCGTGCTGGAGATGAGCACGGGCCAGACGAGCCGGCGCTCGTGGCGGTAGAGCCCCGGCGCCACGAAGGCCCAGATCTGGTAGAGGAGGTACGGCACCGTGAGGAAGATCGCCGCGACCAGCGCCAGCTTCATCGGGATCAGGAACGGCGAGGCCACCTTGATGGCGACCATCGAGGCGCCCTCCGGGAGGACCTCGCGCAGCGGCCCCGAGAGGTAGGCGTAGATGGCGTCGCGGAAGGGGTAGAGCGCCAGGAAGGCGGCGAGGATCACGCCGACGGCGCGCAGCGTCCGGTTGCGGAACTCCTTGAGGTGGCTGAGCAGCGGCTGCTCCTCCAGGGTCTCCGCCTCGCGCCCCTGGTTGCCCTGCGGATCCTCGTCGGCGCTCACTGCCTACGCTCCTCGCCTGCCTCGCGCCCCTCACTACCCTGCTCCGTGGCCTCGCCCCCCGGCTCCGTGGATTTGGCCTCGCCCTGACCGGACGAGGCGCGCGCCTCGCGCTCGAGCTCCCGGGCCTGGCCCTTGAGATCGCGCCCCGTCTGCTCGACGTCCTGGCGCAGCGACTCGCCGGTCCGGCGGATCTCCTCGAGGTGGAGCTCCTGCTCGATCTCGCGCCGCGTGGCGTTGAACGAGGCCCGCGCCCGGCCCAGCCACAGGCCGAGCGTGCGGGCCGTGCGCGCCATCCGCTCCGGGCCGAGGACGAGCAGCCCGATCAGGCAGATGAACAGGACCTCCCAGAAGCCGAGATCGAACATGGCCGCTCCGCGCTCGCGCCGCCGCTAGGAGGCGCTGCGGTCGCGCTCCTGGGCGGAGGAGGCCTCGGAGGCCGCCGCGCGGGAGGGCGACTCGCCCTCGCGGTGCTCCAGCGGGGCCGGCTCCTCGTCCTCGCGCCCCTCGCGCGGCTCGCCCGCGCCCTCCTGCTGCTCGCCCTCGCGCATCGACTCCTTGAAGCCGCGGATCGCGCCGCCGAGGTCCCCCCCGATGTTGCGCAGCTTCTTGGTCCCGAACAGCAGCAGGACGATGGCCAGGATGATCAGCAGCGACCAGATATTGAAACCCATGGACCTTCACCCTCCGGCGCCATCCTCGGCGCCCTGTACTTGGCTTGGTGGCTCACTCGCCGCGGGCCGCCTTCTCCTCGATCCCCGAGCGCCCGGCCCGCCGCTCCAGCTCCGCCAGCACCGCGTCCACGGGGACGTCGCTGGCCGAGAGCATGACCAGTGTATGGAACCACAGATCGGCGGTCTCATAAACGATCTGCTCGCGATCCCCGCCCTTGGCGGCGACCACAGCCTCGGTGGCCTCCTCGCCGACCTTCTTGAGGATGGCGTCCAGCCCCTTGTGGTGCAGGCGCGCCACGTAGGAGGTGTCCGGGTCGGCCCCCTTGCGCTGCTCGAGGGTGGCCGCCAGGGCGCGCAGGGTATCCGCAGCCTCGCTCATGGGTCCTCCTTCGCTCAAAGCCGTACCTCGATGCCGCGCTCGGCCATGTAGCGCTTCGCCGCCTCGATCGTCTGCTCGCCGAAGTGGAAGATGCTCGCCGCCAGGACGGCGTCGGCCCCGCCCTGGTCGACCCCGTCGGCCAGGTCCTCGAGGCCGCCGACGCCGCCGGAGGCGATCACCGGCACCGGCACGGCGTCGGCCACCGCCCGGGTCAGCGCCAGGTCGAAGCCCTCGCGGGTGCCGTCGCGGTCCATGCTGGTCAGCAGCAGCTCGCCGGCGCCGAGCTCGGCCATGCGCCGGCCCCAGGCGACGGCGTCGAGCCCCGTCCGGTGGCGCCCGCCGTGGGTGAAGACCTCCCAGCGCGGCGGATCGGCCTCGACCTGCTTGGCGTCCACCGCGACGACGATGCACTGCGAGCCGAAGCGCGCGGCGGCCTCGGCGACGAGCTCCGGGTGGTGGACCGCCGCGGTGTTGATCGCCACCTTGTCGGCCCCGGCGTTGAGCAGCCGGCGCACGTCCGCCGCCGCGCGCACGCCGCCACCGACGGTCAGCGGGATGAAGACCTCGCCGGCGACCGCCTCGACCACCTCGTAGAGGGTCTCGCGGCCCTGGTGGCTCGCCGTGATGTCGAGGAAGGTCAGCTCGTCGGCGCCCATGGCGTCGTAGCGGCGGGCGATCTCCACCGGGTCGCCGGCGTCGCGGATGTCGACGAACTGCACCCCCTTGACGACGCGCCCGGCGTCGACGTCGAGGCAGGGGATGATGCGCTTGGCGGTCAAGCCGCCGCCTCCCCGGCGGCGCGGATCGCCTCGGCGAGGTCGAGGCTGCCGTCGTAGAGGGCGCGGCCGACGATGGCCCCGCCGATACCCTCCTCGGCGGCGGCCAGCGCGCGGATCTCGGCGACGGTGCTCACCCCGCCGGAGGCGATCACCGGGACCGAGACGGCGCGGGCCAGCTCGCGGGTCGCCTCGATGTTGCAGCCGCCCATCATCCCGTCCCGGCCGATGTCGGTGAACACCAGCGAGGCGGCGCCGGCGCGCTCGAAGCGCCGGGCTAGCTCCGCGGCGGTGACCTCGGAGGTCTGCTCCCAGCCGTCGGTGGCCACGTAGCCGCCCCGGGCGTCGAGGCTGATGAACAGCCGCGCCGGGAACTCGCTGCAGAGCTGCTCGGCGAGCTCCGGCTCGCGGACGGCGCGGGTGCCGAGGATGACGTACTCGATCCCGGCGTCGAGGTAGCGCGCGGCGGTCTCGCGGTCGCGGATGCCGCCGCCGACCTGCAGCAGGGTGTTGGGGTAGGCCTCGGCGATGGCCTGGATCGTCGCCTCGTGGGCCGGCTCGCCGCGCGCGGCGCCGTCGAGGTCGACCAGGTGCAGCCGCGAGGCGCCGGCCGCCACCCAGCGCCCGGCGACGGCGACGGGGTCGTCGTCGTAGACCGTCTCCTGGTCCATGCGGCCCTGGCGCAGCCGCACGCAGCGGCCGCCCTTGAGATCGATGGCGGGGATTACGAGCACGGTGTCAGTCCCTCCAGCGTCCGTCCCAGTCGAGGAAGTTGCGGTAGAGCCGCAGCCCGGCGGCCTGGCTCTTCTCCGGGTGGAACTGCACGGCGAAGCAGGGGCCGGCGGCCAGGGCGGCGGCGAAGCGCCGGCCGTGCTCGGCCTCGCCGGCCACCGCCCGGGCGTCGTCGGCGAGCGCGTAGTAGCTGTGGACGAAGTAGAACCACTCGCCGTCGGCGATGCCCGCCCACAGGGGGTGGGAGCAGCGCTGGGCGACCCGGCTCCAGCCCATGTGCGGGACCTTCAGCGGCCGGCCCGCGGCGTCGCGCTCGCCGTCCGGGAAGCGCACGGCGCGGCCCGGGACGATGCCCAGCCCCGCCACGCCGCCGCTCTCGTCGCTGCGCCCGAGCAGCGCCTGCATCCCCAGGCAGACGCCGAGGAAGGGCTTGCTCGCCGCCGCCTCGCGCACGGCGGCGCGCAGCCCGAGCCGCTCGAGCTCGGCCATGCAGTCGCCCATCGCCCCGACGCCGGGCAGCACCACGCGCTCGGCGGCGCGCACCGCCTCGGGGTCGGCGCTGACCGCCACCGCGTCGGCGTCGGCGCCGGCGGCGAGCAGCGCCCGGTAGACCGAGCGCAGGTTCCCCATGCCGTAATCGACGACCACCACCCGGGCCACGGCTAGAGCGCCCCCTTCGTCGACGGGATGCGGCCGGCCGCGTGCGGGTCCGGGGCGCACGCCTGGCGCAGCGCCCGGCCGAAGGCCTTGAACAGCGTCTCGGCGATATGGTGGGCGTTGCGGCCGCGCAGGGCGTCGAGGTGGAGCGTGATCGCGGCGTTGTGGGTGAGCGCCCGGAAGAACTCCTCGACGAGCTCGGTATCGAACCCGCCGATGCGCTCGCGGGGGAACGCGGCGTGGAACTCGAGCCCGGCGCGCCCGGAGAGGTCGACGACGGCGCGGGAGAGCGCCTCGTCGAGGGGCACGTAGGCGTGGCCGTAGCGGGCCACGCCGGCCTTATCGCCCCAGGCCGCCGCCAGGGCCTGGCCGAGGGCGATGCCGATATCCTCCACCGTGTGGTGGTCGTCGATCCACGTATCCCCCGAGGCCTCGAGGTGCAGATCGATCCCGCCGTGGCGGGCGATCTGCGCGAGCATGTGCTCGAGGAACGGCACCCCGCAGCCCAGCTCCGCCTCGCCGCTGCCGTCGAGGTCCACGCCCACGCGCACGGCGGTCTCCGCCGTGGTACGCTCGATCTGCGCGGTGCGATTCGCCATAACGCTCCTGCCGGCCGCCCCGCCGAGCCCGCGACGGCCCCTCACCCAAAAGGGCCAGGATAGCACAATCGCACCCCGCGGCTGGGCCGCGCCCCCGGCGCAGGCGCTCACCCGGCTCGCGGCGGCGCCTCCAGCCAGAAGGTCACCGGCCCGTCGTTGGTCAGCTCCACCTGCATGTCGGCGCCGAAGACGCCGCAGGCCACCGCCGCCGGGGCCTGCTCGCGCAGCGCCGCGACGAGGCGCTCGAACAGGGCGCGCCCCTGCTCCGGCGCCGCCGCCGAGGCGAAGCTCGGCCGCATCCCCTTGCGGGTGTCCGCCGCCAGGGTGAACTGCGGCACGAGCAGCAGCTCGCCGCCGACCTCCTGCAGGGAGCGGTTCAGGCGCCCCTGGGCGTCGGCGAAGACCCGGTAGCCGAGCAGCCGCTCGGCCAGGCGGTCGGCCTCGCGCTCGGTATCGCCGTGCACGGCGGCCACCAGGGCCGTCAGGCCGCCCTCGATCGCCCCGGTGACGCGCCCCGCCACCCGCACGCGCGCCGGCCCTGTGCGCTGGATCAGTGCGATCATCGGCCCACCATCTCAGATTGATCTGACATCAGAGACAGTCTTCCCCGGTTTCCCTCACACGAGCAAGGGGGCATCGTTGGGAACCGTTGCCGGGCAGTCGCTCCCTGCTGCTCAGCGGACGAGCACACGCGACTGCCCGGCAGCCTCAGCAAGGCGGCGAGGGAGCGCCCGACCGGCAGGGAGGCCAATATTCAGGGAGCAGGCCTCGCTGAGCTGCTAGGGATAGGGTGGATCGAGCAAAGCCGACGCGGGATCGCGTCGGCTTTCTTTGTCTCGGCCCCTGGCGCGCTACTGGCCGCCGCCGGAGGAGCGCCCCGCCGTCGACGAGGTGGCCATCTGCGAGAGCTCCTGGAGGGCCTCCTGGGCGCGCTGCGTCGCCTCCTGCCACGCCTTGAGCACCTCGTGGCCCTCGCTGTCCCACTGCTGCGCCATCTGCGAGGGGTCCATGTTCTTGACGCTGTCGAACCAGGCGTTCCAGAGCTTGCTCTGCGCCTCGGTCCAGGTCTTCATCATCTCCTGGGTCTGCTTCAGCGCCTCCTGCATGCCCTCGGTGGAGCCGCCGGCGCCGCCCGTCTGCTCGGCCCACTTCTCGGTCCACCGGACCTGGGCCTCCAGGGCCTCCTGGACGGCCCTCTCCCAGGCCTCCAGGTTCTTCTGGTACTGCTGCTGCCACTGCCCGGTGTCCACCCCGCTGGGCAGCTGCATCCCCTTGACGGACTGGAGCCAGTGCTCCCACATCCGCTGCTGCATGTCCGTCCAGTTGCGGACCATCTCTTCCATCGGCTTGCTCGGGCTCATAAAAGCGCTCCTCCCGTTACGGTGCGGCCTTGCTCGTCGCGCCCCCGCCGAGGGCGTGCGCCACGGGGCGGGGAACAGCGTCCCAGATCGCTCCACATTGCCAGTGTAGCGACTCCCCCGGGGTGCTTAAACGCGTCCGGATCTATTGCTTTCTGATGATGATGCCCTCTATCTTGTGGGCATGGTGCATGCCCCTCTGACCCTGCAAGGCTTCCTGGAGCTGGTGCCGGATGAGGCGCATGCCGAGGCGCTGTTCCTGTCGGCGCGCTGGCCGGAGGGCCCGGTCTGCCGCTGGTGCGGCTCCGTCGGCAACGCGCGCCGGCTGCCGGGGCGCAAGATGCTGTTCCACTGCCGCGACTGCGGCCGGGCCACCTCGGCGCGCGCCGGTACGCCGATGGCGGCCTCTCATC
>NZ_NRSH01000086.1 GCF_016584055.1 Halorhodospira neutriphila
GGCGGGACCCAGGCGGCGAGCTGGCGCTCGTAGGCCGCCTGGGCCTGGGCGGCGGAGAGGCGCTCGATCTGCGCCTTGCTGGGCAGCTCCAGCCGGGCGCCGCGCAGCAGGGAGTTGACGTTGTCCTCGTAGAAGGCCTCGGGGTTGAGCGCCTTGATGGCGAGCATCGTCTGGGCGATGGTGACCGACTCGTCGGGCCGGTAGCGCTCGGCGATGCTCCAGAGCGTCTCGCCGTCGCCGACCGGGCCGTAGCGCTGCGCCGGCTCCCCGCGCTCGGCCGCCCCGGCGCGCCCTGCCGGCGGGGCCGGGGCCGCGCCGGCGCTCGCCGGCTCCTCGAGCAGCAGGGTGTGCTCGCGGACGAGGCTGCCCTGGGGCCAGTCGACCTCGACGATGAAGTCGAGCAGCGGGCGGTCGATGGGCTCGTCGCTGCGCACGGCGATGTACGGCGCCCCCTCGCCCTCGGCGACGATCTCGAAGGAGAGCCGCGAGAGCTCGGGCTGGCGGGCGATGCCGGCCCGCTCGAAGACCGGCCGCGGCGCCAGGCCGACCTCCAGGCGCGATAGCTCCTCGCCCGTGACGCCGCGCAGCGGGATCCGGGCGGAGACCGGCTCACCGGCGCTGGAGCGCGGCTCGATGGTGCCGAGCTCGAGATCGAGGCCGCTCGCCGCGGTCGCCGCCGCCAGTCCCGCGAGGCCGGCGAGCGCCCGTATCGCCTTGTGCACGGTTGCTCCCCTGCGTCAGATGTACTCGCCGATGAGCAGCTCCGCGATCTGGACGCTATTCAGCGCTGCCCCCTTACGCACGTTATCGGAGACGACCCAGAAATCTAAACCCCGCTCGTGGGTAAGGTCCTCGCGGATGCGGCCGACGTAGACGGGGTCGGTCCCGGCGCCCTCGGTCACCGCCGTGGGGTAGCCGCCGGGGCCCCGCTCGTCGAGGACCGTGACGCCCGGCGCCGCGGTGAGGAGCTGCCGGGCCCGCTCGGCGCTGATCGGCTCCCGGGTCTCGATGTGCAGCGCCTCGGAGTGGCCGTAGAAGACGGGGACCCGCACCGCCGTCGGGTTCATCCGCACCGACGGGTCCTCGAGGATCTTGGCCGTCTCCCAGACCATCTTCATCTCTTCCTTGGTGTACCCGTTCTCCTGGAAGTCGTCGATGTGGGGCAGGCAGTTGAAGCCGATGGGCTTGGGGTAGGCGTGGCACGCCACCTCGCCGCCCTCGAGCATCGCCCGGCTCTGGCGCTCGAGCTCCTCGATGGCCGGCTTGCCGCTGCCCGAGACGGCCTGGTAGGTGGCGACGTTCACCCGCTCGACCCCGGCGGCGTCGTGCAGCGGCTTGAGCGCCACGAGCATCTGGATCGTCGAGCAGTTGGGGTTGGCGATGATCCCCCGGCGCGTATAGCCGGCGGCGGCGTGGGGATTGACCTCGGGGATGACGAGGGGGATCTCGTCGTCGTAGCGGAAGCAGGAGGTGTTGTCGATGACCACCGCCCCGGCGGCGGCCGCCCGGGGGGCGTGCTCGGCGGAGATCGACCCGCCGGCCGAGAACAGCGCGATATCCACCTGCGAGAAGTCGAACTTGGCGAGGTCCTGGATCGTCCGGCTCTGCCCGCCGACCGCCACCTGCTGCCCGGCGGAGCGGCTGCTGGCGAGCGGGTAGAGCTCGCCCAGCGGGAAGCCGCGCTCGGCGAGCACGCTCAGCATCACCTCGCCGACGGCGCCGGTGGCGCCCACGACGGCCACGTTGTAGCTCTTGGTCATGGCTCCTCTACCCCCTCTCGGTGAACAAGGCCCCTACACGGAAAGCGCTAAGAGTCTAACGTCTCGCGGCTCGGGCCAGCCAGCCGCCGCCGCCCTCCACGCCCCTGCAGCCCGCCTGCCGAGGCAAGATCGCCAACCTCTGCTAGCTTCAAGGTGGTACCTGACGCCACCCCCAGCTCCGCACCCCGGCGCAACACGATCGAGAGGAGTCGCACCCATGCCCAAGAGAGTGACCATCGCCCTGACCAGCGGCCTGCTCGCCTCGGCCGCGCTCACCGGCCAGGCCGCCGCCCAGGCGGGCGGCGGCTTCAACTACACCTTCATCGAGGGCGGGCTCGCCTCCCAGGAGTACAACGCCGGACGCAAGGACCAGGACCTGCTCGGCACGCAGATCGCCGGCTCCCTCGCCCTCGCCCCGGGCCTCTTCGCCGTCGCCGACTACGAGTACCTGAACGACGACCTGAGCACCACCTCGGCCTCCATCGGCCCGGGCGCGCACCTGCCGGCGGCCGCGGGGCTCGACTTCTACGCCACCGTGACGCTCGAGTACCTCGAGTACGACTGGGACGACCGCAACAGCGAGGACGACACCGGCTTCGGCGTGACCGCCGGCGTCCGCTACGCGCTGATGCAGCGGACCGAGATCAACGGCGAGATCGAGTACGTCGACGTCGACGAGGTCACCGGCGACGAGCTGCTCAACCTCTACGCCACGGCGCTCTACGAGCTCGCCCCGCGCATCGAGGGCGTCGGGGAGCTGCGCATCAACGACGTCGGCGAGGAGGACAACCTCGGGGCGCTCATCGGCGCCCGCTACAACTTCTGACGCCCGGCGGAGGGCCGGCGGGGCGGACCGCTCCCCGCCGCCCCACCCGGCCGGAGGCGCCCCGCGCCGGCGGGGCTAGAGGCGCGCGGCGACGGCCTCGCCCATGCCGCGCGTACCGACGCGGTGCGTCCCACCCTGCAGGTCCGGCGTGCGCAGCCCCGCCTCGAGGACCTGCCCCACCGCCGCCTCGACCCGGTCGGCCAGGCCCGCGGCGCCGAGGCTGTAGCGCAGCATCATGGCCACCGAGAGGATCGTCGCCAGGGGGTTGGCCTTGTCCTGGCCGGCGATATCCGGCGCCGAGCCGTGGACCGGCTCGTAGAGCCCCTTGCCGCGCTCGTCGAGCGAGGCCGAGGGGAGCATGCCGATGGAGCCGGTCAGCTGCGCGGCGCAGTCCGAGAGGATATCGCCGAAGAGGTTGCCGGTGACCACCACGTCGAACTGCTTCGGCGCGCGGACGAGCTGCATGGCGGCGTTGTCGACGTACATGTGGGAGAGCTCGACGTCCGGGTACTCGGGGGCGAGGCGCTCGACCACCTCGCGCCAGAGCTCGGAGCTCTCCAGGACGTTGGCCTTGTCGACGGAGCAGAGCCGGCCCTGGCGCCGCTGCGCGGCGGCGAAGGCGAGCCGGGCGACGCGCTCGATCTCCGCCTCGCTGTAGGCCAGGGTGTTGTAGCCCTGGCGCTCGCCGCTGTCGAGCCGGCGGACGCCCCGCGGCTGGCCGAAGTAGATGCCGCCGGTGAGCTCGCGGACGATGAGGATATCCAGCCCCGCCACGACCTCGTCGCGCAGCGCCGAGGCCCCGGCGAGCTGGGGGTAGAGGATGGCCGGGCGCAGGTTGCCGAACAGCCCCAGCTCGGCGCGGATGGCGAGCAGCCCTCGCTCCGGGCGGACCTCCCGCGGCAGGGTGTCGTACTGCGGGCCGCCGACGGCGCCGAGCAGCACCGCGTCGGCGGCCCGGGCCTGGGCGAGGGTCTCCTCGGGCAGCGGCTGCCCGACGGCGTCGTAGCCGGCGCCGCCGATCGGCGCGGTCTCCAGCTCGCAGTCGAGGCCGTGGTGCTGGCGCAGCGCCTCGAGCACGCGCCGCGCCTCGCCGACGATCTCGGGGCCGATGCCGTCGCCCGGCAGCAGCAGGATCTTCTGGCTCATGGGCGTCCTTCCTCCTGGAACAGCCACGGCGCCTCCTGCCGGCGCCGCTGCTCGTAGGCGCGGATCGCCGCCGACTCCTCCTGGAGGGTGACGCCGATCTCGTCGAGCCCCTCGAGCAGCATCCGCTTGCGGAAGGCGTCGACCTCGAAGGCGAAGGCCTCGCCGCCCGGCGTCACGACCCGCTGCTCGGGCAGGTCGACGGTGAGCTGGTAGCCCTCGGCGGCGTAGACCGCCTGGAAGAGCCGCTCCACCTCCGCCTCGTCGAGGACGACGGGCAGGATACCGTTCTTGAAGCAGTTGTTATAGAAGATATCGGCGAAGCTCGGGGCGAGCAGGACCCGGAAGCCGTAGTCCTTCAGCGCCCAGGGGGCGTGCTCGCGCGAGGAGCCGCAGCCGAAGTTGGCGCGGGCGAGCAGCACGCTCGCCCCCTGGTAGCGCGCCTGGTTGAGGACGAAGTCCGGGTTGCGCGGCCGGTCCGTGCAGTCCATCCCCGGCTCGCCGTGGTCGAGGTAGCGCCACTCGTCGAAGAGGTACGGCCCGAAGCCGGTGCGCTGGACCGACTTCAGGAACTGCTTGGGGATGATCGCGTCGGTGTCGACGTTGGCGCGATCCAGCGGCGCGACGAGGCCGGTATGGCGGGTAAAGGGCTCCATTGCTCCCTCCTCGGGTCCGGTCCGGTGAAGCGGTGCGGGGGCGATCGCCGCGCGGCTCAGGGCAGCTGGCGGACGTCGACGAAGTGGCCGTGGAGGGCCGCCGCGGCCACCATGGCCGGGCTCGCCAGGTGCGTGCGCCCGCCCTGCCCCTGCCGGCCCTCGAAGTTGCGGTTCGAGGTCGAGGCGCAGCGCTCGCCGGGCTCGAGGCGGTCGGGGTTCATGCCCAGGCACATGGAGCAGCCCGGCTCCCGCCACTCGAAGCCGGCCGCGGTGAAGACGCGGTCGAGCCCCTCGGCCTCGGCCTGCTGCTTGACCACGCCGGAGCCCGGCACCACCAGCGCCTGGCGGATGCGCTCGGCCACCCGGGCGCCGCGGACCACCGCGGCGGCCTCGCGCAGGTCCTCGATCCGGGCGTTGGTGCACGAGCCGATGAAGATCTTGTCCAGCGGGATGTCGGTCAGCGGCGTGCCCGGGGCCAGGTCCATGTACTCGAGGGCCCGGTGCATCGCCTGGGCCCGCACCGGGTCCGCCTCCTCGAAGGGGTTCGGCACGCGGCTGCCCACCGGGGCGACCATCTCCGGCGACGTCCCCCAGCTCACCTGCGGCTCGATCTCGTCGGCGTGGAGGACCACCACCCGGTCGAACTCGGCGTCCGGGTCGGAGACCAGCTCGCGCCAGCTCGCCTCGGCCTGCTCCCAGAGCGCGCCGGTGGGGGCGTTGGGCCGGCCGCGGACGTAGTCGATGGTGGTGTCGTCCACGGCCACCATCCCGGCGCGGGCGCCGGCCTCGATGGACATGTTGCAGATGGTCATCCGCCCCTCCATGGAGAGGCTGCGCACGGCCTCGCCGCCGTACTCCACCGCGTAGCCCGTCCCGCCGGCCGTGCCGATGCGGCCGATGACCGCGAGGATGATGTCCTTGGCGGTGACCCCCGGGCCGAGCTGGCCGTCGATGCGGATGAGCATCGAGCGCGCCTTCTGCTGGACCACGGTCTGGGTGGCGAGGACGTGCTCGACCTCGCTGGTGCCGACGCCGAAGGCGAGCGTGCCCAGCGCCCCGTGGGTGGAGGTGTGGGAGTCGCCGCAGACGAGGGTCATCCCCGGCAGCGTGGTCCCCTGCTCGGGGCCGACCACGTGGACGATCCCCTGGCGCGGGTCGCGCATCCCGAGCTCGGTGACGCCGAACTCGGCGCAGTTGCGGTCGAGGGTCTCGATCTGGACCTTGGAGACCGGGTCGGCCACCGGCTGCGAGCGGTCCGTCGTCGGGACGTTGTGGTCGGTCACGGCCAGGTTCGCCCCGGTCCGCCACGGCTGGCGCCCCGCCAGGCGCAGCCCCTCGAAGGCCTGGGGGGAGGTGACCTCGTGGAGGAGCTGGCGGTCGATGTAGAGCAGCGCCGAGCCGTCGCCGTACTCCTTGACCACGTGGCTGTCCCAGAGCTTGTCGTAGAGGGTCTTTCCCGTCATTGGCAAAATCTATCAGTTAGCGGCCCTATATTTACGGAGTCATTATACCGGACCGCCCCCGCCCGGGGGAATCCGCGCGGCGCCCCCGGCGCCGAGCGGCCCTGCCCCCTAGGCGCGCCGCCCGCGCAGGCTCCAGGCCGCCAGGGCCGAGGCGGCGAGGGCCGCCGCGGCGGCCAGCAGGAAGGTCCGCCCGGCGAGGGCGTCCCAGACCTGGCCGGCGGCGAAGGAGCCGGCCGCCACCCCGGCGCCGAAGGTCAGGCTCGAGTAGAGCGCCATCCCCCGCCCCTGGGAACGCCCGGGGAAGAAGCGGTTCACCGTGTCGATGGCCACGGCGTGGTAGACGCCGAAGCTCGCCGCGTGGAGGGTCTGGCTCAAGGCGATCAGCCAGGCCGACTCCACCCAGGCGGCCACCATCAGCCAGCGCAGCGCCCCCAGCGCCAGGGCGCCGGTGAGCAGCGCCCGGGCGCTGAAGCGCGGCAGGAGGCGGTGCATGAGCAGGAAGACGCCGATCTCGGCGAGCACCCCCCACGCCCAGAGCACGCCGATGAGCCCGCCGCTGTAGCCGTGGTCCTCCAGGTAGATGCTGAAGAAGCCGTAGAAGGGGCCGTGGCCGACCTGGTTGAGGAAGCAGGCGAGGAAGAAGCCCACCACCGCCGGGCGGCGCAGCGTCACCCAGAAGCCGTCGTCGGTGGTGTGCGCCACGGGCCGGCCGGCCTCGGGGGCGAGGAGGCTCGACAGCCAGAGCCCGACGAAGAGCAGGAGGACGAGGTACGGCAGGGCGCCGAAGCCGGCGCGATCCAGGGTCTCGCCGAGGCCCACCACCGCCAGGATGAAGCCCACCGAGCCCCACATGCGGATCCGGCTGTAGCGCTGCTCCTGGCCGCCGAGGTGGTTGAAGGTGTTGGCCTCGTACTGCGGCAGCGCGGCGTTCCAGAAGAAGCCGAAGAGCGCCATGACCAGCGCCAGGGCGCCGTAGCCCTCGGCGATCAGCACCCCCGAGAAGCCGACGAGGGCCACGGCGCAGGCGACCCGCACCACGGCCATGCGCCGGTCGAGGCGGTCGGCCACGGCGCCCCAGACGTTGGGGGCGACGATCTTGGTGGCGTGGAGGATGGCGAGCAGCTGGCCGATCTCCGCCGAGGAGAAGCCCTCGTGGCGCAGGTACGGCCCCCAGTACGGCATGAGGGCGCCGAGCACCGCGAAGAAGAAGAAGTAGAAGCCGGAGAGGCGCCAGTAGGGCAGCGAGGGCGCCGGCGCCGCGTTGCCGAGGGCGGCGCTCAACGGCTCACTCCGGCCTGTGGGCGGGGATGACCGGGGTCGAGGGGGTGACGTCGGCGTTCTGCGCGCGGTGGCGCAGCCAGTGGTCCATGACGGTCAGCGCCGCCATGGCCTCGGCGATGGGCACGGCGCGGATCCCCACGCACGGGTCGTGGCGGCCCTTGGTCACCACCGAGGCCGGCTCGCCGGCGGTGTCGATGGAGCGCCCCGGGATGAGCATGCTCGAGGTGGGCTTGAGCGCCGCGCGCGCCACCAGGTCCTGCCCCGAGGAGATGCCGCCGAGCACGCCGCCGGCGCTGTTGCCGGCGAAGCCCTCGGGGGTGAGCTCGTCGCGGTGCGCCGAGCCGCGCTGGCCGGCCGCCGCCATGCCCGCGCCGATCTCCACGCCCTTGACGGCGTTGATGGACATCAGCGCCTTGGCAAGATCCGCGTCGAGGCGGTCGAAGACCGGCTCGCCGAGCCCCGGCGGCAGGCCGCGCACCTCGATGGCCACAGCGGCGCCCACCGAGTCGCCGGCCTTGCGCACCTCCTGGACCAGGGCCTCGAGCTCCGCCAGGCGCTCCGGCTCGGCGCAGAAGAACTCGTTGTCCTCCACCGCCGACCAGTCGCTGGCCCCGAGCTCGATCTCCCCCATCTGCGCCAGGCGGCCCCGGATCGTCACCCCGAGGCGCTCGGCGAGGTACTTGCGGGCGATGGCCCCGGCGGCCACCCGCATCGCCGTCTCCCGGGCCGAGGCGCGCCCCCCGCCGCGGTAGTCGCGGCGCCCGTACTTGTGCTGGTAGGTGTAGTCGGCGTGCCCCGGCCGGAAGCGCCCGGCGATCTCGGTGTAGTCCCGGGAGCGCTGGTCGGTGTTCTCGATGAGCAGCCCGATGGGCGTCCCCGTGGTCTCCCCCTCGAAGACGCCGGAGAGGATGCGCACCGCGTCCGCCTCCCGGCGCTGGGTGGTGTGCTTGGAGCGGCCGGGGCGGCGGCGGTCGAGCTGACGCTGGAGGTCGGCCTCGTCGAGGGCGAGCCCCGGCGGGCAGCCGTCGACGACGCAGCCGAGGGCCGGGCCGTGGCTCTCGCCGAAGCTGGTGACGGTAAAGAGGGTGCCGAAGGTATTGCCGGACATAGCCCGGGTGATTGTAGCATCGCCGCCGCCCCGCGGCTGCCTCGAGCCGGCGGGGGTGGCCTTCGGCGCGCCGGCCCCCTACCCTATGCGAATTCGCAATCCGGGGAAGGCCGATGACCACCGCGACGCCCCTACCGAGCTGCCCGGCGGCGGGCAGCGCCGTGGTGCTCTTCTCGGGCGGGCAGGACTCCGCCGCCTGCCTGGCCTGGGCCCTCGAGCGCTTCGAGCGGGTCGAGACCGTGGGCTTCGCCTACGGCCAGCGCCACGACGTCGAGCTCGAGGCCCGCCAGGGCGTGCTCGAGGCCCTGCGCGCCGGCTTCCCGGCCTGGGGGCAGCGGCTCGGCGCGGACCGGGTCCTCGACGCCGGGGTCCTCGGCCAGATCAGCGACACCGCCCTGACCCGCGAGGCGGAGATCGCCTACGACGAGCGCGGGCTGCCGAACACCTTCGTCCCCGGCCGCAACCTCCTGTTCTTCACCCTCGCCGCGGCGCTCGCCCAGCGCCAGGGGATCCGCCACCTGGTCGCCGGCGTCTGCGAGACGGACTACTCCGGCTACCCCGACTGCCGCGACGACACTATCAAGGCCCTGCAGGTCGCCCTCAACCTCGGCATGGCCGAGCGCTTCGTGCTCCACACCCCCTTGATGTGGCTCGACAAGGCGCAGACCTGGGAGCTGACCGAGGCCCTCGGCGGCGAGGCGCTGGTTGATCTGGTCGTCGAGCGCACCCATACCTGCTACCACGGGGAGCGCAGCCGCCGCCACCCGTGGGGCTACGGCTGCGGGGCGTGCCCGGCCTGCCGGCTGCGGGCCGAGGGGTGGCGGCGCTACCGGGGGCTCGGCTGAGGCCGGGGCCGAGGCAACGGAGCAGCGGGGGAGAGAGGCCATGCGGATCGCAGTCGTGGGGGCCGGCGTCGTCGGGGCGAGCGTCGCCTGGGAGCTGACCGAGCGCGGCCACGCCGTGGTGCTCATCGACCGCGCCGCGGCGGTGGGCCAGGAGACCAGCTACGCCAACGGCGGCCAGCTCCACGCCGGCCACGCGGCGCCGTGGAACCCGCCGGGCGTCCTGCG
>NZ_NRSH01000087.1 GCF_016584055.1 Halorhodospira neutriphila
CACCTGCGCTACGAGGATCCCGAGGCCCTGCAGGGCACCGCCGAGGCGGCCGGCCTGGAGCTCGTGGAGCGGGTCTGGCTGCCCCTGGTGCCGGGCCGCCTGGCTGCCCTGCAGCCGGCGCTCGAGGCGGCGCCGGCCCTCGGGCTGCTGCACCGCCTGCCGGGGCTCGGCGCCCGCCTGAGCCACTCCTTCCTGCTGCGCCTGCGTCGCCGGCGGCCGGGCCACGGCGAGGCGCTCGGCTACGCTTAGGCAGTGAGTGCCTCATCCGTTGCGCACGGCCCTGTTCATGCGGGAGGGCAGGTGACGCCGGGAGCCTTCGAGAGCAGTGCTGCCCTGGCTGCCGATATCACGTCTTCCGGGCCGTCCCTGGTAGCCGAGATCCGCTCGTCGCCGGAGGAGGTCACGCTGACAGCCGACCGTCTCGGGATGTTGCCGGTCTTCTACGCCGAGTCGTGCGGGCGGCTGATCGCCGGGAAGTCGCTGTCCGCGGTTGTCCAGAGGCTCAGCGCGCCGCGATTTGATGACGAGGCGGTCTCCGCCTACTTCACGCTCGGCTACTATGTCGGTGACCGAACGCCGGTAGAGGGCGTACGGGTGCTGCGTCCCGGCGAGACGGTGCGTATGCGGGACGGGGTGCTCCAGCGCACCGAGCGGTGGGCGCCGCCTGCGCCGTTTCGAGGAGGCTACGGCGACGCCGTCGAGGCGTATCGCGAGCGCTTCGCCGCCTCCGTGCGTAAGCGGCTGGTGCACAGTGCGGTCCTGCCGATCTCCGGCGGCAGGGACTCGCGGCACATCCTCGGGGAGCTCCTCCGCCAAGGAGCGCGGCCGGCCCGGCTCATTACGCTAGTAACGGGGGAGACGAGCGACCCGGAGATCGCGGTACGCATCGCGGATCGGGCGGGGTTGCCCCTGCAGGAGATACCGCAGGGCCCTTCCGCCGTCGAGCGGGAGCGGTGCAAGGCCCGCTCGAACCACTACCTCACGGACGAGAACGCCTGGTTCGTGGACCTGCTGCCGCACCTAGAAGGGCCGCTTCTGGACGGCATCGGCGGTGACGTCCTCTCCAACGGCCTCTACTTCGACGCCAAGACCACTGAGCTGCTCCGCCGTGGCGACGTCGAGACGGCCGCGGCGCACTACTGCGCGCGCTTCGGGACCGGGTATCGGGCGTTTCTCTCTCGGCCGTATAGGAGGAGGTGGGCCCGCCCGGTCGGGATGCCTTTGATCGCCGCGGAGCTGGGCCGCTACCAGAGCGCCCCGGACCCGGTGAAGGCGTTCCTCTTCTGGAACAGGACGCGCCGGGAGATCGCGCTGCTGCCGCTGGGCATGGCAGCGGAGCGCGTGCCCGTCCTGCTCCCGTACCTGGACGACGGGCTGCTCGATTTCCTGCTCTCCCTGCCGGCGGAAGAGTTCGGCCAGCCCGGGTTCCACGACGCGACGATCCAGAGTGCTTGCCCGGGGCTTGCGGATATCCCCTACGCGGGGAAGCTCAAGAGGGGGGGGGCCTCCAGGCGTAAGCCCAGGGAGGTCCTGTCACTGCTCGGGGCCTCCCGGAGCCCGCTCATCAACTATGGGCGGCTCGCCGTGCAGGGGGGCGAGGCGCTCTACCAGGGCACGGCCGCAGGTGTCTTGGCGAACTTCCGGCGGTACTACCCGCTGATCGCGCTTAGCCAGGATCTTGGAGTGCAATGACCACCGTCTCTGAGCGCCCGCGTTTCGCTGTCGTTATTCCATTCTACCAGGATACGCCAGGTATACTGCGCCGCGCCCTCCACTCCGTGGCGGCGCAGGATGTCGATGCGGAGATCCGGGTCTATGTCGTTGACGATGCGTCCCCCGTGGCGGCGCAGGAGGAGCTCGAGGGCCTCGCGATGCCGGCGAACGTCTCGGCCGTCCTCTTGCGCCAAGAGAACGGCGGGCCGGGGGCGGCCCGGAATACGGGGCTCTCCCACGCCGTATCGGCCGACTTTATCGCCTTTCTCGACTCCGACGACGAGTGGTATCCGCACCACCTGAGTGCCGCGGCGGCGGCCATGGCCGTCGGGGCCGACTACTACACATCGGACCTGGAGGACCTGGACGGTGAGCGCTACCACCGCCGGTTCTTCAGTGACCTCCTGCCGCTGTCCAGCGTCGAGGGGCTCCCCTGGGCCGGCTGGCTGACCTCTCCCCTTGTCCAGTTCACGATCCATCGGCCCATCTCCCACCTCTCCGCGCTGGTGGTGCGGAGGAGCCTGCTGGGGGACGCCCGGTTTGATCCCACGCTACGGACTGCGGGCGAGGATGCGGTCTTCACGACGACGCTAGCGCTTCGAGGGCCAGGCGTGATCGTCTCCCGGCGCGTCGACGTCCGCCGTGGCCGCGGCATCAATATCTTTAGCGTGGGCGGCTGGGGGAGCGCCGAGTGCTTTCAGCGGCAAAAGGACTACCTGCGCTCCCGGTACATGATTCGAGGGTTGCTGGGCAGGCGCCAATCGGGGCGGATAGGGGGTATCGTCAAGGAGGCGGAAAGAGGGTTCGTCGCCTCGGCTTTGGCGAGCTACCGACGAGGGGAGGTAGGCCTGATGGGCTTTATCGCTATCTTCTTGCGGTTCCCGCGCGTTTTGGCAGTGGCGCCCGGCGTCTTGTATAAGGCCCTCACGAGGTGACCGCCCCGAGCGGGCCCCGGTGCGATCGCCCAGCCTAGCCGAGCAGGGAGATCGAGCCATCACCGCGGGTAGAGCCACCCGACGGATCTAGCAGCGTTGCGAATCCGTCTCTTCCACGGTGAGGTTACCGGGATCTCGTAGCGCCTCTCGGGGATTTGATCGTTTTCTGGTAAGGCGATCAGGCCGAAGCCGACGCTCGGCTTCCGGACATCTGGGAAGAGGGTGGCGACGTCCAGGGTCAGCGCCGCCGGACGGCTTGCCGTGACCTTCTCCCACAGGAGCCTCATCTGCTCATTAAGGTTGATGTCGTCGATCACCACGAGCCTAGGGCTCAACGCCTGTGTGTAGATACTAAAGGCCAGGAGCTCCGGGACGTATCTGTGCCCGCCGTCGATGAACAGCAAGTCGATCTTGTGCCGGTCCGCGAAGGCGTTGAGCGTTCGCCGGAAGGTCTTCTCCGTGGTCGCGTCGCCTACGATCTTGGTGATGTTCTGAATGCCCGACAGGTGCTTGTCGCTTTCGCGGGTCACGTCAATCGTGACGATCCGTGAATCGGACGGCTCCCCCAAGGCGCGGTGGATCGCCCGCGTGGCACCGCCGCTGTGAGTCCCGATCTCACAGACCCTCTTGATGCTTTGGCTGGCCGTCAGGCCCGCCAGGAATCGGTAGTAGGGGGCGGGCGTGGTCTTGTGGCTGCGGTGGTCTCCCCAGTGGACCCGCCCGTAGCCAATATCGCCCACGTCGATTGCTTGGGCTGCGCGCCACGCCTGTTCTGCAATTTGGGCTGCGTCCCAGCCTTGTGTCGGTTGTGGCCCTGTTGCCTGGTGCATTGATCTGTACCTTTGCCGTAAAGCGGCCAGAGACCGCTAACATGCCCTGTGCCGGTTCTCGAAGAAGGCCTCGTAAATCGCTAGGTCCGGGGCGCATAGCTCGGCGATCTGCCTCTGGATAGCGAGGGGCTGCTCCTCGAAGCGCTGGTAGTCGGGCGCCGGGCTCCGCCGCTCATGCCGGGGCTGGAGGTTGATCTCGAACTCCTCGTTGATCCGCCCGATGAATCCCGCCATGTCCGCGGTCTCTCCCACGAGGGTGAAGCGCCGGAGGTTGGCGATCGCCTCCTGGACGGCCTGCTCGGTAGCGGGGCTGGGATGCCCCTCCCGGGAGGGCTCCGCCCTTCGGGCGAGCTCGCCGTTGAACAGGCGCAGGAACAGGGTCGCCGATTGCCGGGCGTTATCCGTCTGGAGCCACTCTTCAAGGGGCTGCTCGATAGGGAAGTGCTCTCGGTTCGGCTTGTGGCGATTGTAGTAGTAGGTGGAGAGCAGTCGCTCGAAGGGGTGGCGCAGTACGGTGATAAAGTCCCACTGGGCGTCGTGCCCCTGCAGTAGGCGGTTGCTGAACGGGAAGTGGCCGCTGATGTACTGGATGCCGTCCATCCCTAAGGCGTAGGAGAGCAGCATCTCCCGGTACGCCGGCAAGGGGGTGCCGATCGCCTCCGCGGCGCGCCGGGAGGCGATCGCATCGAGGTGGAAGGTCTTGCCGGCGCACTCCAGGCGATCCTGGCCGAAGCACCGGGAGAGGGCCTTGGAGACGGAAGTCCCGCCGCACTTGGGGGGGTGGAAGAAGAGGATATTGCGGTTGGCGATCCGCCGCTCGGCGGGGATGACCAGGGCTGAGCGGCGGACGACCTTCAGGTCGGCCGGCGCCAGGAGGCGCTCGTTGAGGCTTCGTGCCATGCGCTTGATCATCGTTGCTTGCCCTTGCTCCATGGCCTTGGGGAGGTGAGATAAGCCAGCTAACGGGAGGCGGTCAGCCTCCGGCCGAGGGCGCTCAGACGCCACGAGAGGGCCTCGCTAGCGCGCAGGAGGAGCCGCTGGCGCGCGGAGAGCCCCGGCGACTCGCGCGCATAGCCGAGCTCTTCCATTAGCGGCGAGGCGAGCGCCTCGACCACGGCGAGCTCCCTGGCGTTGAGCTCCTCCTGCCAGCCTCGTGCCTCCCCCTTCCGGAAGAACGCCTCGGGCTCCCTCGAGAGGTCCCAAGGGGCGCTGGATTGCCCTCCCTTGAGCTTGTCGATACGGCTCTCCCTGGCGATGCGGGTGGAGAGCCCGGGAGCGGGGGAGAGCCCGAGCCACTCGGCGGCCCGGTGGAGGGATTCCTCGGGGGCCTCGAGGAGCGTCTCGTACCGGAGCTCGAGGTAGTGCTCGGTGAGCCCCTGGATCGCCACCCCGGAGGCGACATCCGCGTGCCACCGCTTGGCGTTACTCGCCGCCTTGGTCGAGGCCCAGTGCCCGCCCCAGTCCTTGCCCGCCGCCATGAGCGAGGCGGTAACAGCGCGGGGGTCGCGGACGAGGTGGATGAAGCGCGCCTCCGGGAGGATCTGCACGATCTCCTCGGCGACCCGGACGTGGGCGGGGGTCTTCTCGAGGATGACCGGCCCCTCGCCGATGGCGTCGAGCACGGCGAGCGCGAGCTCGCGCTGGAGCCCGACGAACCGCTCGTAGGGGATGGCCGCCTGGAGGCCGACGCCGCGGCGGTTGCCCTCGTAGTGGCGCCAGGCCCGGTGGAGCGGTGCGAGGAAGCCGTTGAACAGGTGGGTCTCCTGGCAGGTATCCACCCCCGGATACCTCGCGAGCATGAGCTGCAGCCAAGTCGTCCCGCTCCGCGGCGCCCCGACGATGAAGGCGTAGCGCTTGCTCATGGCGACTCCTGGGCCTTCAGGCGCGCCCCATCGAAGACGCCGCGCCACCGGCGGTAGTGGTTCTCGGCGGCGAAGCGCTGGCCCGGGTCCCGGCGGAGGGCTGCCACCTGCTTCTGCGCCCAGGCGGTGAGCAGCTTGCGCCACACCCACCGTGGTGGCCCGGGGGTGGCCCGGGAGGCTGTGCTCCGCACCCCCTCCGAGAGCCCGTTGCGGTAGGTGCGGTGCAGGGCCCAGCCGGGCGTCGCGTGCTCGGCGGGGACGAAGTGGGTGACGTACGCCTCCGGGAGGTAGACGGGGCTGCAGCCGTGCGCCCTGAGCCGGTCCTGGAGGAAGAGCTCGTGGCCCGTTGGGTTGCGCGCCGTCCCGGGGTAGAGCGCTCCGGGGCCGACATGCAGGCCGAAGCCTCCCGCCTCGAGGATATCCTCGGCGAAGGCCGCGAAGTTGGAGCCCACGAACCACGGATTCCGCGCGCGGTGGAACGCCTCGCTCGAGGGCTCCCACCCTCGGACGCTGCGCGGCAGGTACGGCACTAGCCACTCGGGAGGGGATTGCTGGTACTCGGCGCGGATCGGCCCGCCGAAGAAGTGGCCGCGCCCGTGGATTCGCCCCTGCTCGGCGTAGCGCTCCAGGAGGTGGGGCGGGACGAGGAGGTCGTCGTCCAGGAAGACCACCAATCCCTCCCCGAGCCGCTCGACCAGGGCCTGCCGAGCGCGCGCCTGCCCGCTCTGGGAGAGCACGAGGTGGCGCAGGGGCAGGGCCTCTTGGGCCGCCGGCGGGGGCGTAAACGCGGAGCGCTCCGTGCCGTTCTCGACCAGCCAGATGCCCGCCAGTGCCCTCGGCTGGTGGCAGAGAGCCAGGCTCTCGAGCATGGTGCGGGTGCCCGCGCCGGGGCTGTAGGTGGCGATACAGACGTGCATGGGCTCGATCTCGTCGTTGCTCGCTAGAGCAGGACCTCCGCCGGCGGCGGGTGGCTGAGGAACCCGGTCGGGCTGGCGGTGAGCCCGTAGGCGCCGGACTGGAAGATCGCGATCAGGTCGCCGGGCTCGGCGCGCGGCAGCGGGGTGCGGTCGGCGAGGAGGTCGAGGGGGGTGCACAGGGGGCCGACGACGCTGGGCGTCTCGGCGGCGGGCTCCGCGAGCCGGGTGGCCACCGCCAGGGGGAAGTCCTTGCGGATGGCCTGGCCCAGGTTGCCGGAGGCGGCCAGGTGGTGGTGCATCCCGCCGTCGGTGACGAGGAAGGCCCGCCCCCGGGAGACCTTGCGGTCGACGACCCGGGTGAGGTAGACGCCGGCCTCGCCGACGAGGTAGCGCCCCAGCTCGAGGACCAGCGCGGTGCCCGGCAGGCGCCTGTCCAGCTCGGCGAGGCATGCCTCGAGGCCCTCGGCGACCGGCCCGAGCTCGAGCGGCTCATCGCCGCGGGAGTAGGGGATGCCGAGGCCGCCGCCGAGGTTGACGAAGGCCGGCGGCGCCTCGGCCGGGGCGAGCGCCAGGACCTCGGCGAGGCCGCGGCGGTGGCTCTCGGCGAGCGCCTCCGGGTCGAGGCACTGCGAGCCGGCGAAGACGTGGTAGCCGCCGATCCGCAGCCCCAGCGCCCGGGCCCGCTCCAGGAGCGCCCCAGCGGCCTCGGCGTCGACGCCGAAGGGGGAGGGGCCGCCGCTCATCCGCATGCCGCCGCTGCGCAGCCGGAAGTCGGGGTTGAGGCGCAGGCACAGCTCGGGGGCCGTCTTCGTGGCCGCGGCGATCTCGCCGACGAGCTCCAGCTGCCGGGCCGACTCGATCCCCACGACGGCGCCCGCCTCGATGGCGGCCTCGAGGAGCGCCCGCGGCTTGGCCGGTCCGGCTAGGGAGATCCGCCCGGCGGGCTGGCCGGCGGCCAAGGCGGCGTGCATCTCCGCCCCCGAGGCGACGTCCATGCCGTCCACCCACGGGGACAGGGCGCTCAGCAGCTCGGGCATGGGGTTCGCCTTGACGGCGTAGCTCAGGCGCACCGGCCCGGGGAGGCGGGTGCGCAGCGCCTCGATCCGCTCCCGGATCAGCCCGGCGTCGTAGGCGTAGAGCGGCGTGCCGTAGGCCTCGGCGAGGTCGCCGGCGTCGCGGCCGGCGACCTGCAGCCGGCCGTCGCGGCTGTGCCAGCCCGGCGGCCAGTAGTGGGGGGTGCTGCTCGTCTCCGCGCCGTGGGTGCTCAAGCTCAAGCGCCGTCCTCGCCGTGGCCTCGCCCCGACCACTCCCGGGTGAGCCGGGCGCGGTCGGGCTTGCCGTGCGGTGTGTGAGGCAGCCCCTCGGGGCGCAGGTCCCAGTGCCGGGGCTGCAGGTAGCCGGGGAGCTCGCGCCGGCAGAGGCGCTGCAGCGCCCCTGCCTCCAGCTCCCGCCCCGCGGCCGGCTCGAGGACGGCGACCAGCGCCTGGCCGAGCGCCTCGTCCGGCGCCCCTACGACCACCGCCTCGGCGACGAGCCCCGAGTCGTAGAGGACCTCCTCCACCTCGCCCGGGCTGACGCGGAACCCGGAGGTCTTGAGCATCTCGTCGCTGCGGCCGAGGAAGTAGAGGTAGCCCTGCTCATCAGCATAGACGGTATCGCCGGACCAGACCGCCGGCTCCGGGCGCGGCAGCCCCGGCGGGCTGAGCGGCCAGGGGCGGAAGCGCTCGGCGCTGAGCTCGGGGGCGTTCCAGTAGCCGAGGGCCACCAGGGGGCCGCGGTGGACCAGCTCCCCCGGCTCGTAGGGAGCGCAGCGGCTGCCGTCGGCGCGGATCACGGCGACCTCGGCGTTGGGGATGGCGCGGCCGATGGAGCCGGGGCGGCGGGCCAGCTCCGCCGGCGGCAGGTAGGTGGAGCGGAAGGCCTCGGTCAGGCCGTACATCAGGAAGACCTCCGTCTCGGGGAGGGCCGTGCGCAGTGCGCGGAGGGTGGCCTGGGGGAGGGCGCCGCCGGAGTTGGTGATATAGCGCAGGCGGCGGCGGAGCCCCTCGGGCCACTCCTCCCGCGCCAGGGCCTGCCAGAGGCTGGGCACGCCGGCCAGGCCCGTGACCCCGTGGCGCGCGGCCTGCTGGAGCAGGCTGCGCGGGGTGAGGTAGTCGAGCAGGAGGCAGCTGCCCCCGCAGAGCAGCGCGGTGGTGACCTGGCTCAGCCCGTAGTCGAAGCTCAGCGGCAGGGCGGCGGCGATGCGGTCCTCGGCGGTGTTCCCCAGGTACGCCACGACGCTCTCGGCGCCGGCGAGGAGGTTGCGGTGGGAGAGCACGACCCCCTTGGGGCGCCCCGTGCTCCCCGACGTGTACAGGATCGCCGCCGGGTCGCTCTCCAGGCGCTCAGCGGCCGGGGCCGGCGGGTGCGCCACCGCGGCCTGCCAGCCCACCTCCCGCCACGGCGGCGGGCCGTCCTCGGCGGCCTCGGGGGGGTCGACCCGCACCACGGTGCGCAGGGCCGGGAGCGCCGTGAGCTCGTCGCGCAGCGCTGCCAGCCGGGCGGCCGAGGTCACCAGCGCGCTCGCCCCGGAGTCGGCGAGGATGTGGTGCACCTGGCGAGGGCGCAGGCCCGGGTAGACGGGGACGAAGATCCCGCCGGCCTGGGCGGCGCCGAGCAGGGCGGCGATCGCCTCGGGCCGCTTGTCCAGGAAGACGGCGATGCGCTCCCCGGCGGCGATCCCCTCGGCCCGCAGCAGTCCCGCGAGCCGCTGGCAGGCGTCGGCGAGGGTGGCGTAGTCCCAGCTCCCGAACCGCCCGAGCAGCGCCTCCTTGGCCGGGGAGCGGGCGGCCCAGTCGAGCAGCGGGGCCTGGATCAGGGTTCCGCGGCCAGGCGGTTGCGGTCTCTGTGCGCTCGGCATCCGCGATTGACTCCCCGTAGGCAAGCGCTCCAGCTCGCCTCGTCAGGAATAGCATACTAGGCTTGATCGTGAGTGCAGGCCCCGTAGGCCGGGGTGCTCGCAGAGGGAGGGGGTTGGACAGAGGGGGCA
>NZ_NRSH01000088.1 GCF_016584055.1 Halorhodospira neutriphila
GCGCGGGTTGCGCACCAGCAGCAGCGAGAGGTAGTGGACCGGCGCCCCGCGCAGGCCGGCCAGGTCGGTGACCACCCGCTCCTGCGGCGTGCCCGCCCGCTCGACGAAGGCGCTGCTCGCCAGCAGGCCGCGCGCCTCGAGGAGGTCGAGCAGCGGCTCGAGCAGCGGCTTGACCTTGAGCAGCACCAGCGTCTCCACCTCCGGGAGCAGCCGCTCCACGGTCGCCACGCTGTAGCCGCCGGGCAGCACGGCCACGGCCTCGTCCTGGCTCGCCAGCGGCCAGCCGACCCGCGCCGGGGCGGCCAGGAAGGAGGCGACGCCGGGGATCGTCTCCACCTCGACGCCGGGCGCCTCGGCGCGCACCGCCCGCGCCAGGTGGCCGAAGGTGGCGTAGGTGGAGGCGTCCCCCTCGACGAGGAAGGCGACGTCCCGCCCCTCGCGGAGCATCGCCGCCACGGCGGCGGCCGCCCGGGCCCACCCCTCGGCCAGGGCCGCGGGGTCGCGGGTCATCGGGAAGACCAGGGGCACGGCGTCGTCCGGCACCGCCAGGCCGCCGCGCTCGGCGATCTCCAGGGCGTAGCTGCGCTCCTCCGCGGCGCGCACCGGGTAGGCCCAGCGGGCCGGGCCCTGGAGCACCGCCCACGCCCGCCGGGTGATCCACCCCGGATCGCCGGGGCCCAGGGAGACCCCGATGAGCCGCCCCCAGGCGCCCGCCATCAGCCGTGGTGGTGATGGTGGTGGTGGCCGTGGGCGTGCGCGGCCGCCGCCCGGTGGGGGCAGCCGTCGCACTCGAGCATCGCCGTCCCCGCCCAGGCCTCCTCGATCCGCGCCTCGAGGGCCTCGAAGACCTCCGCCTCGAAGCCGAGGTACTCGCCGAGGGCGAAGGCCGTCCGCGGGTACTGGCCGCGCAGGCGCTCGATCTGCCCCTCGATGCGCTGGATGAGCCGCCCGGTGAAGAGGTAGTAGGGCAGCACGATCTGCTGCAGGGCGCCGAGGCGGTGGTGGCGCTGGACGACGGCCTCGAGGCGCGGGTACGTGACCCCCGTGAAGGCGATGTCGACGAGCTCGTGGCCGTGGCCCTCGTAGAGCCAGCGCGCCAGGCGGGAGAGCTCGGCGTTGGCGACGCGGTCCGAGGAGCCGCGGCCGAGGAGGATCACGCCGGTGGTCCGCGGGTCCGGGACGTCGAGGGCCTGCATGGCCTCCTTGAGGCGGCGCTCCAGGAGGCCGAGGATCGGCTCGCACGCCCCCAGGTGGCGGGCGTAGCGGAACTCGTGCCGGGGGTGGCGCTCGCGGGCGGCCTCGAGCTGCTCGGGGATCTCCAGCTTGACGTGGCCGGCGGCGTTGAGGATGAGCGGCACCACCGTCACGCGCCGGCCCCGGGCGGCGGCGCGATCGAGGCCCTCGCCGAGCAGCGGGTCGGCGAACTCGATAAAGCACGTCTCCAGGGACCACTCCGGGTGGCGGTTCTGGAGCAGCTCGGCGAAGCGGCGGATCTCGTCGTTGCCCTCGTGCTGGCGGGAGCCGTGGCCAACAAGGAGGATGCAGTCAGTCATCGGGGTCGCTCCTGGCGGCCGCGCCGCCGGCGCGGCGGTAGCCGTGGGTGAACGCGGGGTCGTAGAGGCGCGAGCGGGGCTGCGGGCCGGCCTGCCGGGCGCCGAGGCTAGGGCTGACCAGGATCATGGTCTGGCGCCTCAGGCCGGCGGCCCGGCAGTCGGCGGCGAGCGTCCCCACGCGGGTGCGCAGGATGCGCTCCTCGCCCGGCCAGGAGGCCCGGTGCACGACCACCACGGGCGCCTCGTCGGCCCAGCCGGCGCTGCGCAGCTCCTCGGCGAGGCGCTCGAGCAGGGTGATCGACAGGTAGATGCACAGGCTCGCGCCGTGGCGGGCGAGATCGGCGAGCTGCTCGCCCTCGGGCATCGGCGTGCGCCCCTCGACGCGGGTGAAGATCACGCTCTGCGGGCCCTCGGGCAGGGTCAGGCTCTCCCCCGCGCTCGCCGCCGCGGCCATCGCCGAGGTGACCCCCGGGACGACGGCCACGGGGATGCCGGCCTCGTCGAGGGGCCGGGCGAGCTCGGCGAGCGCCCCGTAGAGGGCCGGGTCGCCGGGCTGGAGGCGGACCACGGTCTCGTGGCGCCGGGCGCGCTCGATCAGCCACGCCTGGATCGCCTCGAGGGTCATGCCCTTGGAGTCGGCGAGCTCGCAGCCGGCCGGGGCCCAGTCGAGGACCCCCGGCGGCACCAGGGAGCCGGCGTAGAGGACCGCGCCGGCAGCGGCGACGCGGTCCCGGCCGCGGACGGTGATCAGGTCCGGGGCGCCGGGGCCGGCGCCCACGAACCACACGGTGCCGGCGCTCACGCCGCCAGCCGCAGCCGGTCGACGGCGAAGGCCCGGGTCCAGGCCTGGCCCTCGAAGGCCTTGAGGCCTCGCACGGCGGCGTAGGTGATCACCGGCTCGACCGCGACGATCGCCGCATAGCTGCTCGCCCACGCCGCCCACGCCGCGAGCTCAGCGCCGGTACCGACCAGCCACAGGCCGACCATCGCCGCCACGCCGCTGTAGTAGGCCGCATCGAGGCGCAGGATACGGGCCCAGGTCAGGGACTCGCCCTGCTCCGCGTAGCGCTTGCCGAGGGTGTAGTGCACAGCGATCAGCGGCGCGATCAGCGAGAGGCTGTTCACCGCCCAGTGGATGAGATCAGCCGGATTGAAGAGGATCCCCTGGACGAGCAGCCCGAGCATGAAGCCGAAGAGCGTCGGCAGGAAGCCGAGGGTGAGGTAGATCGCCATCGCCCCGACGAAGTGCAGCTCGGAGGGGCCGACCGGCATGTGGAAGGACTGCATGAACAGGGAGAAGAACAGGGCCGCGAGGGCGATGCGCGGCAGATCGCTGGGCCGGCGGATGAGGCTGCGCAGGTAGTAGCCGGCGACACCGGCCGCGGCGACCCCAGCGAAGACGACCTTCGGCTGGGCGATCATGCCTGGCTCGATATGCATAGTAGCGCGCTCCTTGAATCGATCGGTCGATACCGGGAGCCACGCGGGAGGGAGTCGGGGTGCGGATTGCACGGCGCAGGAGCGGGTGTACCGGGCTGCGCCGCCGCGCACGGTTCCCCGCCGTGTGGCGTCGTCCCCCAGGCCGGTCTCCGGGCTCGCGAGGCGGGGCGTGACCCCCTGGCGTTTCGCCTTCCCGCGGCGCCTGCCCGGATGGACAGCCAACGCCGCAGTGGCCTTCCCTAACGCCTTCCCCTCGCCTACCGTTGCGGGGACAGCGCCGGCATTGCCGCCCTGCGGCCGCCGGAGGAGGCGACCGGTGCGGCGCACCGGCTTCCCGGCCGTGGCGCTCGAGGCCGCCCGGGGAGGGAAGGGCCCTCCCCTGGCCGGCTCGGCCCACGGCCCCGGTGGCGCGCGCCGGCGCCACCGGGTCACCTGGGGCAGGGACGAAGCCTAGGCGGGACGCGAGCGCCCTGTCAAACGCGGGCGGCCAGGGGGGAGACCGCCACGGGGCCTAGGCGCCGCCCGGCTGCGCTAGATCGAGCGGTAGCAGAACCACCAGTCGAAGCTGTCGTACTGCTGCGGCCGCTGCCTCGCCGTCTCGACATCCGCCGCCGGCGGGATGATGCCGCAGTCGTTGATCAGCTCATTATTGGGCCAGTTGGCGGGGAGGGCCACGCCGTTCTGGTCCGAGGCCTGGAAGCCGCGCACCATGCGCAGGATCTCCTCGATGTTGCGGCCGAGCTCCTGCGGGTAGTAGAGGATGGCGCGGAAGGTCCCCTCGGGGTCGATGAGGAAGACGCCGCGCACGCTGTTGCTCCCCTTCTCGGGGTGGATCAGGCCGAGCTTGTCGGCGACCACGCCGCGGTCGTCGGCGATGATGGGGAACTGGATCTCGGTGTCGAGCCGCTCGCCGATCCACTCCGACCACTTGATGTGGGAGAAGACCTGGTCGACGCTGTGGCCGAGCAGCTCGGCGCCGAGCTCACGGAACTGGTCGTAGTAGCGCTGGAAGGAGACGAACTCCGTGGTGCAGACCGGCGTGAAGTCGCCCGGATGGCTGAAGAGGACGAGCCACTTGCCGCGGTAGGCGTCGGGCAGGCGCAGCGTGCCGTGGGTGGTGTTGACCTCCATCTCGGGGAACTTCTGGCCCATCATGGGCGGTGCGGTCGTGGTGGACTCCATCAAGGCCTCCCTCTTAATGATTTAATTAATTGTAATTTTTATCCTAAAAAGGGAGGAGGTGCCTGTCAATACCCTACTCCGGGTGGGCAGCATGCGGAGGCCGCGGCGGGCTACGGGCCGGCATCGGCGCCCAGGCCGCCGGCACCGAGCTGGGCGGCCACGCGCTCGAGGTCCGCGGCGGTATCGACGCCGGGGCCGGGGCGCTGCCCGGCGGTCGCCACCTGGATGGCGTAGCCGTGCCAGAGGGCGCGCAGCTGCTCGAGGCGCTCGCGCGCCTCGGGCGGGGCCGGCTCGAGCCCGGGGAAGCGGCGCAGGAACCCGGCGCGGTAGGCGTAGAGGCCCAGGTGGCGAAGCCACCCGCCCCCGGCCACGGCGGCGTCCTCGGGCTCGGGGAAGCGCTCCCGGTCCCAGGGGATGGGGGCGCGGCTGAAGTAGAGGGCGCGGCCGCGGCGGTCGGTGACCACCTTCACCGCCGCCGGGTCGAGCAGCTCCGCCGCCGTCTCGATGGGCACGGCGAGCGTGGCGATCGCCGCGCCGGGGTCGGCGGCCAGGCGCGAGGCGGCCAGCCCCAGCAGCGCCGGCGGCATGAGCGGCTCGTCCCCCTGGAGGTTGACGACGAGCGCCTCGTCGTCGAGCCCCTCGGCCGCTACCACCTCGGCGATCCGGTCCGTGCCCGTGGCGTGGTCGCCCCGGGTGAGCGCGACGGCGGCGCCGAAGGCCCGGCAGGCGGCGGCGATGCGCTCGTCGTCGGTGGCCACGACGACCCGCTCCGCCCCGCTCTCGCAGGCGCGGCGGTAGACGTGGCGGATCAGCGGCTCGCCGGCGAGCTCGGCGAGGGGCTTGCCGGGCAGCCGGGAGGCGGCGTAGCGGGCGGGGATGACGACGGTGAACGGCGGCTCGGCGCTCATCGGGCGGATGCTCCCTGGGTCAGGATGCGGGCGAGCAGGCAGCTGACGGCGAACTCCAGCTCCGGGGTGGTCACCACCTGGGTCGGCAGCGTCCAGATCCGCTCGGCCTGCGGCAGGTGGCGGCACTTCACGGCGTCCTTCTCGGTCATCAGGATCGGCCAGTCGGCCCCGAAGCCGAAGGCCAGGTCCCGGGCCCGGAAGGTGTGGTGGTCAGCGAAGGCGTGGGGATAGGCGTCCAGCCCCATCTCGGCGGCGGCCCGGAAGAAGCGCCCCGGATTGCCGATCCCCGCCACGACGTGGCAGCTGCCGCCGGGCCACGGCCGCTGCGAGCCGTCGAGGGCCTCCGGCTCCCCGGGGCAGAGGTGGAAGGCGTACGCCGTCTGCTCGGTCGGCCCGCCGTTGGCCACGACCAGGTCGACGCGCTCGAGCCGGGAGGCGGGCTCGCGCAGGGGCCCGGCCGGCAGGAGGCGGCCGTTGCCGAGGCCGCGCTCGGCGTCGATGACCACGATCTCCGCGGCGCGCCCCATGCGCAGGTGCTGCAGGCCGTCGTCGCTGACCACGACGTCGCAGCCCGCCTGCGCGTGGAGCGCGGCCACCGCCGCCGGCCGGTTGCGCCCGACGCACACCGGCGCCCCGGTGCGCCGGGCGAGCAGCAGCGGCTCGTCGCCCACCTCGACGGCCTCCGAGGCCTCGGCGACGAAGGTCGGCCCGTCTCCGGCGCGCCCCCCGTAGCCGCGGGAGACGATCCCCGGGTGCCAGCCCTCCGCCCTGAGCCGCTCGACGAGCCACGCCACCAGGGGCGTCTTGCCGGTGCCGCCGACGAAGATGTTGCCGACGACGATCACCGGCACCGGCGAGGCCTCGACCCGGCTCCGCCCGGAGCGGTACGAGGCGTGGCGCCAGGCGACGAGCGCCCCGTAGAGGCCGGCTAAGGGCGCCATGAGCTGCGGCAGCCAGCCCCCCTCACGGAACCAGCTCCGGGGTGGAACCATCGGCTATCCCTCCTGCCCTTGCCCCGCCCCCGCAGCGGGCTCCGCCCCTAGCTGCATCCGGTAGAGCGCCGCGTAGCGGCCGTCGCGGGCGAGGAGCTCGCCGTGGGTGCCCGCCTCGACGATGCGCCCCTGCTCGAGGAAGACGATCCGGTCGGCCCGCTCCACGGTGGAGAGGCGGTGGGCGATGATGAAGGCCGTGCGCCCGGCCATCAGCCGCTCCAGGGCCTGCTGGATGGCGCGCTCGGACTCGGTGTCCAGCGCCGAGGTCGCCTCGTCGAGGATGAGGATCGGCGCGTCCCGGAGCACGGCGCGGGCGATGGCGACGCGCTGGCGCTGGCCGCCGGAGAGCATGACGCCGTCCTCGCCGATCTCGGTCTCGAAGCCGTGCGGCAGCGCCTCGATGAAGCCCCGGGCGCTGGCGGCCTCCGCCGCCTGCCGGATCTGCTCCTCGGTCACCGGCCCGGGGGCGCCGAAGCGGATGTTCTCGGCGACGGTCGTATTGAAGAGGGTCACGTCCTGGCTGACCATCGCCAGCTGGCGGCGCAGGTCGGCCAGCCGGTACGCCGGCAGCGCCACCCCGTCGAGGCGGATCTCGCCGGCGGTCGGCTCGTAGAAGCGGGGAAGGAGGCTCACCAGCGTGCTCTTGCCGCCGCCCGAGGGGCCGACGAGGGCGATCCGCTCGCCGGGCGAGGCGGCCAGGTCGATGCCCCGCAGGACCTCGCGCTCGCCGTCGTAGGAGAAGCGCACGCCGCGGAGCGCCACCTCGCCGGCGGCGCGCTCGATCTGCCGCGTCCCGGTATCCTCCTCCCCCGGGGTGTCGACCACCTGGAAGATGCTCTGCGCCGCGGCGATCCCCCGCTGGAGGGTGGCGTTGATGCCGATGAGGGACTTCAGCGGCTGGTTGAGCATCATCAGGGCCCCGGCGAAGGAGGCGAAGGTCCCCACCGTGACGACCTCGACCAGCGACTCGAAGGTCACCAGGTAGATGATGAGGGCCAGCGCGCTCCCCGCGGCCAGGCGCACCAGGGGGACGGCGGCGAACTTCGTCGCCTGGAACTTCAGCGACTGGCGGCGGTTGCGCTCGTTGACCTGCTCGAAGCGCCGGCGCTCGCGCTCGGCCTGGCCGAAGCCCTTGATGATCGGGTAGCCGTGGACGCTCTCCTCGGCGACGCTGCCCACGCCGCCCACGCTGCGGTGGATGCGCTTGCTGAGCTTGCGGAAGCGCTGGGTGACGTAGGCGATGATCCCCCCCACCACCGGGAGGACGAAGACGACGATGACCATCAGCCGCGGCGAGAGGTAGGCCATGTAGCCGACCAGGAAGACGACCATGGCCAGGTCCTGGACCAGCGTCACGGCCGCCTGGGTCACCGCCCCGGCCACCTGCTCCGCCTCGTAGGTCAGCTTGGAGACCAGCCGCCCGGCGGAGTGGCGGTCGAAGACCGCGCTGGGCATGACCAGGAGCCGGTCGTGGACGTCGAGCCGGATGCGCTTGACGAGCATCCGGCCGATCCAGGAGATCAGGTAGTGGGAGACGAAGTGGGCGACGCCCTGGAAGAGGACCAGGCCGATGAGCACGGCGGCGTAGAAGCGGATGGTCGCCGGGTCCTGCTTGACGAAGCCCTCGTCGAGCAGCGGGCGGATCACCGAGACGAAGCCGGTCTGGGTGGCGGAGAGGGCGATCATGAAGGCGACGGCCACCAGGCCGACCTTCCAGTGCGGGGCCACGTAGCCGAGGAAGAGCCGCCTGAAGGTCTCCCAGCCCCCCCGGCGCGGCGGCTGCGCTGCGGGCTCGTCGCCGGGGGCGGCGTCGGCGCGGCTCAATCCGCCTCCTCCGCAGCGCGCAGCGTCGCGATGGAGACGCGCTCGACGCCCGCCCGGCCGACGCCGTCGAGGGCGCGCACCACGGCCTGGTGCGGCGCCTGCGCGGCGGCCCGCACGACGACCCGCTGCTGCTCGCCGCCGCCCGCCTCGAGCGCCTCGCGCAGGGCCTTCGCCAGCGTCTCGGGGCGGCGGTTGATCAGCGCCTGCTCGCCGACGTAGTACGTCCCGTCGGCGCCGACGCTGACCTCGACGGCCTCGGGCGCGGCGCTCCGGGCAGCGCTCGACTCGGGCAGCGTGATGTCGAGCCCGGCCTCGCGGACGAAGGTCGTGGTGACCATGAAGAAGATCAGCAGCAGGAAGACGACGTCGATCAGCGGCGCGAGGTTGAGCTCCGGCTCCTCGCGGTGGCGGCCGCGGCGCAGGTTCAAGCGGCCTCCCGCGCGGCGGCGGGCCCCTGGAGGCCGCCGCCGGCCTCGAGCAGGCGCAGGGCCTCCTGCTCCATCTCCACGACGCGGCTATCGACGAGCCCGCGCAGGTAGCGGTAGGCCATCAGGGCGGGGATGGCGACCGTCAGCCCCGTCGCGGTGCTGATCAGCGCCTCGCCGATGCCGCCGGAGAGGGCCTGCGCGTCGCCGAGGCCCTCGGCGCTGATGGCGCCGAAGACGCGGATCATGCCGATCACCGTCCCGAGCAGGCCGAGCAGCGGGGTGATGGCGGCGATCGTGCCCAGGGTGTTGAGGTAGCGCTCGAGCCGGTGCATCTCGTGGCGCCCGGCGTCCTCGATGGCCTCGGCCATGGCCGCCCGGCCGTGGTGGCGGTGCAGCAGCCCCATGGCCAGGATCCGCCCCAGCGGCGAGCTCTCCTGGAGGGTCTCGATATGGCGCTCCTCGAGCTCGCGGCCCTGCGCCAGGCGCCGAGCCTGGCCGCGCAGCGCCGGGGGCAGGATCGTCTCCCGCCGCAGCGCCCAGAGCCGCTCCAGGGTGATCGCCAGGGCGAGCACCGAGCAGACGAGGATGGGGATCATCAGCCAGCCGCCGGCCTGGATGAGCTCGAGCATGGGCTCCCTTGAAAGCGCGTCGCCTCCGCTAGACGGCAGATTCTACTGACTCGGCGTAGCCGAAAGCCAGGGCCGCCAGCCGCGGTGGCGGTGGTAGACGCGGCCGCGGCGCTCGTACTCGCTCACGACGTGCGGGGCGCTGCCCTCCCAGCCCAGGGTGAGTGCCCCGGTATCGGCGGTGGCGTAGTCCGCCCCGGCGCGCAGCGCCGCGCTGCAGCCCTCCTCGCCC
>NZ_NRSH01000089.1 GCF_016584055.1 Halorhodospira neutriphila
CACCACTGCAGCCGGCTCCGGGCCACGCCCTCGCCGAGCGCAGCGCCGAGGGGCAGCAGCGCCTCCAGGCGGCCGTCGCCGCCCACGCCGGGGAGCTCGCCGGGCTCTACCGGCAGGCCGCCGAGCACGCCCCCCGGGCCGCGGCCCTGCGGCGCCGGCTGCGCCCCCTCGCGGCGTACACGGCGATCCACCGCGCCCTGCTCGAGGAGATCCGCCGCCGCCCCGAGCGCCTCCTGGCAGGCCGTATCACCCTGACACCGCTGCGCAAGGCGTGGCTCGCCCGGCGGGCGCGGCTCGCCAAGCCCCCACGGTTGCTAGCCTTATTGGGGGTTGCGTAGAGTATTGTTATTCTATCAATCCTTGGACTGAAAGAGGTGCCACCGTGGCCGACCAACCGCAGCTCTCCGCCGACTACACGCCACCCGCCGGGGCCTTCGAGGGCCGGGTCATCCTCGTCACCGGCGCGACCGGCGGCATCGGCGAGGCGGTCTGCCGGCGCCTGGCCGAGGCCAAGGCCACCGTGGTGCTGCTGGACAAGGACCTCAAGGCCCTGGAGGGGCTCTACGACCGGATCGTCGCCGAGGGCGGGCCGGAGCCGGCCATCTACCCGATGAACCTCGAGGGCGCCTCCTTCGACCACTACCCCGAGGTGGCGCAGCGCATCCGGGAGGGGCTCGGGCGGCTCGACGGCCTCCTGCACGCCGCCGCCGTGCTCGGCAAGCCGGCGCCGGTGGACCACTACGACGTGGAGGCGTGGTACCGGACCCTCCAGGTGAACCTCAACGCCGCCTTCATGCTCACGCGCGCCTGCCTGCCGCTGCTGCGCGCCTCCGACCGCGGCGCCGTCGTGCTGACCTCCGACGCCAGCGGCCGCGCGGGCGAGGCCTACGGCGGCGCCTACGCCGTGGCCAACGCCGGGCTCGAGGGGCTGATGCGGGTGCTCGCCGCCGAGCTCGCCGAGACCACCTCGATCTGCGTCAACAGCCTCGACCCGGGCACCGTGGCCACCCGGCTGCACGCCGAGGCCTACCCCTGGGACAACCCCTTCGAGCTGACCCAGCCGGGCCAGGTCGCCGGCGCCTTCATCCGGCTGCTCGGCCCCGACGGCCGGGACTGCCACGGCCAGGCCCTGACGGTGGCGCCGAGCCCGAAGGGCGAGGGGTGACGCGCCCCGCCGGCGTGGACGCGCCGAGCCTCGAGGCGGGGCAGCTGCGGGGGCTCCTCGAGGCCCTGATCGCCCACCACGGCCGCCTGGACTGGTGGCCGGCGGAGACGGCCTTCGAGATCCTCGTCGGCGCGGTGCTCACCCAGAACACCGCCTGGCGCAACGTCGAGCGCGCCGTCGCCAACCTGCGCGCCGAGGCCCTGCTCGACGCCGAGGCCCTCCTCGAGGCCCCCGCCGAGCGGGTGGCGGCGGCGATCCGCCCGGCCGGCTACTTCAATGTCAAGGCGCAGCGGCTGCGCAACCTCTGCCGCGCCTACCTCGAGGCCGGCGGCCTCGAGGGGATGCGCCGCGAGGAGACGGGCCCCCTGCGCGCGCGGCTGCTCGCCGTCCAGGGCGTCGGCCGGGAGACCGCCGACGACATCCTCCTCTACGCCCTCGAGCGCCCGGTCTTCGTCGTCGACGCCTACACCCGGCGCATCCTCGCCCGGCTCGGCTGGATCGCCGGCGACGAGGGCTACGAGGCCCTGCGCGGGGCGGTCGAGGCGGCCCTCGGGCCGGATCCCGCCGCCTTCAACGAGCTCCACGCCCAGATCGTCGCCCTCGGCAAGGAGACCTGCCGGCCCCGGCCGCGCTGCCGGGGCTGCCCCCTCAGCGGCGCTTGCGCCCACGCCGCCGGCGCGGCGGCCGGGGCGTAGGCGGCGGCGGCTCGAGGCCGACGTGCTCGTAGAGCGCCGCCTTGCCGGCGTCGTCGAGCTCGCGCAGCTTGCCGCGGCGCAGGTCCCGGGGCATGACCACCGGCCCGTAGCGCACCCGGATCAGCCGGCTCACCGCCACCCCCTGGGACTCCCATAGCCGGCGCACCTCGCGCTTGCGCCCCTCGCTGACGATGACGTGGAACCAGGCGTTCGCCCCCTCGCCGGGGTCGTCCACCGGCATGGCGGACTCGACGACGTCGAAGTGCGCCGGCCCGTCGTCGAGCTCGACGCCGTCGACCAGCCGCTGGACCATCTCCGGGGTGACCTCGCCGCGGATGCGGCAGGCGTACTCGCGCTCCACCCCCTGGGAGGGGTGCATGAGGGCGTTGGCCAGCTCGCCGTCGTTGGTGAACAGCAGCAGCCCCTGGCTGTTGAGGTCGAGCCGGCCGACGGCGATCCAGCGCCCCGGCGTCCGCGGCAGGCGCCGGAAGACCGTCGGGCGCCCCTCGGGGTCGGTGCGCGCGGTCACCTCGCCCTCGGGCTTGTTGTAGAGGAGCACCCGCCGCGGGGGCTGGCGGTGGATGCGCTGCACGGTACGGCCGTCGAGCTCGACCTGGTCGCGGGCGCCCGCCCGGTCGCCGATCTGCGCCGGCCGGCCGTTGAGCTGGACCCGCCCGGCCTCGATGGCCGCCTCCATCTCGCGCCGGGAGCCGAGCCCGGCGCGGGCGAGCACCTTCTGCAGCTTCTCCCCGCGCGGCGCCGCCCCCTCGCCCTTACGACTCTGACTCACTGCTCTCTCCTCTGCCCGCTTCGTCGGTGTCCCCGCCCTCCGCCGCCCGGCCGAGGTAGCGGTCGATCTCCTCGTAGGCCTGCTCCGGATCCTGCAGGGCCGCCAGCTCGGGGAGCTCGTCGAGGCTCCCCAGGTTGAAGTGCTCGAGGAAGGCCGGCGTCGTGGCGTAGAGCGCCGGGCGGCCGGGGACCTCCCGCCGGCCCACGGTGCGGATCCAGCCGCGCTCCTCGAGGGTGCGGATGATGCTGGTGCTCACGCTCACCCCGCGGACCTGCTCGATATCGCCCCGCGTGATCGGCTGGCGGTAGGCGATCAGCGCCAGGGTCTCGAGCATGGCGCGGGAGTAGCGCCCGGGCCGCTCCTCCCAGAGCCGCGAGACCCAGGGCGCCATCTCGGCGCGGACCTGGAGCCGGTAGCCGCCGGCGACCTCGCGGAGCTCGACCCCGCGGCCCTCGCACTCCGCGGCGAGCTCGGCGAGCGCGCCGCGCACCGCCTCCCGGTCCGGGGCCTCCTCCCCCTCGAAGAGCCCCTGGAGGCGCTCCACGGTCAGGGGGCCCTCGGCGGCGAGCAGGGCCGCCTCGATGATCGCCTTGAGCCCGCCCACGGCTAGCAGGCGCGGACGTAGAGGGGCGCGAAGGCGTCGGCCTGCACCAGCTCGACCAGCGACTCGCGCACCAGCTCGAGGAGCGCCAGGAAGGTGACCACGGCGCCGGTGCGCCCCTCCGCGGCGGCGAAGAGCTCCGGGAAGGGGGTGTAGCGCTGCGCCGAGAGCCGCGCCAGGGTCTCGGTCATGCGCTCGCGGACGCTGATCGGCTCGCGCTCGACCTGGTGGTGCTCGTGGAGCCGGGCCCGGCGCATGACGTCGGCCAGGGCCGTGAGCAGCTCGCGCAGGTCGACCTGCGGCGGCCGCGGCTGCGGCTGGCACTCCGGCGCCGGCGCCGTTGCCGGGAAGGTGTCCCGCCCCTGGCGCGGCAGCCGGTCGAGGGCCTCGGCCGCCTGCTTGAAGCGCTCGTACTCCTGGAGCCGGCGGACCAGCTCGGCGCGCGGGTCCTGCCCCTCCTCCTCGTCGCCGTCCTCGGCCGGCGGCCGCGGCAGGAGCATCCGCGACTTGATCTCGGCGAGCACGGCGGCCATCACCAGGTACTCGGCGGCCAGCTCCAGGCGCAGCTCGCGCATCAGCTCGACGTACTCCATGTACTGCCGGGTCACCTCGGCGATGGGGATGTCGAGGATGTCGAGGTTCTGGCGCCGGACGAGGTAGAGCAGGAGGTCGAGCGGCCCCTCGAAGGCCTCGAGGAAGACCTCCAGCGCGTCCGGCGGGATGTAGAGGTCGTCCGGGAGGCGGCGGAGCGGCTCCGCGCCCACCCGCGCCCGGGGCTCCGTCTCGGCAGGGGCGGGCGCCGCCGCCGGATCGGCGGCCGCCTCCTCGCTCACCGGTACTCCAGCCCCATGGCGCTGCGCACCTCGGAGAGGGTCTCGCGCGCCTCCTCCCGCGCCTGCTCGCAGCCGTCGACGATCAGCGCCCGGACCTGCTCGGGATCCGCCTCGTACTCCTGGGCCCGCTCGCGGATGGGGGCGAGCTCCGCCTCCACGGCGTCGATGATGCAGCGCTTGCACTCGAGGCAGCCGATGCCGGCGGTGGTGCACCCCTGCTGGACCCACTGCTGCGTCGACTCGTCGGAGTAGACCTTGTGGAAGTCCCAGACGGGGCACTTCTCGGGCGTCCCCGGGTCGGTGCGGCGCACCCGGGCCGGGTCGGTGGGCATGGTGCGCAGCTTGCGCGCCACCTCGTCGGCCGGCTCGCGCAGGCCGATGGTGTTGCCGTAGGACTTGGACATCTTGCGCCCGTCGAGCCCGGGCATCTTCGCCGTCGGCGTCAGCAGGACCTCGGGCTCCGGCAGGAGCTCGCGGCTGCTGCCGTCGAGGTAGCCGTAGAGGCGCTCGCGGTCGGCGACGGTGATGTTCGGCTGCCCCTCGAGCAGGGCGTAGGCGACCTCGAGGGCCTCGCGGTCCCCCTCCTGCTGATAGCGCTGGCGCAGCTGGTGGTAGAGCCGGGCGTTCTTCTTGCCCATCTTCCGCGCCGCCTCCTGCGCCTTCTCCTCGAAGTCGGGCTCGCGGCCGTAGAGGTGGTTGAAGCGCCGGGCGACCTCGCGGGTCAGCTCGAGGTGGGCGACCTGGTCCTCGCCCACCGGCACCTCGGTGGCCTTGTAGATGAGCACGTCGGCGGCCTGGAGCAGCGGATAGCCGAGGAAGCCGTAGGTCGCCAGGTCGCGGTCGTGGAGCTGCTCCTGCTGATCCCGGAAGCTCGGCACCCGCTCCAGCCAGCCCAGCGGCGTGATCATCGACAGCAGCAGGTGCAGCTCGGCGTGCTCCGGCACCCGCGACTGGATGAACAGCCGGGCGAGCTTGGGGTTGACGCCGCAGGCGAGCCAGTCGATGACCATCTCCCAGACGTTGTCGCCGACCACCCAGGGGGTCTCGTAGTGGGTGGTCAGGGCGTGCCAGTCGGCGATGAAGAAGAAGCACTCGTACTCGTCCTGCAGGCGCAGCCAGTTCTTCAGCACGCCGTGGTAGTGGCCCAGGTGCAGGCGCCCTGTCGGGCGCATGCCCGACAGGACGCGGCTAGGGCGGGTGTTGACGCTTGCCAAGCAGCTCTCCTTGTGGTTGTCAGGCGCTCTGGAAGACGCGGGTATCGCCGACGCCCTCGCGGACGACCTCCGCGGCCTCGCCGGTGAGGTCGACCACGGTGCTCGCCCCCCCGCCGGCCGGCCCGCCGTCGACGACCGCATCGATCTGCTTGCCCAGGCGCTCGCGGATCTCCTCCGGGTCGTTGAGCGGCAGCTCGTCGCCGGGCAGCTGCAGGGTGACGCTCATCAGCGGCTCGCCGAGGGCCTCGAGCAGCGCCCGGCTGACCGGCTGATCGGGGACGCGGATGCCGATGGTCTTGCGCTTGGGGTGCTGCAGCCGCCGCGGCACCTCCCGGGTCGCCCGCAGGATAAAGGTATACGGCCCCGGCGTGTGCGACTTCAGCAGCCGGTAGGCGTAGTTCTCCATCTGGGCGTAGGTCCCGATGTCCTTGAGGTCCTTGCAGGCGAGGGTGAAGTTGTGGCCGTCCTCGAGCCGGCGGATCTCCCGGATGCGGTCCAGGGCCGCCTTCTCGCCCATCCGGCAGCCGAGGGCGTAGCTCGAGTCGGTGGGGTAGGCGATCACGCCGCCCTCGCCCAGGATCTCGACCACCTGCTTGATCAGCCGCTGCTGCGGGGTCTTCGGGTGCACCTCGAAGTACTGCGCCATGGTTCCCCCTCTCGCTGGAGCGCCCCGGCATCAGGCGGGGCTGGCTCCCTATTGTACCGGAGCCCTTGCAGGGCGATAACATAGACCCATGTACTACGCCATCATCAGCTACGACGTCGAGGGGAGCCTGCCCCTGCGCCGGCAGGCGCGGGCGGCGCACCTCGAGCGCCTCGAGCGGCTGCGCGACGAGGGGCGGCTGCTGAGCGCCGGCCCCTTCCCGGCGGTCGACACGCCAAGCCCCGGGGAGGCGGGCTTCCGCGGCAGCCTGGTCATCGCCGAGTTCGACTCCCTCGAGGCGGCGCAGGCCTGGGCCGAGGCCGACCCCTACGTCGCCGCCGGCGTCTACGAGCGCGTGCACGTGGAGCCCTTCAAGCCGGTGCTCCCCTAGCGGCTCCCCGCCCGGCGAGGGGCCGCCGGGCGGGGGAACGTACCTCCCTGCCGGGGCTACGGCCGCTGCGCCGGGCTCGAGGCCTCACCGCCCGCCGCCTCGGCACCCGCGCCGGGGCCCGCCCCGTTGCGCTGCCAGATGCCGTAGTTCAGCGAGGCGGCGTAGCTCAGCCACGCCAGGTAGAGCACGAAGAGCACCCCGGCGAGCCCGTCGACGGTGAAGAAGACGGCGGTGGCCACCAGGGTGACGCCCCACAGCGAGGCGAGGACCGCCATCCCGCCGGCGATGCGGTGCAGCCCGAAGAAGGTCGGCGTCCAGAGGGCGTTGAGCACGATCTGCAGCGACCACAGGGCCAGCGCCAGCGCCTGCACCGTCGATGGCTCGGCCACGGCGATCCGCCACGCCGCCACCGCGACGAGCAGGTAGGCCACGGACCAGGCGATAGGGAAGACCCAGTTCGGCGGCGTCCACCACGGCTTCTCCAGCCCCTCGTACCAGCGGTCGGGGCCGAACAGCGCCCCCGTGGTGGCGGCCCCGGCGCAGGCGCCGAGGAAGATAAGGAAGATCAGCAGGCTCACGATCGCGACTCCTTGCGGACACTGGATTTCCGCCCATGGTATCGAGTTGCGGGCGCGCTAGCACCCCGCCCGCGGCGGCGGCGCATTTCCGCCCTCCGCGCGATGGGGCTAGGATGGGACCGGAGAGCCGATAACCAAGAGACGGGCCCCGCAGGCCCGCGAAGAGGAGGAGCGCCATGGAGATCGTCGGGAGCTCGCACTGCGGCTATGTGCGCCCACGCAACGAGGATCGGATCGGCTGGGACGAGGAGGCGGGCATCGCCGTGCTCGCCGACGGGCTCGGCGGGCTGCCCTACGGCGACGAGGCGGCCCGCCTGGCCGTGGAGGCGGTGGTCACCATCGGCCGCAGCCACCACGGCAGCGACCACACCTGGCTCGAGTCCGGCGGCGACCCCACCAAGCTGGTCCAGCTGGCCAACCGCGCGGTGCTCTCCTACACCGAGCGGGACCGGCGCTACGAGGGGATGGGGACCACCCTGGCGCTGCTCTGCGTGGCCCCGGACGAGCTCGCCGTGGCCCACGTCGGCGACTCCCGGGTCTACCGGCTGAGCGAGGGCCGGCTGGAGCGGCTGACGCGCGACCACACGCCGGTGCAGCGGGCCGTCGAGGCCGGCGAGATGAGCGAGGCGCAGGCGCGCCACTCGCCGGAGCGCAACGTCCTCGAGCGCGCCCTCGGCGCCGTCACCCAGTCCGAGCCCGAGGTCTCCCGCCTCCCCCGCCGCGCCGGCGACCTCTACCTGCTCTGCTCCGACGGGCTGACCGGGGCCGTCGAGGACGCCGAGATCGCCACGATCCTCGGCGCCGCCGCGGCGAGCCTCGAGCAGCGGCGCGACCGGCTCATCCAGACCGCCCTCGAGGCCGGCGGCGAGGACAACGTCTCCGTGGTCCTCGTCCAGGTCTGAAGGCCCGCCTAGCGGCGGGCGCGCTTCTTCTTCTTGCTGCGCTTGGCGTGCCGGATCAGCCGCTGCCGGTGCCGGCGCTGGCGCTCGGTGAGGCGGTTCGGCTTGTGGGCGAAGGGGTTCTCGCCGGTGCGGCACTCGACGCGCACCGGCGTGCCGTAGAGGTCGAAGCGCTCGCGGAAGAAGTTCTCCAGGTAGCGGACGTAGGCGGCCGGCAGGCGCTGGACCTGGTTGCCGTGGACGACGATCACCGGCGGGTTGTGCCCGCCCTGGTGGGCGTAGCGCAGCTTGACGCGCCGGCCCCGGACCAGCGGGGGCTGGTGGGCGGCGACGGCCTCGTGGAGGGCCTCGTTGAGCGCCGGGGTGGGCAGGTCCCGGTGGGCGGCGGCGTGGGCGCGGTCCACGGAGCCGAGCAGCAGCCCGACGCCGGTGCCGTGGCGCGCCGAGACGAAGTGGTGCCGGGCGAAGCCGAGGAAGGCGAAGCGCAGGTCCAGGTCGCGGCGGACCTTGCGCCGCTGCTCCGGCCCGAGGCCGTCCCACTTGTTGATGACCACCACCAGCGCCCGCCCGGCCTGGAGGACGTGGCCGGCCAGCCGCGCGTCCTGCTCGGTGATCCCCTCCTGGGCGTCGGTGACCAGCAGCACCACCGAGGCGCGCTCGATCGCCTCGAGGCTCTTGACGACGCTGAGCTTCTCGACGCCCTCGGGGACCTGCGACCGGCGCCGCACGCCGGCGGTGTCGATCAGGGTGTAGCGCTGGCCGTCGCGCTCGAAGGGCACGGCGATGCTGTCCCGGGTCGTGCCGGGCGCGTCGTAGACCAGCACCCGCGCCTCGCCGAAGAGGCGGTTGATCAGGGTGGACTTGCCGACATTGGGCCGGCCGATGACCGCCACCGGCACGCCCTCCTCCGCCTCCGCGGGCTCCGCCGGGGCGGCGCGCGCCTCGGCGGGGAGGGCAGCGAGCACGGCGTCGAGCAGCGCCGGCACCCCCTGGCCGCGCCGGGCGGCGATCGGGTGGACCTCGCCGATGCCGAGGGCGTGGAACTCGGCGCTCGCCAGGCGGGGGTCGAGGCCGTCGACCTTGTTGACGGCCAGGAGCACGGGCAGGCCGGCGCGGCGCAGCTCCTCGGCGATGGCCTCGTCGGCGGCGTTGAGCCCCGCGCTGGCGTCGACGAGCAGCACCGCGGCGTCCGCCTCGGCGATGGCCGCCCGGGCCTGCTCGTGCATACGC
>NZ_NRSH01000090.1 GCF_016584055.1 Halorhodospira neutriphila
TGCCGGGCCCACCGACGGCCCCCGATCCGCCCCAGCCCGCCGATGTTGACTTGAATCGATCAAAAGTTAGACTTGGCTTAATTGTATAGCGAAGCCTGAAGGCGAGGGGGCAGCCATGGCGGCACGCAGGCCCTGGAGGGCGGCCCTGGCCGCAGTGGTGGCACTTTGGGGCGGGAGCGCCCTGACGGCCGCGGCGGCGCCGCCGCAGGCGGTGGCCACGGTGGGGATGATCGGCGACGTCGCCGAGCGCATCGCCGGCGAGTGCGTCGAGGTCGAGACCCTCATGGGTCCCGGCATCGACCCGCACCTCTACCAGGCCAGCTCCAGCGACGTGCGGCTGCTCCAGCGCGCCGAGGCGATCCTCTACGCCGGCTACGCCCTCGAGGGGCAGCTCGGCGCGGTCCTCGCCAAGCTCGGCGAGCGCAAGCCGGCGGTGGCCGTCTCCGAGGCCGCGGCCCGGCGCGAGTCGCTGATCCAGGTCGGCGGCGGTAACGTCGACCCCCACCTGTGGATGGACCCGCAGCTGTGGGCGGACACCACCCCGGCCATCGCCGAGGCGCTCGCCGGCATCGCCCCGGACTGCGCCGCGCCGATCCGCGAGCGCGCGGCAGCCTACCGGGAGCGGCTCGCGGCGCTCGACGAGTGGATCGCCGCGAGCATCGCCACCATCCCCGAGCGCCAGCGGGTGCTGATCACCGCCCACGACGCCTTCGGCTACTACGGCCGCGCCTACGGCCTCGAGGTGCGCGGCATCCAGGGGATCAGCACCGACAGCGAGGCCGGCATCGCCGACATCCGCCGGATGGTAAGCACCGTGGTCGAGCGCCGGATCCCCGCCGTCTTCATCGAGAGCACCATCAACCCGCGCACCGTCGAGGCGGTGGTGGACGCCGCGGGCCGGCGCGGCCACGAGCTGGCCATCGGCGGCGAGCTCTACTCCGACGCCCTGGGGAGCCCGGGCAGCGGCGCGGGAACCTACATCAGCATGCTGCGCTCGAACACCGAGACCATCGTCCGGGGGCTCGGCGGCGAGCCGGCCCCCTGGCCCGAGGCGCTGCCGGAGTAGGAGGAGCCGCCATGGCCGAGACGCCGCTGCACGAGCCGGGGCTGGCCCTGCACATCGAGGACCTGACCGTGGCCTACCAGGGGGCCCCGGTGCTCTGGGACATCGACCTGGACATCCCCCCCGGCGTCATGGCCGCCGTCGTCGGCCCCAACGGCGCCGGCAAGAGCACCCTGCTCAAGGCCGTCCTGGGCCTGGTGCGCCCCAGCGCCGGGCACGTCTACCTCCTCGGCCGGCGGCCGCGGCGCATGCTCAAGCGCATCGGCTACGTCCCGCAGCGCTCGGCGGTGGACTGGGACTTCCCCACCACCGTGCTCGACGTTGTCATGATGGGCCGCTACGGCCAGCTCGGCTGGCTGCGCCGCCCCGGCCGCGAGACCCGGGAGCGCGCCCGCGCCGCGCTGGCCCAGGTCGGCATGGAGCGCCTCGCCGGCCGGCAGATCGGCGAGCTCTCCGGCGGGCAGCAGCAGCGGGTCTTCCTCGCCCGGGCGATGATCCAGCAGCCCGACATCTACTTCCTCGACGAGCCCATGGCCGGCGTCGACGCCACCACCGAGCGCACCGTCGTCGATCTCCTCCAGCGCGAGCGCGACGCCGGCAAGACGGTGATCGCCGTCCACCACGACCTGCAGACCGTCCACGACTACTTCGACTGGCTGGCGCTGCTCAACGTGCGCATCATCGCCCAGGGGCCCGTCGCCGAGGTCTACACCCCGGAGAACCTGCACAAGGCCTACGGCGGCCAGATCCCGCTCTTCGAGGGCGGGCGCAAGGCCCGCGGGCAGCGGGCGGCGGGCGCCGGGCGGGCCCCGGAGGGGGCCGAGCCGTGATGGCCGGCCTCGGCACGCTGCTCGGCGACTACACCGTCCAGAACGTCCTGCTCGGGGCCGTCTTCCTCGGCATCGTCAGCGGCGTGCTGGGCAGCTTTGCCGTGCTGCGCCAGCAGAGCCTGCTCGGCGACGCCCTCGCCCACGCCGCGCTGCCGGGGGTGTGCCTCGGCTTCCTGATCGCCGGCGCGCGCAGCCTGCCGTGGATCCTCGCCGGGGCGCTGGCCACCGGCGTGCTCGCCGCTCTGACGATGCTGCTGCTGATCCGGCGCAGCCGGCTCAAGACCGACGCCGGGCTGGGCATCGTGCTGAGCCTCTTCTTCGCCGCCGGCGTGGTCCTGCTGACCTACATCCAGGGCCAGCCCAACGCCGCCCAGGGCGGCCTCGACACCTTCCTCTTCGGGCAGGCGGCGGCGACCCTGCGCTCCGACCTCTACCTGATGGGCGGGATCACCGCCGCTGCCCTCACCCTCGTCGCCGCCCTGTGGAAGGAGCTCAAGCTGGTCACCTTCGACCCGCAGTTCGCCGGCGCCATCGGGCTGCCGGTAACCGTGCTGGAGGTGGTGCTCACGGCGATGATCGCCCTCGCCGTGGTGGTAGGGCTGCAGATGGTCGGCGTGGTGCTCATGACCGCCATGGTCATCGCCCCGGCGGCGGCGGCGCGCCAGTGGGTCAAGCGCCTCGGGGCCATGGTGGCCCTCGCCGCGGCCCTCGGGGTCGCCGCCGGCGCCACCGGCTCGCTGGTCAGCGCCAGCGGCGCGAACCTCGCCACGGGGCCGCTGATCGTCCTCACCGCCTCGGCCCTGGTGCTCGGCTCCCTCCTCCTCGCCCCGGGCCGCGGCCTGGCCTGGGCGCAGCTGCGGCGCTGGCGCGAGCGCCGCGCCATCGGTGAGCGCCAGGTCCTGGCCACGCTCTACCGCCTGGCGGCGGCCCACTACGACCCCGCCTACCCCACCGAGCTCGGCACCCTCGACACCCTCTACGGGGGGACACCCCGCCGCGCCCTGCGCCGCCTGGAGCGCCGCGGCCTGATCGCCCCGGTGGCGCACATGCCCCACGAGGAGGGGCCGCACTGGGAGCTGACCGAGGCCGGCCGGCGCGCCGCCGAGCGCACCCTCGAGGGCAACAGCGGGGGGGCCGGGTGATGCTCGAGGCCCTGCTCGCCAACCAGGCGCTGACGATCACCCTGACGGGGGCGCTGGTCGGCGTCGCCGGCTCGCTGGTGGGGACCTTCCTGCTCCTGCGCGGCAGCGCGATGCTCTCCGACGCCATGAGCCACTCCATCGTCTTCGGCATCGTCGTCGTCTGGCTGCTCACCCACGCCCAGAGCGGCCCGGTGCAGATCATCGGCGCGGCGCTCACCGGCGTGCTCACCGTGGTGCTCACCGAGCTGCTGACCCGCACCCGCCGGGTCAAGAACGACGCCGCCATCGGGCTCGTCTTCCCGGCCCTCTTCGCCGCCGGCGTGCTGCTGCTCAACCTCTACGCCCGCGACGTCCACATCGACACCCACACCGTGCTGCTCGGCGAGATCGGCTTCGTCTGGCTGGACACGCTGAGCCTCGGCGGCTACGAGGTGCCCCAGGCGCTGCTGTGGATGGGGGTGGTCACCCTGGTCAACGCCGCCTTCGTCGGCGGGCTGTACAAGGAGCTCAAGCTCGCCACCTTCGACCCGCAGCTGGCGGCGGCGCTCGGCTTCGCCCCGACGGCGCTCTTCTACGCCCTGCTGCTGCTCACCAGCGCCACGGCCGTGGCCGCCTTCGACGCCGTCGGCGCGGTGCTGTTCATCGCCTTCGCCATCGTCCCGCCGGCGACGGCCTACCTGCTCACCGACCGCCTGTGGCTGATGCTCCTGCTCGGCGCCCTGGTGGCCATCGCCGCCAGCGTGGGCGGCTACGCGGCGGCCGTCCAGCTCGACGTCTCCATCGGCGGCACCATGGCGCTGATGACCGGCGCCTGCCTCGCCCTCGCCTTCCTGCTCGGGCCGCGCCACGGCCTGGCGGCCCAGGCTTGGCGCCACTGGCGGCAGCGCTACGCCAACGAGGCCCGCGCCCTGGCCATCTACCTCTACGAGCGCGAGGACCGCGGCGTCCCCACCGCCGAGGCCGAGCTCGCCGCCGTCCTCGAGGACGAGCTCGGCTGGCCCACCGCCCAGGCCGCGGCGGTGCTCGAGCGCAGCCGGCGCTCGGGCCTGATCCGCCGCGACGGCAGCGGCGTCCACCTCACCCCCAAGGGCCGCGAGACCGCCCGCGCCCTGCGCCAGCCGTGGCGCCGGCGCGAGGCCGATCCGGCGGCCTGAGCGGCTTTTGCGTACCCGCCGCCCTCGCGGCAGAATATCACCGAGATTGAATCATTCCCTTGAACGATCCAGCGGAGGTGAAGCGATGCCGACCTACGATTACCGCTGCCCCGAGAACGGCGAGGTGGTAGAGGTCCAGCACGCCATGAGCGAGCACGTCGCCACCTGGGGCGAGCTGTGCCGCATGGCCGGCCGCGAGACCGGCGGGACGCGGGAGGACGCGCCGGTGGAGCGGGTGATCACCGGCGGCTCGGTGGTCAGCAGCGGCCTTTCATCCGCTTACTGGTACTGGATCTTCGACAGCTCCTTGTAGAGCTGATTGACTAGCTTCTCCTGGCGCTCCGCGGCGGACTGGACCTGCTGGACGCCGTCCCGGGTCCGCTCGGCCACGTCGCGGATGTTGACCACGTTGCGGTTGATCTCCTCCGCCGTTGAGGACTGCTCCTCGGCGGCGCTGGCGACCTGCGTATTCAGGTCGCTGATGTTGCTCACCGCGCGGGTGATGGCGTTGAGGCTGTCGCCGGCGTTGCCGGCCTGCTCGACGGTGCTCTTCGCCTTGTCGCGGCTGGCGCTCATCCGCTCGACGGCCTGCTTCGAGCCGCTCTGGAAGCGCTCGGCGATCTCCTGGATCTGCTGGGTCGACTCCTGGGTGCGATTGGAGAGCTTGCGCACCTCGTCGGCCACCACGGCGAAGCCGCGGCCGCTCTCGCCGGCGCGAGCCGCCTCGATGGCGGCGTTGAGGGCGAGCAGGTTGGTCTGGTCGGTGATCTCGTTGATCGCCCCGACGATGGAGCTGATCTGCTCCGACTCGCTGGAGAGGTTCTCCACCGCGTGCTGGGCGTTGTCGAGCTCGTCGGCCAGGTCCTGGATCGACTCCGCCGTCTTCTCGACCACCTGCCGGCCCTGGGTGGTCTCCTGCTCCGCCTCCTTGGCCGAGTCGGCGGCGTTGGAGGTGTTGCGGGCGACCTCCTGGACCGTCGAGACCATCTCGTTCATGGCCGTGGCCAGCTCCTCGGTCTCGCTGGTCTGGGTCTGGATGCCGTCGCTGGCCTCCTGGGTGACGCGGTTGAGGGTCTGCGCCGAGCCGCGCAGCTCCTCCAGCGCCGAGGCGGCCTGCTGGAAGGTCGTGCGGCAGGTGCCGGTCAGGCTGTTGACGCTCTCGGAGACCTCGGCGATCTCGTCCCGGCCGTCGACGCCGAGCTCGCGGGTGAGGTCCACGCTCCCGTCGCTCATGGCGTGCACTTCCCGCACGGTCTGGCGCAGCGGGACGACGATGCTGCGGCTGACGACGGCGATGAAGCCGGCGACGAGCAGCAGGGCGAGCACGGCCTGCCAGGCGAACTGGCCGGCGAAGCCGAAGATGGCCCCCTGGCTGCGCTGGACGTAGACGCCGGAGCCGATGACCCAGCCCCACGGCTCGTAGAGCTCGACGTAGGAGGACTTGGCGACCGGCTTATCCTCGCCGGGCATCGGCCAGCGGTAGTCGACGTAGCCGGCGCCCTTCTCCTCGGCGACCTCGGCGGCCTCGACGAAGAGCCGCTTGCCGGTGGGGTCCGTGTAGTCGCCGAGGTGCTCGCCGTTGAGATCCGGGTTGGTGGGGTGCATCACCATGCGCGGCTCGAGGTTGTTGATCCAGACGTACTCCTCGCTGCCGTCTTGGTGCTTCTGGTAGCGCATGGTGCGCACCGCCTCGGCGGCCCGGCGCTTGGCCTGCGCCTCGCTGAGCTCGCCGGACTCGGCCCGCTCGCCGTAGTAGGAGACGACCTCGGTAGCCGCCTGGACGACGTTCGCCGCCCCCTGGCGGCGCTCGTCGAGCAGCAGGTCGAAGGCCTTCTGGAGCGTCAGGGTCCCGAGGAGCAGGACCCCCAGGATCGCGATCCCCCAGATTGCCCAAAGGCGCGTCCCGACGCGGAGGTTGCGTAGCAGTCCCATAGCGCTAGTTCCAGGCCGAAAAAGGGGGTTTAACCGTAGCGCTCCGCTTGGGCGTATTCAAGCGCGCTCCCCTTGATGGCGGCAGGGAGGCGCCGAGGATGAGCCGCGGACCTGCGGCAGTTCGTCCCACTGAGGATGCACATGATAACGATTTGCATTTATGATTCGCTCCGTCCCGTGAACGGCCACCACGAAACAGCGGAGCTAGAGGAGCGATCCATGCGCAACGCCACCTACCCCGCCGCCGCCCTGGCGCTGACCCTCGCCGCCGGGCCCGCCGCCGCGCAGTCGCCGGAGGAGAAGCTGCGGGAGATCGACTGGAGCGGCCTCCTGGAGATCGAGGCCGGCTACGAGGACCCGCGGGAGGGCGCGGCGGCCAGCGACCTGGCGGTAGCCACCGCCGAGCTCGGCGCCACGGCGCAGCTGCAGGAGCGCACCCAGGCGACGGTGGTCCTGCTCCACGAGGACGGCAGCGACGAGGAGATCGAGGTCGACCAGGCCCACATCCAGATGCGCGACGCCTCGGGGACGTGGGGGCTGCGCGCCGGGCGCCTCTACCTGCCGTGGGGGGACTACACCACCTACACGGTCTCGGACCCGCTGACGCTGGCGCTCGGCGAGACCCGCGAGACCGCCGTCGAGGGGACCTTCCGCCGGGGCGGGCTAACGGCGCGGGCCTACGCCTACAACGGCGAGCTCCAGCCCGACGGCGAGGACCGGATCGACAGCGCAGGCGCGAGCCTCGCCTACCGCGTCCCCGTCGGCGGGGCGACGCTGACCGCCCAGGCCGGCTACACCAGCAGCCTCGGCGACGCCGATGAGCTGCAGGCGGCTATCCAGGATGCCACAGACGATTCCATAGTCGATGAAACCGTCGGGGCCTGGGATGCCAGCCTGCGCCTCGAGGGCGACCGGCTGAGCCTCATCGGCGAGTACATGGCCGCCGTCGAGGCCTTCCCGGCGGCGAGCCTGGGCGTGAGCGAGGCGCCGCGGCCGCGGGCGGGGAGCCTGGAGGCTGCATGGCACACCCAGGCCTGGCAGCGCAAGGCGACCCTCGCCGTCGGCTACCAGGGCACCGAGGAGGCGACGGAGGCCTTCGGGCTCCCCGAGGAGCGCCTGGTCGCCGCCGCCTCGGTGCTGCTGCGCCCGGCGACCCGGCTGAGCCTGGAGTGGCGCAGCGACGACTACGCGGAGGCGGACGGCGACGCCGTCACGGCGCAGCTCGCCCTCACCTTCTAGCCGCCGCCCTCCTCCAGCCGGGCGCGCCCGGCCCAGTCCCGGGCGAACTGCCAGGCGACCCGGCCGCTGCGCGAGCCCCGCGCCAGGGCGTAGGCCAGGGCCGCCTGGCGCAGCGCCTCGCCCTCCGGGGCGCTGACGCCGAGGCGCTCGAGCCAGCCCCGGCAGATCGCCAGGTAGCGCTCCTGGTCGAAGCTGTAGAACGACAGCCACAGCCCGAAGCGCTCGGACAGCGAGATCCGCTCCTCGACGGCGTCGCCGGGGTGGATCTCGCCGCCCTCGCCGCCGCGCTGGTTCTCCTGCTGCGACTCGGGCAGCAGGTGGCGGCGGTTGGAGGTGGCGTAGACGAGGACGTTGTCGGCGGCGCTGGCCAGGGAGCCGTCGAGCACCGCCTTGAGGGCGCGGTAGTGGTGGTCGCTGGCGTCGAAGGAGAGGTCGTCGCAGAAGACGATGAACCGCTCGGGGCGCCGACCGAGCAGGCCGAGGATCTCCGGCAGGTCGACGAGGTGGTCGGGCTCGACCTCCACGGTGCGCAGCCCCTCGCCGGCGTAGGCGGTGTGCAGCGCCTTGACCAGCGACGACTTGCCCGTGCCGCGGGCGCCCCAGAGCAGGGCGTTGTTGGCCGGCAGCCCGGCCAGGTGCTGCCGCGTGTTGCGCTCGAGGGCGGCCTTCTGCTCGTCGACGCCGTGGAGCTCGTCGAGGCCGATGCGGTGGGGGCGCTCGATGGGCTCGAGCCACCCCCCGCCGCCGCGCCGGCGCCAGCGGAAGGCGGTCGCCGCCGACCAGTCGGGCTCCGCGGCGGCCGGCGGCAGCAGCGGCTCGAGGCGCTCGAGCAGCGCCTCGGCCCGGCTCAGGAACGCTTCCAGGCGCTCATCCATGGGGGCTCCTCCATCGACAAAAAAAGAGCGGGCGCTGCCGCCCGCTGCTGATAGGGGTCGATCCGCTTGCAGACGCGTGGTGCACGGCCCTGCCGTGCCGAGGGCGGGGGCTCAGGCGGCCCGCTGGACCTCGATGCGGCGGGCCTGCCCCTCCGCCTCGCTCTTCGGCAGGGTAACGGTCAGCACGCCGTCCTTGAAGGCGGCGCTGATCTGCTCCTCATTGACCGCACGGTGGAGCGGGATCTGGCGCTCGAAGCGGCCGTAGGCCCGCTCGGTGACGTGGACCTGCCGGTCCTGGTCCTCATGCTCAGCCTTCTTCTCGCCGGCGATGCGCAGGACGCCGTCGTTGTAGGTGAGCTCGACGTCGTCCTCGCTCATGCCGGGCAGCTCCGCCACGACGTAGAGGTTCTCGTCGTCCTCCTGAAGATCGATCTGCGGGGCCGCCAGCGCACCGCCGGCGCCCGCCGCCGGCGCGCCCGTGCCGAGGCCCTGCCAGAGGTCGTCGAAGAGCCGGTTCATCTCCGTCTGCAGGGCCGTGAAGGGGTCGCGGGCGGCGACGTTGCGGCCCGTGCGGTTGCCGAGATCGGTACCAGCCACCGGGAAGAGGTTCCGACGCACCATAGGCCATCACCTCCTTTCGTTTTCCCTGTGGTGGATTTCCTGCCTGCCTCTACTCCGTGGAGTATTGTCGCTCCCGGCGCGCTTCAAGGGGGTCAAGCGATCGGGCCGCCGGCCGATACAGGGAGCACTGTTCCCCTACCCTGGCGGCTCCCCCCGCCGCGAAGGAGGCTGTATGC
>NZ_NRSH01000091.1 GCF_016584055.1 Halorhodospira neutriphila
GAGGCCGCCGCGGCGCCCCTGGCCGGCCGCGCCTTCGTGCTCACCGGCGCCCTCGAGGGGCTGACCCGGGACGAGGCCAAGGCGGCCATCGAGGCGCGCGGCGGCCGGGTGACGGGCAGCGTCTCGCGCCGGACCGACTACGTCGTCGCCGGCGAGGACGCCGGCAGCAAGCTCGACAAGGCCCGTGAGCTCGGCGTCACGGTCCTGGAGGAGGCGGGGCTGCGCGAGCTGCTCGGCGAGTAGCCGCCGCCGGCCGCTGGCCACGTCCCGCCGAGAGGCCGTAGACTCTCCCTGTCATGAAGGATCCGGGCGCCTACCGCCAATTCCCCAAGCAGGCCGGGGGCAGCTGCACCGGAGCGGCCTCCCCGGCGGCGCTGTGGCGCGTGGTGACGGCCATCGGCGGGGAGAACCGCTACTACTACCTCAACCCCCTCTGGGAGCTGCGCGAGCGCCTCGACACGCTGGTGGGCGGGCCGGGAGGGCGCCGCGGCCGGCCGGCGCGCGAGACCCTGCGCGCCGGGGACGTGATCGACTCCTGGCGGGTCCTGGCGGTCGAGGAGGAGCGGCGCCTGGCGCTGCTGTTCGGGATGAGGGCGCCGGGCACCGGGGTCCTGGAGTTCCGGATCGCGCCGCTGCCGGCGCGCGGCGCGCGGCTGGCCGTGACCGCCTACTGGGCGCCCCGGGGCCTGCCGGGGCTGCTCTACTGGCACGCCATGGACCCGGCGCACCGGGTCCTCTTCCAGGGGCTGACGCGCGAGATCTGCCGCCGGGCGGAGGGCGAGGCCGGAGAGGCGGCCCGGACCGCCTGATGGCGCCAAGAGCGGCTGCTATGGTTAAGGGACTGGCTCGCCTCTCCGGCGGGTGTATCGGCCCGATACCGGGCGGTCTCGCGCGCAATGGTAGGGAGGTCCTCTCCACAGGGGTGTGGGCCCGCGACCCCCGCGCAGACCTAGAGGGAACGCCTTCATGAGCAGTCAACTCCCCCCGCGGGACGGGTGCTACAACGGGGCCGACGGCGAGGGGCGCCTGCGCCGGGAGGCGCGCCGGCGGCTGGCCGATTCCGGCGCCTCCGTGGATATCTCCTGGATGGCCACGGCGGATGTCCAGGCCCTGCTCGAGGAGCTGCGGGTCTGGCAGGCCGAGCTGCAGGTCCAGAACGAGGAGCTCCGGGCGGCCCGCGATGAGCTGGCCGTGGCCCGGGACCGCTACCGGGACCTCTTCGAGCACGCCCCCCTCGGCTACCTGATCCTCGATAGCGACGGTGGCATCCAGGAGGCGAACGCCATGGCGGCCTGGCTCCTCGGCCAGGATCGCGACGCGCTCCTCGGCCGCGGCCTGGGGGCCTTCGTCGCCCCGCGCTCCCAGGACGAGTGGTTCCGCCACCGCCGGGCGCTGCGCCCCGGGGCCGGGCGGCTGACCGCCGAGCTGGAGCTGCTGAGCCCGCAGCGCCCCGGGGAGGCGCCGCGCACCGTGCGCATCGAGACCCTCCCCGAGGAGGGCGGCGAGCAGCCGGGTGGGCGCTTCCGCAGCGCGCTGCTGGAGGTCACCCTGCGCAAGCAGGTCGAGCGGGACCGGGATCACCTCATCGAGGTCCTCGAGGCGGCCCCCGTGCTCATCTCCTGGGCTGCCGCCGACGGCCAGGTCGGCTACATCAACCGCGGCGGCCGCCGGTGGCTCGGCCTGCCCGCCGAGGTCGAGGACGCCCGGGAGTGCCGTGACCTCGTGCGCGACCACCGGATCGCCGACTACCACCCGGAGTGGGCCCGGCGGGTGATCGAGGAGCACGCCATGCCCGTGGCCCGGGAGCAGGGCCACTGGGAGGGGGAGAGCGCCCTGCTCGATGCCGAGGGCCACGAGGTGCCGGTCTCGCAGCTAGTCGTGGCGCACCGGGACAGCGGGGGCGAGGTGGTGCGCTACTCGACCGTGGTGCAGGACCGGAGCCGGGAGGAGGCGCTGGAGCGGGAGCTGGCGCAGCAGGCCTTCTTCGATCGGCTCACCGGCGTGGCCAACCGCCGCCACTTCGAGCGCCTCCTCGAGCAGGAGAGCCAGCGGGTGAACCGCTACGCCGAGCCCCTCTCCCTGGTCTTCCTCGATGTCGACGGCTTCAAGGCGCTCAACGACGCCTACGGCCGGGAGCTCGGCGACGAGGTGCTCCAGGAGCTGGTCCGCCGCCTCCAGGCCCGCCTGCGCGAGCCCGACGCCATCGGCCGCTGGAGCGGGGAGGCGTTCATGGTGATGCTCCCCCAGACCCGCCTCTCCCAGGCGCAGCAGGTGGCCGAGGCCCTGCGCGGCCAGATCGCCGAGGCCTGCTTCCCGGGGACCCGGGGGATCACCGTCAGCCTCGGCGTGACCCAGCACCGCCCCGGCGAGCGGCTCCGGGAGCTGCTCAGGCGCGTCGACGACGCCCTCCACGCCGCCAAGCGCGAGGGCGGCAACCAGGTCGCCTCCCAGCGCTAGCCGCCGCCGGTGGCGCGCTGCGGAATCGCTGCTAGCCTTTCTAGGTGAGCCATCGGCTCGAGTCTGTATCCACTTTTTCTTGAGATCGCCGTACTCGGGGGAATGGGCCGTGCAGCGGCCCCGCTCCGTGGGGCAGCGGCGAGGAGGTAGCTCATGGGCGTTAACCAGTCGGTCGAGGATCCGGTCCAGGGTCTCAGCGAGCTCCAGAAGCGGCTCTGGGAGGGGTGGCTGCAATCCATGAAGACCGTGCAGCCGCCCGGTGAGCCCGGGCTCAGCGAGTGGCACCGGCAGTACCAGCAGAGCCTGGAGGTCTGGGAGAAGGCCGTCCAGGAGGCCCTCGACGCCCAGTGCGACTGGGGGGACCGCTGCTCCGAGCAGCTCGAGGGCGCGCAGCTGCCCGGCCCGATGCAGGGGGTGGCCAAGCAGAACCTGCAGCTGATGAAGGCCTGGGCCGAGACGCGGCGCAAGATGTGGCACGCCTGGTTCGAGAGCCTCAAGCACATGGACCCGAGCCAGCTCGTCCGGCAGATGGAGGGCGGTTTGGGCCAGCCGCAGGCCTGGCAGGCGGCGGGCGAGCAGACCGGCGAGACCGCGGCCTCCGGCAAGGGGAACGGCTCGGGCGCGACGGTGGCGGCCGGGGAGGCGGCGCAGACGGCCCCGGCGGCGAGCGGCAGCAGCAGCAGCGGCAGCCGCTCGACGGCGCGGAGCAAGAAGGCGAGCAGCTAGCGGCGCACGCCCTGGAGCTGAGCGGCGGCCCCGCTAGTCGGGGGCCGGCTCCATGGCGAGCAGGATCCGGCCGCGGCCCTGCTCCTCCCCTTCCTGGAGCATGCGGGCGTTGAGCCACAGGCGCTGGCGCTTGCCGGGGCCGGGGTCGATCTCCAGCTCCAGGTCCTCGAAGCGGTGATCGGTGGGCAGGACCTCCTCGAGCAGGGCGCGCAGCTCCGGGTGGTCCCAGCGCCCCCCGCCGATGCGGAAGAGCTCCTCCCCCTCGACCTGCTCCGGCGCCATCCCCGTGAGCCGGTAGAAGCCGCGGTTGGCGGAGACGATCCGCATCCCGGCGTCGAGGATGAGCAGCGGCTCGCGGATGGTGTGGACGATGTGGCGGAAGTAGGCCTCGCTGAGCTCGAGGCGCTTGGCCGCCTGGATGTCGTGGAAGGTGCAGACGAGGCCATCGACGGCGTTCTGGGTGGTGCGGTACGGCATGATCCGCAGCCGGTACCAGTCGCCCTCCACGGTCTGGACGTCGACCTCCTTGGGCCGGAGGCTCGAGAGCACCTCGTGGGCGTCCGCCGTTAATTGGCTGTAGTCGAGGTTGGTGGCGAGCTCGTCGATGGGGCGGCCGATGTCGTTGGGGCGCAGGGAGACCAGGTTGCGCGCCGCCTCGGTGAAGCGCTTGATGCGCATCTGCTCGTCGAGGAAGAGCGTGGCGATGTCGGTGCTCTCGAGCAGGTTCTTCATGTCGTCGTTGGCCTGGGAGAGCTCGTTGACCCGGGACTCGAGCTCGGCGTTGACGGTGCGCAGCTCCTCGTTGAGCGACTCGACCTCCTCCTTGGAGACCTCCAGCTCCTCGTTGGAGCTCTGCAGCTCCTCGTTCATGGACTGCAGCTCCTCGTTCATGGACTGCAGCTCCTCGTTGGAGCTCTGGAGCTCCTCGACGGTGATCTGCTTGTCGCGCTGGAGGGCCTCGAGCTCCTGACGGAGGCCGGCCTCCTCGCTCCCCTCCTCACCGCTCGCGCCCGCCGGCTCGCCGCCCGCCGGGCCACGACGCCGCCCTGCCGCCGCCTCCGGCGCCGGGGCGCTCCCGGCCTGATCCCCCTCCCGCTGCGGCTGCAGGCTCACGAGCCGCAGCCCCTTGAGCGTCGGCGGCGTGCGCAGGCGGCGGGCGCGCACCTCGATCGCCTCGCGGGCGCCGTTGGTCTGGACGCGGGCGTGCTTGACGATCTCCTCGGCGTCCTGCCCGGCGACATCCCGGAGGGCCTGGGCGAGCGGGGCGCGCAGGCCCGGCCGGGCCATGTCCAGGAGGTGGTTCTGCGCCGGCCCCGGCGCCGGCTCCAGGTAGCGCCCGGTCCGCCCGTGGATGTAGACCACCTCGCCGCGGTCGTTGACGAGCAGGCACGGCGGCGCGAACTCGTCGGCGAGGAGCCGCGCGATGCTATGGCCCAGCTCCGTGCCGCCTTGCTGCGCCGGCGTTTCCGCCGGCGGCTGGGGCTCGAGGCTGGAGCGCCGCGCCACGACCCCGGGGAGCTGGGGGAGGCGCTCCGCCGCCCACCCGCCCTGGCGGCGGTAGAGCCGCCACTGCTTGTGGAGCACCTCGAAGGCGTCGAGGGTGCTGTCCATAGACTCCGAGGGGCCGAGCATCAGCAACCCGCCGTCGGCGAGGCTGTAGTGGAAGAGCTGGAAGAGCTTGGCCTGGAGGTCCTTTTTCAGGTAGATGAGCAGGTTGCGGCAGGTGACCAGGTCCATCCGGGTGAAGGGGGGATCGCGCAGGAGGTCGTGCCGGGCGAAGATCACCATGTCCCGCAGGGACTTGCTCACCCGGTAGGTATCCTCCTCGGCGATGAAGTGCCGGGCCAGCCGCTCCGCCGAGAGGTCCTCGGCGATCCCCGCCGGGTAGCGCCCGGCGCGGGCGATCTCGAGGGCCTCGGCATTGATGTCGGTGGCGAAGATCTGGACCCGCGGCGGCTCGCCCAGCGCCTCGAGGCACTCGCTGACGAGGATGGCCAGCGTGTAGGCCTCCTCGCCGGTGGCGCAGCCCATGACCCAGGCCCGGAAGCCCCGCTCGGCGGGCGCCGAGCGCAGCCGCTCGAGCAGCGGCCCCTCGGCGAGGAGCTGCCAGGCCTCGGGGTCGCGGAAGAAGCTCGTGACGCTGATGATGACCTCCTTGAACAGGAGGTCGATCTCCCCGGGGTTGCGCTGGAGGAAGGCGAGGTACGCCTCGGGGGTCTCCAGGCGGTGGAGGTGCATGCGCCGCTCCAGGCGCCGGACGAGGGTGCTGCGCTTGTAGCCGGAGAAGTCGTAGCCGGTGCGCTTGCGGACCTCGTGGAAGATCGCCGCCAGGGTCTGCTCGGGGATCTCCGGCGCGGCGGCGTCCCCCGAGGCGCTGCGGGCGTCCACCCCCTCGATATGGTGGAGCACGGCGTGCGGGATCTCGGCCGGCCGGAGGACGGCGTCGACCAGGTGCGTCTCGAGCGCGCTCCGCGGCATGCTCTCGAACTGGCAGGAGCCCGGCTCCTGGGCGATCGCCATCCCCGACTGCGACTTGATGGCCTGCACCCCGAGGGTCCCGTCGGTCCCGGTCCCCGAGAGGACGATGCCGACGGCCCGCTCGCCGGCCTCCCGGGCGAGGGAGCGGAAGAAGGCGTCGATGGCGTGGGGGCGCCCTCGGCTGTGCTCCTGCGCCTCGGCCCTCTCCTGGGCGTCGTGGGCGCGCGCCCGGAGGTAGCCCTCCTCGAGGACCCAGTCGCCGCGGGAGGGGACAATATAGACGGTGTCAGCGCCGATCCGGCCGGCCTGGTGGCCGTCGATGATCGGGCGCTCGGTGTGCTCCCGCAGGATCTGCGGCAGCAGGCTGCGGTGGTCCGCCGGGGCGTGGGTGACGATGAAGTAGGCGGCGCCCGTGCTGCGCTCCGGCAGGTGCTCGAGGATCTCCTGGATGGCCTCCAGGGACCCGGCCGAGCCGCCGATGCCGACGAAGAAGCGGGCCGGCGCCTCGGTAGCTGGGGGATCGGCTGGGCGGTTCAATTGCGGGGCTGCCGGCTTCCGATGAGGGCGGCGACGCTGCGCCAGGCGCTAGCGCGACCGCCGGTGGCCCCCTGCAAGGGGGAGGAAAAGAGACGGGCTCAGCGGACGAACGATGACTGGCGGAAGGGGAGGGATTCGAACCCCCGGGGGGATTGCTCCCCCAGCTGATTTCGAGTCAGCCGCCTTCGACCACTCGGCCACCCTTCCAACATGATTATTATGCTCGATCAATCAGCGCCTTGCAAGGGCGGCTCCGCGGTGAAGGTCACCGAGGTGTAGCGCGCGACCTGCATATCCGGCGACCAGTGGTCCGGCCGCAGGCCGGCCTTGGCCTTGAGGTGGGCGATGAACGCCTGCGGCTCCGGCAGGTGCGCCCAGACCGCCGGCAGGAAGGTCGCCTGGCGGTGGCCGTCCTTGAGGATCAGGCCGTCCTCGCCGGGCCGGAGCCGCTCGAGCAGCTCCGCCTCGCTGTCCACCCACAGCTGCTCGGGGTCGGTGAGCACCGAGGCGCTCAGGGTCAGCCGGTCGAGCTCGGCGCGGGAGACCGGCTCGAAGCGCGGGTCCGCCAGCGCCGCCTCGACGGCCGACTCCTGGGCCTGCTCGATGAGCGGCTTGCGGCCGATGAGCGTCCCCATGCAGCCGCGCAGCTGCTCGCCGTGGTGGAGCGAGGCGAAGGCCGCCCGCGTCTGCTGGAGCGGCTCCGGCAGGTTGCGGGGCACCGGCGGGGCCTCGCCGGTCTCCAGGCGGTGGGCGATAGCCTGCCGGGCGAGCCGGGCGAGCAGCCGGCCGTGCTCGCCCGGGATCCCGAGCTGCGAGGCCTGCTGCTGGGCGTTAGCAGAGGGCTCAGTCGAAGACATAGCTGGCGTACCCCACGACGGCGGAGCGATCGCCGGTGGCGTCGGCGGAGTTGCACTGGGCGACGGTCCGCGCCCGCAGGCCGTGGCGCCGGGCGAGCCAGAGCAGCCCGCGCAGGGGGACGGCGCCGCAGGCGCGGCGGCTGTCGAGGCGCTCGCCGTCGAGGGCCTCGACGGCCTCGGTGGTCTCGCGGTCGAGCCGCCGGGCCGTGGCGTCGTCGTAGAAGTGGCTGAGGTCGGTGCTGACCACGAGCAGCGTCTGCGCGTCCCAGAGCTGCTCCATGAGCCCGCCGCACGCCTCGGGGCCGGCGCGGCCGACGGCGATGGGCAGGCACTCGAGGCCCTCGAGCGCGCGCTGGAGGAAGGGGAGGTGGACCTCCAGGCTGTGCTCCCGGGCGTGGGCCGCGGCGCTGACCTGCACCGCCGGGTGCGCCCGGGCGCGCTCGTAGAGCTCGGCGCTGATCGGCACCTCGCCGAGGGGGGTGGTGAAGGCCTCGGCCTCGGGCAGGGCCATCCCCTCGAGGGGGACGAAGTGCGACGGGCCGAGGAGCACGACGCGGCGGATCCGCGCCCGCGCCGGGGCGAGCAGGGCGTAGCCCGCCGCCGCCGCGGCGCCGGAGAAGGGGTAGCCGGCGTGGGGCAGGGCCATGGCGCGCGGCGCCTGCTCCCCCGCGGCGCGCTCCGCCGCGGCGCCCTGGAGCAGCTCGTCGACGTAGGCGCGCAGCGCTTCGGGCTCGCCGGGGTAGAACTGCCCGGCGACCGCCGGCGCTCGCGTGGTGGCTGCCTCGTGGCGCATCATCGCCTCTCGGACCGGAACCTGCCGTGCGGGTGGCCGTCTAATGGGACGGCACCCACCCCCGGAAGGTTCCCCCACTACGACGGCATCGAGCAACTGCGGCCTACTATGAGAGCACGCCAGCGCGACCCGCAAGACCCCTCCATCGTCGCCACCGACTACTGGCACCGCTGCGGCGACGGCCGCGTCGAGTGCGACCTGTGCCCCCGCCACTGCCGCCTGCGGGAGGGGCAGCGCGGGCTGTGCTTCGTGCGCGCCGCGCAGGGCGGCGAGGTGGTGCTGACCACCTACGGCCGCTCCAGCGGCTTCTGCCTCGACCCCATCGAGAAGAAGCCGCTCAACCACTTCCTGCCGGGGACGCCGGTGCTCTCCTTCGGCACGGCCGGCTGCAACCTCTTCTGCAAGTTCTGCCAGAACTGGGAGATGAGCAAGTCGCGGGAGATGGACCGCCTCGCCGACCGGGCCGAGCCGGAGCAGCTCGCCGAGGCCGCCGAGCGGCTCGGGGCGCGCAGCATCGCCTACACCTACAACGACCCGGTGATCTTCCACGAGTACGCCGTCGACGTCGCCGCCGCGGCGCGCGAGCGCGGCGTCCGCTCGGTGGCGGTGACCGCCGGCTACATCGAGCCGGCGCCGCGGCGCGAGCTCTTCGCCGCCGTGGACGCCGCCAACATCGACCTCAAGGCGTTCACCGAGCGCTTCTACAAGCGGCTCACCGGCGCCGAGCTGGCCCCGGTGCTCGAGACCCTGGAGTACGTCTACCACGAGACGCCGGCATGGCTGGAGCTGACCACCCTGCTCATCCCCGGCGAGAACGACGCCGACGGCGAGATCGAGGCCATGGCGCGGTGGATCGTCGAGCGCCTCGGCCCCGAGGTGCCCCTGCACCTGACCGCCTTCCACCCCGCGTTCAAGATCACCGACCGGCCGCCGACGCCGCCGGAGACCCTGGGCCGGGCGCGGCGGATCGCCCGGGCGCAGGGGCTGCGCTACGTCTACACGGGCAACGTCCGCGACGCCGAGGGCGGCAGCACCTACTGCCACGCCAGCGCCCGATCCGGTAGCCGTCGCGCTCGATAAGGCGCTCGCCGCAGGCGTGGCAGTAG
>NZ_NRSH01000092.1 GCF_016584055.1 Halorhodospira neutriphila
CAGTACGCCGAGCCCGCCCCCGCCGCTAGCCAGCCCCAGGGCGCCGGCGCGCCGGGCGGGCAGCAGCCCGCGGCCGAGGAGGCCGAGGAGCCGGAGGGCGAGCCGATCCGCTCGCCGATGGTGGGGACCTTCTACCGCGCTCCCTCGCCGACCGCCAAGTCCTTCGTCGAGGAGGGGCAGCGCGTCAAGGCCGGCGAGACGCTGTGCATCATCGAGGCGATGAAGATGCTCAACCAGATCGAGGCCGACCGCGACGGGGTCATCACCGCCGTGCTGGTGGAGAACGGCCAGCCGGTGGAGTACGACCAGCCGCTGTTCCTGATCGCGAGCGAGTGAGCGCCATGCAGAAGATCCTCATCGCCAACCGCGGCGAGATCGCCCTGCGGATCCTGCGCGCTTGCCGCGAGCTGGGCATCCGCAGCGTCGCCGTCCACTCCGCCGCCGACCGCGAGCTCAAGCACGTCCGCCTCGCCGACGAGTCGGTCTGCATCGGCCCCAACAACGTCGCCGAGAGCTACCTCAACATCCCGGCGCTCATCGCCGCCGCCGAGGTCACCGACTCCACCGCCATCCACCCCGGCTACGGCTTCCTCTCGGAGAACGCCGACTTCGCCGAGCGGGTCGAGCAGTCGGGGTTCGTCTTCATCGGCCCCCGGCCGGAGAGCATCCGCACCATGGGCGACAAGGTCTCGGCCATCCGCGCCATGAAGCAGGCCGGCGTCCCCTGCGTGCCCGGCTCCGAGGGGCCCATCTCCGACGACGACCCCGACGAGACCCTGCGCCTCGCCGCCGCCATCGGCTACCCCATCATGATCAAGTCCGCCGCCGGCGGCGGCGGCCGGGGGATGCGGGTGGTGCGCAGCGAGGCGGCCCTGCTCAACGCCGTCTCGCTCACCCGCAGCGAGGCGGAGAGCGCCTTCGGCGACGGCACCCTCTACATGGAGAAGTACCTCGAGGCCCCGCGGCACGTCGAGATCCAGGTCCTCGCCGACGGCTACGGCAACGCCATCCACCTCGGCGAGCGGGACTGCTCGATGCAGCGCCGCCACCAGAAGGTGGTCGAGGAGGCCCCGGCGCCGGGGATCACTGAGGCGCAGCGCCAGGAGATCGGCGAGCGCTGCGCCGAGGCGTGCCGGCAGATGGGCTACCGCGGCGCCGGGACCTTCGAGTTCCTCTACGAGAACGGCGAGTTCTACTTCATCGAGATGAACACCCGCATCCAGGTCGAGCACCCGGTCACCGAGATGGTCACCGGCTGCGACCTGGTCGCCGAGCAGATCCGGATCGCCGCCGGCGAGCCCCTGAGCTGGCGCCAGGAGGACATCGACGTGCGCGGCCACGCCGTCGAGTGCCGGATCAACGCCGAGGACCCGAAGACCCTGATGCCGTGCCCGGGCACCGTCGAGCACTTCCACGCCCCCGGCGGCCCCGGGGTGCGGGTCGACTCCCACGTCTATACCGGCTACGCCGTGCCCCCGTACTACGACTCGATGATCGGCAAGCTGATCACCCACGGGCCGAACCGCGACAGCGCCCTCGCGCGCATGCGCACGGCCCTCGCCGAGATCGTCGTCAGCGGCATCGGCACCAACATCGCGCTGCAGCAGGAGATCATCGGCGACGCCGCCTTCCGGGCGGGGGGCACCGACATCCACTACCTGGAGAAGAAGCTCGCCCTCGACTGAGCGCGGGGGCCGCCGGGGTACGGCGCAGCTGAGTGACTGAAGCACAGAGGAAGCCGATTATGAGCAAACGTGCGCTTGCCGCCGCCGTGGTGCTGTCCGGCGTCCCGGCGTCCGGGGTGATGGCCGCCGGGCTGGATATCAACCTCCACGACGAGGCCGCCGAGTTCGTGGTGGACGTCCCGGCCCAGGAGTACACCGCCATCGAGACGGGGCAGCTCGGCGGCGGGCTCCTGTTCAACGACGACGGGGACGTCATCGCCAATGCCCACCTCCACGTCTCCGGGCCGCCGACCCAGGGGTTCAGCCCCCTGGTGTTCGGGACCGGCGTCAAGGGCTACAGCGGCTACCTCGACGAGCCGGACCGGCTCATGGGCGGCGTCGCCCTGACCGGCTCGGCGCGCCTGTCGGTCCCCGCCCAGGTCCCCCAGGCCGCGATCCTGAAGGTCCACTTCGGCCCGGATATCACCACCTCGAGCAACGTCGAGCGCATCCTCGAGACGACGCTGCGCTACGAGTTCCAGTTCACGCCGCAGGCGGGCGCCTACCTCGGCTACCGCTACTTCGACATGGCGACCTCCGACAACTACGACGACCAGACGATCGACGACAGCCTCCACCTCGGCGTGCGGATCGGCTTCTAGCCGGCGGCAATGGCGGGCGGCTGCCGCCTACGACAGCAGCAGCCGCAGCCCGACGACCACGAGGAGCAGGGCGAAGAGCCGCTGCAGGAGCCGCGCCGGGACGCGGTGGGCGAGCCGTGCCGCGGCGCTCGAGGCGACGAGGCTGGCGGCGGCGATGCCGAGCAGCGCCGGCCAGTAGACGAAGCCGGTGGCCCCCGCCGGCAGGCGGGGATCCCCCCAGCCCGCGGCGATAAAGCCCAGGGCGCCGCAGGTGGCGAGCGGCACCATGCAGGCCGCCGAGGTCGCCACGGCGCGGTGCATCGGCAGGCCCTGGCGGATCAGGTAGGGCACCGCCAGGATGCCGCCGCCGACGCCGAGCATGGCAGAGAGCGTGCCGATGCCCCCCCCGGCGGCGAGCATGCCGGCGGGCCTCCCCGCGCCGTGGCGCTCGGGCACCGGCTTGAGCAGCATCAGCGGCACGCCCAGGAGCAGGAAGGCGCCGAAGAGCCGCTTCAGGGCCTCCGCCGGGAGCAGCCCGGCGAGGGCGGCGCCGGCGGCGGCGCCGGCCACCAGGCCGAGCCCCAGCCGGCGGAAGGCGGGCAGCTCCACCGCCCCGAGCCGGTAGTGGCTGAGCGCCGAGCCGAGGGTGGTGAACACGATGGTGCCCAGGGAGGTCCCCACCGCCAGGTGCATGGCGACCGACGCCTCGATGCCCTCGAGGCCGAAGAGCACCAGCAGCAGGGGGACGACGATCACCCCGCCGCCGATGCCCAGCAGCCCGGCGGCGGTGCCGGCCCCGGCCCCGGCGGTGAGATAGATCAGCAGCTGCGCGGTCACGGCGATACCACCACGTGGATCGTTGAAATGACAGATTAAACGCGCCACCTTATCGGCTCGCTACGGTGCTGTCAGCTGCAGGAGTGAGACATGGACGCAAAGACCGTCTGCATCATCGGGGGGAGCGGGTTCGTCGGCCTCCACCTCGCGAACCGCCTCGCCGCGCAGGGGTACCGCCTGCGCGTGCTCACGCGGCGCAGCGACCGCGGGCGCGAGCTCCGGGTCCTGCCCCACCTGCAGCTGATCGAGACCGACCTCCAGGACGAGCGCCAGCTCACCCGCCACTTCAGCGGCTGCCACGCGGTCATCAACCTCGCCGGCATCGCTAACGAGACCCGCAGCGAGCCGTTCCGGGCCGTCCACGTGGACCTCCCCCGGCGGGCCCTGGCGGCGTGCCGCCGGGCCGGTGTGCCGCGCTACCTGCACATGAGCGCCCTCGGCGCTGATCCCGAGGGGCCGAGCCGCTACCTGCAGACGAAGGGCGAGGGCGAGCAGCAGGTGATGGCGGCCCCGCCGGCGGGGGTGGCGGTCACCAGCTTCCGCCCCGCCGTGATCTTCGGCCCCGAGGACCGCTTCCTGAACCGGCTCGCCGGGATCCTGCGCCTGTCGCCGGGCGTGGTCCCCCTGCCGCTGCCGCGGGCGCAGTCCCAGCGCCTCTACGTCGGCGATCGGGAGCGGGGCGTCGTGCGCGCCCCCGGGGTGCGCCTCCAGCCGGTCTACGTCGGCGACGTCGCCGCCGCCTTCGCCCGCGCCCTCGAGGACCCCGATACCGCGGGGCGCAGCTACGAGCTCTGCGGCCCCCGGGTCTACACCCTGGCCGAGCTCGTCGCGTACGTCGGCAGGCTGCGCGGGCTGCGCCGGCGGGCGCTCGCCCTGCCCGGCTGGCTCGCCAGGGCGGCCGCCTGGGCGCTGGGCAGGCTCCCGGGGCCGCCCTTCTCCGTCGACAACTACCGCTCGGGCACGGTCCCCAACGTCTGCCGCCGCAACGGCCTCGAGGCGCTCGGCCTCGAGCCCACGGCGCTCGAGGCGGTGGCGCCGGCCTACCTCGGCGGCGCCGGCCCCCAGGCCGACTACGCCGAGGCGCGCCGCGAGGCCGGGCGAGGGGCGTAGCGATGGAGGCCTACCGCGTCGGCGGGGCGGTGCGCGACGAGCTCCTCGGCCGCGAGGTCACCGAGACCGACTGGGTGGTGGTCGGCGCCACGCCGCAGGAGATGGAGGCGGCCGGCTACCGCCCGGTGGGCAAGGACTTCCCCGTCTTCCTCCACCCCGAGACGAACGAGGAGTACGCCCTGGCGCGCACCGAGCGCAAGACCGCGGCCGGCTACCACGGCTTCGCCTTCCACGCCGCCCCCGACGTCTCACTGGAGGAGGACCTGGCGCGCCGGGACCTGACCATCAACGCCATGGCCCGGGACCGCGACGGCGCGCTCATCGACCCCTACGGCGGCTACGCCGACCTCCAGGCGCGGCGCCTGCGCCACGTCACCGAGGCCTTCGCCGAGGACCCGGTGCGCATCCTGCGCCTGGCCCGCTTCGCCGCCCGCCTCGCCCCCGAGGGCTTCAGCGTGGCCGAGGAGACCCTCGCCCTGTGCCGGCGCATGGTCGAGGCCGGCGAGGTCGACGCCCTCGTCCCCGAGCGGGTCTGGCAGGAGCTCGCGCGGGGCCTGATGGAGCCGGCCCCGCGCCGGCTCATCGAGGTGCTGCGCGCCTGCGGCGCGGCGGCCCGGATCCTGCCCGAGATCGACGCCCTCTTCGGGGTGCCCGAGCGCACCGACCGCCACCCCGAGGGCGACGCCGGCGAGCACACGCTCCTCGTCCTCGACGCCGCCGCGCGCCTGGAGCTGCCCCTGGCGCCGCGCTGGGCGGCCCTGGTCCACGACGTCGGCAAGGCCCTGACCCCCGCCGAGGCGCTCCCCCGCCACCCGGAGCACGAGGAGCGCGGCGTGGCCCCGGTCGAGGCCCTCTGCGAGCGCCTGCGCACGCCCCGGGCCTGCCGGGACCTGGCGGTGCTCGTCACCCGGCACCACATGGACGCCCACCGGGCCCTGGAGATGCGCCCGGGGAAGGTGGTGGACCTGCTCGAGGCGGTGGACGCCTTCCGCCGGCCTAGAGGCTGCCGCGCCGGTCGACGACCCGGAAGCCGCTGATCGGCCCCGCGTAGCCGCGCCCGAGCGCCAGGACCTTGAAGCGCTCCCCCATATCGCCGGGGTGGCTCAGGCGCTGCACGGCCTGGACGGTCTCGAGGCGGCGGCGCTCGTCCGCCCCGGCCATCTGCGCCTCGGCGAGCTCGCTCAGCCCCGCCCCGGCGAGGAAGCCCCCCTGCGGCGCGTAGCCGAGGGGCTCGAGCCCGGCCGCCAGCCCCGCGTCCGCCACCGCCGTGAAGTCGACGAAGGCGCTCAGGTCCTGCAGGCCCGGCCGGAAGAACGGGTCGTCGTGGGCGCGGTGGCGGTAGTGGCAGATCAGGGTCCCGCCCCGGCGCTCGGGGTGGTAGTACTCCCGGCGCGGGTAGCCGTAGTCGATCCAGAGCATCACCCCGCGGGGCAGGGCCGCCGCGACGCCGCGCAGGAAGGCGGGCAGGCGGGTGCAGACCTCGGAGACGTAGCCCTCCGGCAGGGGGGCGTCGAGGCGCGCCTCGATACCGCCTACGGCCGCGGTGAGGGCCTCGTCGGCGGCGATCTCCCGCCAGCCCAGGGCGCCGTCGCCGTCCGCCGCCACGGCCAGCTCGCGGACGCCGTCGCCGCGGCGGACGAAGCGGCGCACGGGCAGGGCGTCGAGGACCTCGTTGGCGATCCAGACCGCCGGGGTGTCGCCCTCGGGCAGGGCCTCGAGGTGCTCGACCCGGTCGAGCAGGTGGGGCACCTGGGCGGCGAGGGTGCGCTGCTGCTCCTGGCGCAGGGCGGCGCTGACCTCGAGCATCCGCCAGCGCCGGGGGAGCCGGCCGCAGGCCTCGAGCTCGGCGAGGGCGGCGGCGGCGAGGGCGCCGCTGCCGGGGCCGAGCTCGACCACGTCGCCGCCGCCGAGGTGCTCGAGGATCTCGGCGGCCTGCCGGGCGAGGGTCCGGCCGAACAGGGGGGTGAACTCGGGGGCGGTGGCGAAGTCGCCGCCGCTGCCGAAGCGCGCCGCGCCGGCGCGGTAGTAGCCGAGCCCGGGCTCGTAGAGGGCCCGGTCCATGAACTGCTCGAAGGGCAGGGCGCCGCCGGCCTCGCGGATGGCCTCGCGGATGCGCTCGAGGAGCCGGTCGCTGACGGCCTGGGCCTCGGCGTCGGGGGGCGGGGGGTCGGGTAGGCGCGCCATGGCAGCCCTCTTGCGCTCCTGGGTGGGTGTCCCCGCGGCCCACGCGGGAAGGCGCGGGCCGCGGCCCTGGTAACTTGCCGCTCCGCGGTCCGCGATTGCAAGCTAGCGCCGCTAGGGCCGACCATCGTGACCGCTTGCCATTGCGGCCCTGAAACCGGAGACTCTCCCTATGCTCGATCTTGCGCTCATCCTGCTCGCGTACCTGGTTGGCTCGGTCTCCTCGGCGATCGTCGTCTGCCGGCTCATGCGCCTCGGCGACCCCCGCCAGGGCGGCTCCGGGAACCCGGGGGCCACCAACGTCCTGCGCCTGGCCGGCAAGGGCCCGGCCGCCGCGACCCTCGTCGGCGACTGGCTCAAGGGGACCGTGCCGGTGGCCCTCGCCTGGGCGCTGACCGGCGACCCGGTGGTGGCGGGGGCCGCGGGCCTGGCGGCCTTCTTCGGCCACCTCTTCCCGGTCTTCTTCCGCTTCCAGGGCGGCAAGGGGGTGGCGACGGGCTTCGGCGTGCTGCTCGCCTGGTCCCCGGCGGCGCTGGTGGCCGCGGCCGCCACCTGGCTGGGCATCGCCGCCGCCTTCCGCTACTCCTCGCTGGCCGCCGTGGTCGCCTTCGCCATGGCCCCCATCTACGTCCTCTGGCTCGCGCAGTCGCCGGTGCTCACCGCGGCGGCGGCGCTGCTGACCATCGCCCTGGTCTGGCGCCACCGCGACAACATTGTCCGCCTCGCCGCCGGCGAGGAGAGCCGGATCGGCTCCTCGTCCGGCCTATGACCGCAGGCGCGCCGCGGATCAGCCGCCTGCGCCTGGAGCGCGCCGTGCACGCCCTGCGCCGTGGCGGCGTGGTGGCGTACCCCACCGAGGCGGTCTGGGGCCTGGGCTGCGATCCCTGGGACCGCGAGGCCGTCCTGCGGCTGCTGGCGCTCAAGCGCCGGCCGCTCGAGCGGGGGCTGATCCTCCTCGCCGCCGCGCCGGAGGACCTGACGCCGTTCCTGGCCCCCTTGCCGCCGGAGCGCGCCGCCGAGATCCGGGGGAGCTGGCCGGGGCCGGTCACGTGGGTGGTCCCGGCCGCCCCCGAGGCGCCGGCGTGGATCACGGGCGGGCACGCGGGCATCGCCGTGCGCGTCACCGCCCACCCGCCGGCGGCCGCCCTCTGCCGCGCCTTCGGCGGCCCGGTGGTGTCGACGAGCGCCAACCGCTCGGCGGGTCGGCCGGCGCGGACCGCCTCGGCGGTCCGCTACACCTTCGGCCCCCACCTCGACGCCCTGCTGCCGGGGCCGACCGGCGGGCTGGCGCGGCCTACCCCCATCCGCGACGCCGTCACCGGCGCCTACCTGCGACACTGACGACACCGACAAGGGAGCGAGCCGCCTTGGGGCCGATCCTCGGCATCGAGACCTCCTGCGACGAGACCGCCGCCGCGCTCTACCAGCCGGAGGCTGGCCTCCTCGCTCACGCCGTCCACAGCCAGGTCGCCGACCACGCGGCCTACGGCGGCGTCGTCCCGGAGCTCGCCTCCCGGGACCACGTCCGCAAGCTGCCCGGCCTCGTCCAGGGCGTGCTGCGCGACGCCGGGCTCGAGGCCGAGGCCCTCGGCGGCGTGGCCTGGACGCGGGGCCCCGGCCTGCCCGGCGCCCTGATGGTCGGCGCCGGCTTCGCCCGCAGCCTCGCCTGGGGGCTCGACGTGCCGGCCGTGGGCATCCACCACCTGGAGGGCCACCTCCTCGCCCCCCTGCTCGAGCCGCAGCCGCCGGCGATGCCCCTGGTGGCGCTGCTCGTCTCCGGCGGCCACACCCTGCTCGTCCAGGTGGCCGGCTTCGGCCGCTACCGCGTCCTCGGCGACTCGGTGGACGACGCCGCCGGCGAGGCCTTCGACAAGACCGCACGGCTGCTCGGGCTGCCGTACCCGGGCGGGCCGGCCATCGCCCGGCTCGCCGAGGCCGGGCGCCCCGGCGCGGTCCGGCTGCCCCGGCCGATGACCGACCGGCCGGGGCTGGACTTCAGCTTCAGCGGCCTCAAGACGGCGGTCCTCCACGCCGTGGAGGAGCGCGGCAGCGACGAGCAGGGCCGGGCCGATATCGCCCACGGCTTCCAGGAGGCCGTGGTGGAGACGCTGGCGATCAAGTGCCGCCGGGCCCTGGAGCAGACCGGCTGCCGGCGGCTGGTGGTCTCCGGCGGGGTGGGGGCCAACGCCCGGCTGCGCGAGCGCCTCGACGCCCTCGCTGCCGAGCGCGGCTTCTCGGTCCACTACCCGCGGCTCGAGCTGTGCACGGACAACGCGGCGATGATCGCCTACGCGGGCGCCCTGCGGCTGGCCGCCGGCGAGCGCGGCGACCTCGACTTCTCGGTGCGCCCCCGCTGGCCGCTGGCGGAGCTGCCGGTGCCGGGGTGAGACGAGCCGCACGGATCGGTTAGCGGCGCTGCCCGGGGGCTGGGGGCGCACGGCCAGCTGCCGAGCGCGCCCCTTCGGGGTCCCCTGCGCTTCTCGCCCGAGCGGGGCCGCGCGCTAAACT
>NZ_NRSH01000093.1 GCF_016584055.1 Halorhodospira neutriphila
GGGTGGCCCCGGCGGGTGCTGGTCACCGCCGGGGCCACCCGGGAGCCCCTCGACCCGGTGCGCTACCTGGGCAACCGCAGCTCCGGGCGGATGGGCTTCGCCCTGGCGGCGGCGGCCCGCGAGGCGGGAGCGGAGGTCGTGCTGGTGACCGGCCCCGCCGCGCTGGCGACCCCGCGGGGGGTGGAGCGCGTCGAGGTCGAGCGCGCCGAGCAGATGCACGAGGCGGTGATGGCGCGTATCGAGGGGGCGGACCTGTTCATCGGCGCCGCCGCGGTCGCCGACTACCGCCCCGCGCAGGAGGCGCCCGAGAAGATCAAGAAGGGCAGCGGGCCGCTGACCCTGACCCTCGAGCCGACCCCGGACATCCTGCGCGCGGTGGCCGCGCGGCGGCCCCGGCCCTTCGTCGTCGGCTTCGCCGCGGAGACCACGGATCTGCTCGAGCACGCCCGGGCGAAGCTGCGGGACAAGGGCCTGGACCTGGTGGCCGCCAACCGCGTCGGCCCCGGGCGCGGCCTCGAGGTCGAGCGCAACAGCCTCGAGGTGCTCGCCGCCGAGGGCGAGCCCGTCTCCCTGCCCGAGCAGCCCAAGGAGGACCTGGCGCGGGCGCTGATCGCCCTCGTGGCGGAGCGCCTCGAGGCCGGGGGGCGCGCCTGATGCCCCGCCGGATCGAGACCCGCATCCTCGACGGGCGCCTCGGCAGCGAGTGGCCGCTGCCGGGCTACGCCACCGACGGCTCGGCCGCCCTCGACCTGCGCGCCTGCCTCGACGCCCCGCAGACGCTCCACCCCGGCGAGCGCCGGCTCGTCGGCACGGGGCTCGCCGTCCACATCGCCGACCCGAATCTCGTCGGCATCGTCGCCTCGCGCTCCGGGCTGTCGCTCAAGCACGGGCTGCGCGTCGCCCAGGGCATCGGCGTCATCGACGCCGACTACACCGGCGAGATCGGGGTGATCCTCCACCACGACGGCACCGTTCCGTACGAGCTCCAGCCCGGCGAGCGCATCGCGCAGCTGATGCTCCAGCCGGTGGAGCGGGTCGCGCTCGAGCCCGTCGAGGCGTTCTCGGCGGCGAGCGGGCGCGGCGCCGGCGGCTTCGGGCACAGCGGCAAGGCCTAGCCCGGCCCCTGGCGTGAGCCGCGCGCAGATCAGTACGCTTGAGGGGGCGGGGCGCGTCCGCCCGCCCGCATCCGATGGCCCCAACAGGAGTGCATGACGCCGTGACCGCAGAGGCCGTACCCGCTTCCATCTTCCGCGCCTACGATATCCGCGGCGTCGTCGGCGAGACCCTGGACGCCGAGATCGCCCGCTGGATCGGCCGGGCCGTGGCCAGCGAGGCCCGCGAGCGCGGCGTCGAGCGGCTGGTCGTCGGCCGCGACGGCCGCCACTCCAGCGCCGAGCTCGCGGCGGCCGTCGCCGAGGGGATGCGCGCCGCCGGCTGCGACGTGGTGGACATCGGCCAGGCGCCGACGCCGGTGATGTACTTCGCCACCCACGAGCTGGGCACCGGCTCCGGGGTCGCGGTCACCGGCAGCCACAACCCGCCGGCCTACAACGGCATGAAGGTCATGGTCGCCGGCGACACCCTCTCCGGCGCGGCCATCACCGGGCTCTACGAGCGCATCCGCGACGGCCGCCTGGCCGCGGGGGCGGGGCGGCTCGAGCGCCGCGAGGACCTCGTCGACCGCTACATCGAGCGCATCGCCGGCGACATCCGCCCGCAGCGGCCGCTGCACGTGGTCCTCGACGCCGGCAACGGCGTCGCCGGGGCCGTGGCGCCGCGGCTCTTCGAGGCCCTGGGCTGCCGGGTGGAGGCGCTCTACTGCGAGGTCGACGGCGACTTCCCCAACCACCACCCGGACCCGGCCGAGCCGCGCAACCTGGAGGCGCTCATCGAGCGCGTCCGGGCCAGCGGCGCCGACCTGGGCCTGGCCTTCGACGGCGACGGCGACCGCCTCGGCGTGGTGGACGCCGCCGGCAAGATCATCTGGCCCGACCGCCAGCTCATGCTCTACGCCCGGGACGTCCTCCGCCGCCGGCCCGGCGAGCCCGTGGTCTACGACGTCAAGTGCAGCATGCACCTCGAGCGGGTGATCGCGGCCGCCGGCGGCGAGCCGCGGATGTCGCGGACCGGCCACTCGCTGATCAAGGCCACCCTGCGCGAGAGCGGGGCGCCGCTCGCCGGCGAGATGAGCGGCCACACCTTCTTCGCCGAGCGCTGGTACGGCTTCGACGACGGCCTCTACACCGGCGCCCGGCTGGTGGAGATCCTCGCCGCCGACGGCCGGCCGAGCGCCGCGGTCTTCGCCGAGCTGCCCGAGGGCGTCTCCACCCCGGAGCTCAAGGTGGCGGTCGCGGAGGGCGAGCAGGGCGCCCTCATGGACGCGCTGGTCGCCGAGGCGCAGCGGCGCTTCACCGACGCCGCCATCCACACCATCGACGGCGTGCGCGTCGAGTGGCCCGACGGCTGGGGCCTGATCCGCGCCTCCAATACCACCCCGGTGCTGGTGGTGCGCTTCGAGGCCGACGACGAGGCCGGCCTGGCCCGGATCCGCGCCGCCTTCGAGGGGCTGCTCGCCGCCGTGCGCCCGGGCCTGGAGATCCCGGGCTAGCCGGCGCCGCCCCCGCGCGCCCCGTCCGCTGAACACCGCTGGATAGAGAAGGCCCATGTCCGAGTCCGAGCCGAGCATCACCCCCGATCTCACCGCCCGCGTCCTCGTCGAGGCGCTGCCCTACATCCGCCGCTTCCGCGGCCGGACCATCGTCGTCAAGTTCGGCGGCAACGCCATGGTCGACGACGAGCTCAAGGTCGCCTTCGCCCGGGACATCGTGCTCATGCGCCTCGTCGGCTTCCGGGTGGTCGTCGTCCACGGCGGCGGGCCGCAGATCGGCGAGCAGCTCGAGCGCATCGGCAAGGAGACCGAGTTCGTCCAGGGCATGCGGGTGACCGACGCCGAGACCATGGACGTCGTCGAGATGGTCCTCGGCGGCCTGGTCAACAAGGAGATCGTCAACCTGATCAGCGCCCAGGGCGGCCGGGCCGTGGGGCTGACCGGCAAGGACGGCGGCCTGATCCGGGCGCGCAAGCTCGAGGTCCAGCAGGAGGCGCCGGAGAACCGCGTCCCCGAGATCATCGACGTCGGCCACGTCGGCGAGGTCGACGGCATCGACCCCTCGGTGGTGGAGATGCTCGAGTCCGGCGAGTTCATCCCGGTGGTCGCGCCCATCGGCGTCGACGCCGAGGGCGTCTCCTACAACATCAACGCCGACCTCGTCGCCGGCAAGATCGCCGAGGTCCTCGGCGCCGAGAAGCTGCTGCTGCTGACCAACACCCCCGGCGTCCTCGACGGCCGCGGCGAGCTGCTCACCGGCCTGAGCCCGCGCCGGGTGGCCGAGCTCATCGACGACGGCACCATCGCCGGCGGCATGCTCCCCAAGATCCGCTGCGCCCTCGACGCCGTCGCCGGCGGGGTGCGGGCGGCGCACATCGTCGACGGCCGGGTGGCCCACGCGGTGCTGCTGGAGCTGTTCACCGACCGCGGCGTGGGCACCCTCATCGACGGCAGCAGCAGCGCCGCCAGCAGCCAGTAGAAGGAGGTCGCGCGCCCCGGGAGGCGGGGCGCTCCAGGGACCATGGCGCGAGCCGACCGGAAGCCCCGCAACAACCTCGTCAGGCTCTCCCTGATCGCCATCGCCATCGGCGTCGTGACCGGGCTGGTCTCGATCCTCTTCCGGCTGCTGATCGCCCTGATCCACAACCTCTTCTTCCTCGGCACCCTCTCCCTCGAGGAGCACGGCCACCAGCTGACCCCCGTCGGCGCCTGGGGGCCGTGGATCATCCTCGCGCCGGTGATCGGCGGGCTCGGCGTGGTCTTCCTGGTCCGCACCTTCGCCCCCGAGGCCCGCGGCGGCGGCGTGCCCGAGGTGATGGACGCCATCTACTACCAGGAGGGCCGGGTCCGCCCGGCCGTGGCGGTGGTCAAGTCCCTGGCCTCGGCGCTGTCCATCGGCAGCGGCGCCTCCGTGGGCCGCGAGGGGCCGATCATCCAGATCGGCTCGTCGTTCGGCTCCAGCGTCGCCCAGGCCCTCGGCCTCGAGCCGTGGCAGCGGGTCACCCTGCTCGCCTGCGGCGCCGGCTCCGGGATCGCCGCCACCTTCAACACCCCCCTCGGCGGGGTGATGTTCGCCATCGAGCTGATGATGCCGGAGGTCTCCACGCGGACCTTCCTGCCCGTGGTCCTGGCCACCGGCACCGCGACCTACATCGGCCGGCTCTTCTTCGGCGCGGAGCCGGAGTTCATCGTCGCCTTCGCCGCGCTGCCGGAGCTCGAGCCGCTCAACGCCGCGCGGCTGGCCGGCTTCATCGGCCTGGGGCTGCTCTGCGGCGTGGGCGCGTTCCTCTTCGTGCGGCTGCTGGCGCTGCTCGACGACTGGTTCCCGCGGCTGATCCGCAACGACTACCTCCAGCACGCCCTGGGCATGGCCGTCGTCGGGGCGATGATGTACGGCCTCTCCCTGGCCTACGGCCACTACTTCATCGAGGGGGTCGGCTACCCGGCGATCCAGGGCATCCTCGACGGCGAGCTCACCGCCGTCTCGCTGCTCGCCGTGCTCTTCGTCGCCAAGCTCCTCGCCACGGCGATCAGCCTCGGCTCCGGGGCGGCCGGCGGGATCTTCTCGCCGTCGCTGTTCCTCGGCGCCAGCCTCGGCGGCCTGCTCGGCGCCGTGCTCGGCCAGCTCTACCCCGAGGCCGGCTTCACCGTCACCGAGTACGCCATCGTCGGCATGGCCGCCATGGTCGGCGGCGCCACCGGGGCGGCCATGACCGCCATCGTCACGATCTTCGAGCTCACCCGGGACTACAACATCATCGTCCCCATGATCGTGGCCACGGCCCTGGCCATCGGCGTGCGCCGCGCCTTCTCGGCGGAGAACATCTACACCATCAAGCTCGCCGCCCGCGGCCACTACATCCCCCAGGAGCGGCACATCAACATGTTCCTCGTCCGCCACGCCGACGAGGTCATGGACGAGCACGTCGGCTACCTGCCGGACCACCTCGACCGGGCCACGGCCCTGGCGCAGGTCGAGGCCATGGACCCCATCCCGGGCTTCATCGTCCTCTGCCACGGCACCCACATCGCCGGCGTCACCTCCCACGAGGCCCTGGCGACCCACGCCGAGGAGGGGGAGGAGGGCGCCGCGGAGGCGGGGATCCCCCACCTGCCCTACGTCCTGGCGCGCTCCGAGGACATCCTCAACGACGTGATGAAGCGCCTCAGCCGCGAGGACATCCGCGTGGCGCTCGTCGTCGAGGGCGAGGGGATCCCCCGCGTCCACGACGTCGGCGGCGTCATCTCCCCCGATAACGTCGGCCACGAGGTCCTGCGCCACTTCCAGAACCGGCAGGACCCCCGGCCCGGCGCCGCTGCGCCCGACGGCCGCTGAGACCTTACACCGCAGCGGCACTTCTGGCGCGGGTCGTCTACCCTGTCGGTAAGGCAAGGGAGCTGGCTTAGAGGGGAGGGCTTATGGAGATCGCCCAGCGGATCCGCGTGGAGGATCTAGCGCCCGGGATGTACGTCGTCGACCTCGGGGTGAGCTGGGCCTACCACCCCTTCCTGCACAACCAGTTCCGGCTCGACCGGGCGGCGATCGAGCGGATCCGCGAGCTCGGGATCGAGGAGGTGGTGGTCCTCCCGCCGGAGCGCCCGGAGGGCGAGGGTAGCGAGCCCCTGGCGCCGGACGGGGCCGACGCCTCGCCGGCGCAGGAGGGGATCGACAGCCGGCTGGTCACCATGGAGGCGCGCTCGATCGTCAGCCGGCTGCTCCGCGAGGTCCGCGCCGGGCGCGCCGTGGACCGCGCCAGCGTCGACGCCGTCGTCTCGCGGCTCAACGACGCCCTCGGCGCCCACCAGGACAGCCTGCTCGCCCTCGGGCGGATCCGCTCCCGCGACGGCTACACCTACCAGCACAGCGTCAACGTCGGCGTGCTGCTCATGGCCTTCGGCCGCTACCTCAACCTCGACCCTGCGCGGCTGCACGAGCTCGGCGTGGCCGGGCTCTTCCACGACGTGGGCAAGGCCTTCGTCCCCCTCGAGATCCTCACCAAGCCGGGGCGGCTGACCGAGAGCGAGTACGAGATCGTCAAGCTCCACGCGCTCAAGGGGGCGAACTGGCTGCGCGGGCTCGAGGACGCCTCGGAGCTGATGGTCCGCATCGCCGAGCGCCACCACGAGCGCCTCGACGGCGCGGGCTACCCCCACGGCCTCCAGGGCGAGGCGCTCGGGCTCGAGGAGCGCATGGCGATGATCGTCGACGTCTACGACGCGCTGACGGCGATCCGCCCCTACCACAAGGGCTACGCGCCGGTGGAGGCGCTGCGCATCATCACCCAGGAGATCGGCCAGGCCTTCGATCGCGAGCTCGTCTACGAGTTCATCCGCTGCATCGGCGTCTACCCCCCCGGCACCCTGGTCCGGCTGAGCGATGGCTACCTCGCCGTGGTGCTCGAGGCCAACCACACGGCGCCGGGGTACCCGCGCGTGCGCGTCGTCCACGACGCCCGGCGCAACCGCCACCTGCGCCGCTACGAGGACCGCGACCTCGCCGACGGCCGGGTGAGCGTCGAGGGCCACGAGGACCCGGGCCGGTGGTTCTTCCGCCCCGAGGACTGCCTGGCGGGGCCGGCGCCGGCGCCGCCGCACTAGCAGGGGCCCCGCGATGGCGGAGGGAGGCGCGCGAGACGAGGCGCTCCGCCGGGCCGTGGCCGAGGGCCTGGGCCGCCGGCCGCCCCGGCTCGACCCGAAGCTCCTCTACGATGAGCGCGGCTCGCGGCTGTTCGAGGCGATCTGCGCCCAGCCCGAGTACTACATCCCCGAGCTCGAGATGGGGCTGCTCGAGGAGTTCGCCGCCCCCCTGGCCGAGCTCGTCGGCCCCGGCAGCACCCTGGTCGAGCTCGGCTCGGGCGCCAGCCGCAAGGTGCGGCTGCTCCTCGAGGCGCTGCGCCCGAGCGCCTACCTGGGCATCGACATCTCCTGCCGCTTCCTCGAGGCCTCGGTGGCCCGCCTGGCCGCCGACTACCCGTGGCTGCGCTGCGAGGCCGCCTGCCGCGACTACAGCGCCCCCTTCGCGGTCGAGCCGCCCGGCGAGGGGCGCCGGGTGGCCTTCTTCCCCGGCTCGAGCATCGGCAACTTCGAGCCCGGGGCCGCGCGGGCGCTGCTGCAGCGGCTCCGGGCGCTAGCGGGGGCGGACGGCGGCCTGCTCATCGGCGTCGACCTGCCCAAGGACGCGGCCACGCTCCACCGCGCCTACAACGATGCGGCCGGCTACACGGCGGCCTTCAACCGCAACCTGCTCCGGCGCCTGCGCGACGAGCTCGGCGCCGGCGTCGACCCCGACGGCTTCGCGCACCTCGCCTACTACAACCCCGCGGCGGGGCGCGTCGAGATGCACCTGCTCAGCCGCCGGGAGCAGGCCATCGAGCTCGACGGCCGGCGCTTCCGGCTCTCGGCCGGCGAGTCGATCCACACCGAGTCGTCGTACAAGTACACGCTGGGCGCCTTCCGCCGCCTGGCCCGGGAGGCCGGCTGGCGGCCGCGCCGGGTATGGACGGACGCCCGCGAGTGGTTCAGTGTTCACTACTTGGAGGCCGATACGAGCCGCGCCTAGCCTGGAGGGAGAGAGCCTTGTGCCGAATCGCCGCCTACTGCGGGCCGCCGCTGGCGCTGCACCGCTTCCTCCTCGAGCCGCCCCACGGGCTGATCCAGCAGGCCCACGCCCCCCGCGAGACGGTCTCCGCCACCGTCAACGCCGACGGCGTCGGCGTCGGCTGGCTGGCCCCGGACGGCCGCCCGGCGGTCTACCGCAGCCCCCTGCCGGCCTGGGCCGATCCCAACCTGCCCGCCCTCGGCCGGTCGCTGACCAGCGGCCTGTGGTGCGGCAGCGTCCGCAGCGCCACCGACCCGCTCTCCAACGGCTACGCCAACACCCAGCCGTTCAGCGACGAGCACCGGCTCTTCCTCCACAACGGCTACCTCGAGGGCTTCGCGAGCCGCCTGCGGGGGCCGATCCGCCGCTGGCTCGAGCCCGAGATCGAGGCGCAGATCGCCGGGACGACCGACTCGGAGTACCTCTTCGCCGTGGTCCGGCAGGCGCTCGCGCGCCACGGCGACGCCGCCGCCGCCCTGCGCGCCGCCGTGGCGCGCATCGACGGCTGGCTCCACGAGCTCGGCGGCGCCGCCCTGCTCAACCTCGTCCTCGCCGGGGAGGGCGGGATCGTGGCCCTGCGCTACGCTTACCGGCACGAGTGCCCGAGCCTCTACTTCCACCCCGCGCATCCGGGCTACGCGGGCGGCGCCCTGGTGGCCTCGGAGGCCTTCGACGGCGACCCGGGGTGGCAAGGCGTGGGGCCGGGGGAGCTCCTCGTGATGGAGGCCGCCACCCATGAGACCCGGCTCGAGCCCCTCTAGGCCGTCCGCCTCCTGCCCGCCCGAGCCGCTGGCGGCCCTGGCGCGCCACCAGCGCCGCGGGCGCCGGCTGGCGCAGGCCCTGCCGGCGCCCGCCCTGCGGACCCAGTACCACCCGGAGCTCAGCCCGATCGCCTGGCACCTGGGGCATACCGCCCTCTTCGAGCGCTACTGGGTCGACGAGGTCGTCCTCGGCGCCGAGCCCGACCCGGCGCTGCACGGCCTCTACTTCCCGGAGCTGAGCGAGAAGGCCCGCCGCGCCGCGCGGGTGCCCGAGCGCGAGCCGCTGCTCGCCTGGTGCGGCGCCGTCCACCGCCGCACCCGCACACTCCTCGCGGACCCGCCCCCGGCGCTGGCCGGGCACGGGCTCATGGCGCGGCGCTACCTGGTCCACTTCCTCGAGCAGCACTACGCGCAGCACCACGAGACCGTGCGCTGGGTGCTGCGCGTAGTGCTGCT
>NZ_NRSH01000094.1 GCF_016584055.1 Halorhodospira neutriphila
CCCCCTCGGCCGCCGGCGAGGCCGAGGGGGCCGAGGCCCCTGCCGAGGCCGGGCAGGCGGCGCCTGCCGAGGCCGAGGAGCCGGCGCCGGGCACCGAGGAGGACGCCGCCGAGCAGACCGCCCGCGCCCAGGCCGAGGCGCTCAAGGAGAAGCCCAAGAGCCAGCAGGAGGAGGCCAAGAAGCGCGACGAGGAGCGCGAGCGCAAGCGCGCCGAGCTCGAGGCCAAGCGCGAGCGCGAGGCCGAGGAGCGCGCCTCGCGCAAGCAGGAGGGCAAGCCGAAGAAGAAGAAGGGCGGCGAGCAGGGCGGCGGCCGGCGCAAGCGCCGCGGCGAGGGCGGCGGCACCGCGGCCAAGAAGCTCCAGCAGGAGTTCGAGCGCCCGACGGCGCCGGTGGTCCGCGAGGTGGAGATCCCCGAGACGATCACCGTCGCCGAGCTCGCCGACCGGATGAGCGTCAAGGCCGCTTCCCTGATCAAGGAGATGATGAAGCAGGGGGTGATGGCCACCATCAACCAGGCCATCGACCAGGAGACGGCGACGATCCTCGTCGAGGAGATGGGCCACAAGCCCAAGCTCGAGAGCGAGGGCGACCTCGAGGAGGAGCTGCTGCGCGAGCCCGAGGGCGAGCGCATCCCGCGGGCGCCGGTGGTCACCGTCATGGGCCACGTCGACCACGGCAAGACCTCGCTGCTCGACTACATCCGCCGCGCCAAGGTGGCCTCCTCGGAGGCCGGCGGGATCACCCAGCACATCGGCGCCTACCGGGTCGAGTCGGCCAGCGGCGGATCGACCTTCCTCGACACCCCGGGCCACCAGGCCTTCACGGCCATGCGCGCCCGCGGCGCCCAGATGACCGACATCGTCGTCCTCGTGGTCGCCGCCGACGACGGCGTCATGCCGCAGACCAAGGAGGCCGTCGAGCACGCCCGGGCCGCCGGGGTGCCGCTGGTCGTCGCCGTCAACAAGATGGACAAGGAGGACGCCAACCCCGACCGGGTCAAGCAGGAGCTCTCGCAGATGGAGGTCATCCCCGAGGAGTGGGGCGGGGAGACGCAGTTCATCCACGTCTCGGCGCTCAGCGGCGAGGGCGTCGACAACCTGCTCGAGGCCATCGTCCTCCAGGCCGAGCTCCTCGAGCTCTCCGCCGTCCAGGACTGCCCGGCCCAGGGCGTGGTCCTCGAGTCGAGCCTCGACAAGGGGCGCGGCCCGGTGGCCACCGTGCTGGTGCAGAACGGCCGGCTGCGCAAGGGCGATACCCTGATCTCCGGCACGGAGTTCGGCCGGGTGCGCGCGCTGGTCAACGAGCACGGCCAGCGCGTCGAGGAGGCCGGCCCGTCGACCCCGGTGGAGGTGCTCGGCCTCTCCGGGCTGCCCGACGCCGGCGACGACTTCCTCGTCGTCGAGGACGAGCGCAAGGCCCGCGAGGTCGCCGAGGAGCGCACGGAGCGCCAGCGCGAGAAGCGCCTGGCGCAGCAGCAGGCCGCGCGCATGGAGAACCTCTTCTCGCAGATGAAGGAGGACGAGGTCACCACCATCAACCTGGTGGTCAAGGCCGACGTCCACGGCTCGGCCGAGGCCCTGCGCCAGTCCCTCGAGGAGCTCTCCCACGAGGAGGTCCGGGTGCGCGTGGTCTCCTCCGGCGTGGGGGCGATCACCGAGTCCGACGTCAACCTGGCGCTCGCCTCCGAGGCGATCCTCATCGGCTTCAACGTCCGCGCCGACGCCGCCGCCAAGCGCCTGGTCCAGGAGAACAGCGCCGACCTGCACTACTACAGCGTCATCTACGACGCCATCGAGCAGGTCAAGAACGCCATCTCCGGGATGCTCGAGCCCGAGCTCGAGGAGCGCATCCTCGGCACCGCCGAGGTCCGCGAGGTCTTCCGCTCCTCGAAGCTCGGCCAGATCGCCGGCTGCCTGGTGGTCGACGGCGTGGTCCGCCGGCGCAACCCCATCCGGGTGCTGCGCGACAACGTCGTCATCTTCGAGGGCGAGCTCGAGTCGCTGCGCCGCTTCAAGGACGACGTCAACGAGGTCCGCGCCGGCACCGAGTGCGGTATCGGCGTGAAGAACTACAACGACGTCCGGACCGGCGACCAGATCGAGTGCTTCGAGCGCGTCGAGATCCAGCGCACCCTGTAGCCGAGGAGCGATGCCCAAGGACTACCCCCGCAGCCGCCGGATCGCCGAGCAGCTCCGCCGGGAGCTCGCCGAGGTGATCCGCGCGGACGTCGACGACCCGCGGGTCGGCCCGGTGACCCTCTCGGAGGTCCAGGTCAGCCGCGATCTCGGCCACGCCACCGTCTACGTCTCGGTCCTCGGGGCCGAGGCCGAGGCGGTGGAGGCGTGCGTCGCCGTGCTCAACGAGGCCCGCGGGTTCCTGCGCAGCCGGGTGGCCGGGCGGATCCGGGTCAAGCGCATGCCGCAGCTGCGCTTCGCCCACGACACGGCCTTCGACCGGGGCGCCCGCCTCAGCGCCCTGATCGACGAGCTCGCCGCCGAGCGCGGCGAGGACGACGCGAGCAACGAACCGGGCAAGGAGTAGGGAGCGCATGGCGAAGAGAAGGCGCGGGCGCAACGTCACCGGCGTGCTGCTGCTCGACAAGCCCTCCGGGGAGACCTCGAACCAGGCCCTGCAGCGGGTCAAGCGCCTCTTCGGGGCGCGCAAGGCCGGCCACACCGGCAGCCTCGACCCCCTCGCCACCGGGCTGCTGCCGATCTGCTTCGGCGACGCGACCAAGGTCTCCGGCTTCCTGCTCGACGCCGACAAGCACTACACCGTCACCTGCCGGCTCGGCGTCGCCACCGACACCGGCGACGCCGAGGGCGAGGAGGCGGAGCGCGCCCCGGTCCCGGCGCTCGACGAGGCGGCGGTCGAGGCCGCCCTGGCGGGCTTCCGCGGCGCCATCGAGCAGCTGCCGCCGATGTACTCGGCGATCAAGCACCAGGGCCAGCGCCTCTACAACCTCGCCCGCCAGGGCGTGGAGGTCGAGCGCGAGCCGCGGCGCGTCGAGATCTACCGCCTCGTCGCCACGGCGGTGCGCGCCGACGAGCTCGAGCTCGAGGTCCACTGCGCCAAGGGGACCTACATCCGCACCCTGGCCGAGGACATCGCCCGGGCCCTCGGCACCGTCGGCCACGTCTGCGCCCTGCGCCGGACTGGCATGGGGCCGTACCAGGAGCCGGCCATGTGGCCCCCCGAGGCCCTCGCCGAGCGCGCCGAGCAGGGCCGCGAGGCCCTCGACGCCGCGCTGCTGCCCATGGACTCGGCGCTGACGCAGTACCCCGCCGTCGAGCTCGCCGACGACCTCGCCCACTTCGTCGTCCAGGGCCAGCCGGTCTTCGTCCCCAAGGCGCCGACCGCCGGGTGGCTGCGCCTCTACGAGCGCAGCGGGCGGTTCCTGGGCATGGGGCAGGTCCTCGACGACGGGCGCGTCGGGCCCAAGCGCCTGGTCGCCCGGCGCTAGCGCGGGGCCGCGCTTGTTCCCGCGGCGCCGGCAGCGCTAAACTAGCCGCGTTTTTTGCAAGGCAAGACACGAGCATAACTTAGGTCAGGAGTCCTTCATGTCGCTGAGTGCCGAACGGAAGGCGGAGATCGTCGAGCAGTTCCGCCGCTCTCCCTCCGATACCGGGTCCCCCGAGGTCCAGATCGCGCTGCTGTCGGCGCGCATCCAGCACCTTACGGACCACTTTGCCACCCACAAGCAGGATCACCACTCCCGGCAGGGGCTGCTCAAGCTGGTCAGCCAGCGCCGCAAGCTCCTCGACTACCTCAAGCGCAAGGACCGCAGCCGGTATCAGGACGTGATCGCCCGGCTCGGGCTCCGCAAGTAAGCGCTGGAGGGGTCGCCAACCATGAGTGAGAGCCAACAAGCGCTGACGCCCACCAAGCGCAGCTTCTACTTCGGCGAGCACCGCGTCACCCTGGAGACCGGGGCCATGGCCCGGCAGGCCGACGGGGCGGTGCTCGTCGACATGGCCGATACCGTCGTGCTGGTCACCGTCGTCGGCAAGAAGGATCCGGCGGCGGCGCGCGACTTCCTGCCGCTGACGGTCAACTACCAGGAGCGCACCTACGCCGCCGGCCGGATCCCGGGCGGCTTCTTCAAGCGCGAGGGGCGGCCGTCGGAGAAGGAGACGCTGACCTGCCGGCTCATCGACCGGCCCATCCGGCCGCTCTTCCCGGAGGGGTTCCGCCAGGAGGTGCAGGTCATCGCCACGGTGCTCTCGCTCAACGACGAGGTCGACCCCGACATCCCGGCGATGCTCGGCACCTCGGCGGCGCTGGCCCTGTCGGGCATCCCCTTCGAGGGGCCCATCGGCGCCTGCCGCGTCGGCTACCTCGACGGCGAGTTCGTCCTCAACCCGACCTTCAGCCAGACCGCCGAGTCGGACCTCGACCTGGTGGTCGCCGGCACCGAGGACGCCGTGCTGATGGTCGAGTCCGAGGCCAACCTGCTGCCCGAGAGCACCATGCTCGACGCCGTGCTCTACGGCCACGAGCAGATGCAGGAGGCCATCGGGGTCATCAACGACCTCGCCGCCGAGGCCGGCAAGCCGCGCTGGGACTGGCAGCCGCCGGAGAAGGACGACACCCTGGAGACGCAGCTCGCCGAGCGCTTCCGCAGCGAGCTCGAGGCGGCCTACCGCATCGCCGACAAGCAGGAGCGCCAGGAGCGGGTCAACGCCCTGCGCGATAGCGCCGTGGAGGCGCTCGCCGACGAGGAGCACGAGGGCTGGAGCGCCGGCGAGGTCGGCGAGGCCTTCAAGGCCCTCGAGAAGCGCATCGTCCGCAGCCGCGTCCTCGCCGGCGAGCCGCGCATCGACGGCCGCGACAACGAGACGGTCCGGCCGCTGAACATCCAGGCCGGCGTGCTGCCGCGCACCCACGGCTCGGCGATGTTCACCCGCGGCGAGACCCAGGCGATCGTCGTCACCACCCTCGGCACCGGCCGCGACGCCCAGGTCATCGACGCCCTCGAGGGCGAGCGGCGCGAGCCGTTCATGCTCCACTACAACTTCCCGCCGTACTGCGTCGGCGAGGCCGGCTTCATCGGCGCGCCCAAGCGCCGCGAGATCGGCCACGGCAAGCTCGCCAAGCGCGGCCTCGAGGCGGTGATGCCGAGCCACGAGGACTTCCCCTACGTCATCCGCGTGGTCTCCGAGATCACCGAGTCCAACGGCTCCTCCTCCATGGCCACCGTCTGCGGCACCAGCCTGTCGCTGATGGACGCCGGCGTGCCGCTCAAGCACCAGGTCGCCGGCATCGCCATGGGGCTGGTCAAGGAGGGCGACGACTTCGCCGTGCTCACCGACATCCTCGGCGACGAGGACCACCTCGGCGACATGGACTTCAAGGTCGCCGGCAGCCGCGACGGCGTCACCGCCCTGCAGATGGACATCAAGATCGACGGGATCACCCGCGAGATCATGGAGCGGGCCCTGGAGCAGGCCCGGCAGGGCCGCCTGGGCATCCTCGAGGAGATGGACCAGGTCCTCGAGCGGCCCCGCGAGCAGATGTCCGAGTACGCCCCGCGGCTGATGACCATGAAGATCGACCCGGAGCGTATCCGCGACGTCATCGGCAAGGGCGGCGCCACGATCCGCGGCCTGACCGAGGAGACCGGCACCAACATCGACATCAGCGACGAGGGCGTGGTGACCATCGCCTCGGCGGACAAGGCCGCGGCGGAGGAGGCCAAGAAGCGCATCGAGCTGCTCACCGCCGACGTCGAGGTGGGCAAGGTCTACGACGGCCGGGTCGCCAAGCTCATGGACTTCGGCGCCTTCGTCAACATCCTGCCGGGCCGCGACGGCCTTGTGCACATCTCCCAGATCTCCAATAATCGGGTCGAGAACGTCGCCGACGAGCTCTCCGAGGGCGACGCGGTGCGCGTCAAGGTCCTCGAGGTCGACCGGCAGGGGCGCATCCGCCTGTCGATGAAGGCCGTCGAGGAGGAGGAGTAGCCTCGGGAGCTCGCAGCGGCCTCGCCGGACAGGGAAGACAAGGCTCATTCCCAAGCCCTTGCGCGGCGCCCAGCCGGGGTGCCGCGCAAGGCGCGCTAGCGAGGTAGCCATGGCCGCGACCCTTCCCCACGACCCGCAGCGCTCGGCCCTGCTGGTGGTCGACGTCCAGCCCGACTTCATGCCCGGCGGCCCCCTGGCGACCCAGGGCGGCGACGAGATCCTCGCCCCCCTCGCCGAGCTCATGGCGAGCGGGCGCTTCCCGCACATCGTCGCCACCCAGGACTGGCACCCGCCGGGGCACGTCTCCTTCGCCTCGAGCCACGAGGGCCGCGAGCCCTTCGAGGCCGTCGAGCTCTACGGCGCCGAGCAGGTCCTCTGGCCCGAGCACTGCGTCCAGGGCACGCCCGGGGCGGAGCTCCACCCGGCGCTGCCGTGGCGCCACGCCGAGGCCGTCCTGCGCAAGGCGACCGACCCGCAGATCGACTCCTACAGCGGCTTCCGCGAGAACCTCGCCCCGGACGGCAGCCGCCCGCCGACCGGGCTCGCCGGCTACCTGCGCGAGCGCGGCCTGGAGCGGCTCTACGTCTGCGGCCTGGCCCGCGACTACTGCGTGCGCTGGACCGCCGAGGACGGCGCCGCGGCCGGCTTCGAGGTCCACCTGCTCTGGGGGCTGACCCGCCCGGTGGACCCGGCCGACGACGACGCCGTGCGCCGCGGCCTCGAGGGCCGCGGCGTGACCGTCGTCGACGGCGGCTGAGCGCGCCGCCCCCGCCACAGAGGGATCCGCACCGGCATGGTCCAAAGCGCACTGGCCGATATCGAAGGCGTCACGGCGGCCCTGGAGCCCGGCGGCTGGCTGCAGCGGCTGCCCGTGGCCCTCGAGCCCGAGGGCCAGGCGCTGCTCGAGCGCGCCTGGCGCCTGGCGGCCGAGGCCTACGGCGAGCGCCAGCGCCCCTCCGGCGAGACCTACCTGGAGCACGCCGTGGCCACGGCGACGGCCCTCGCCGAGCTGGGCCTCGACGCCGCCACCCTGGCCGCGGCGCTGCTCCACGACCTGCCCGAGCTCGACGAGGGCAGCGCGCGCCGGCTGCGCCGCCAGCTCGGCGACGACATCGCCGAGCTCGTCCTCGGCGTCAACCGCATGCGCGGGATCGGCCGCTTCCACGACGCCGCCGAGCTCGAGGCCGCCGTCCAGGGGGAGCGGGCCGAGGGGCTGCGCAAGATGCTGCTGGCCATGGCGCGCGACGTGCGCGTGGTCTTCATCACCCTCGCCGAGCGCCTCCACGACCTGCGCACCTGCAAGGCGCTGCCCGAGGCCGAGCGCACCCGCATCGCCCGGGAGACGCGGGAGATCTACGCCCCCCTGGCCAACCGCCTCGGCATCTGGCAGGTGAAGTGGGAGCTCGAGGACCTGGCCTTCCGCTACCTCGAGCCCGCGGACTACCAGCGCCTCGCCCGGCTGCTCGCCGAGCGCCGCAGCGACCGCGAGGCCTACATCGAGCGGGTGCGCGAGGCCCTCCAGCAGGCCCTCGACGAGGCCGGCCTGAGCGCCCACGTCTACGGCCGCCCCAAGCACATCTACAGCATCCACCGCAAGATGGAGCGCAAGGGGCTGCGCTTCGACGAGCTCTACGACCTGCGCGCGGTGCGCGTGCTCGTCGACGACGAGCGGGCCTGCTATGCGGCCCTGGGCATCGTCCACGGGCTGTGGACGCCGATCCCCCGGGAGTTCGACGACTACATCGCCACCCCCAAGGAGAACAACTACCGCTCCCTGCACACGGCGGTGGTCGGCCCCGAGGGCAAGTCGGTGGAGGTGCAGATCCGCACCCACGAGATGCACCGCGAGGCCGAGCTCGGCATCGCCGCCCACTGGCGCTACAAGGAGGGGGGCAAGCAGGACACCGACTTCGAGCGCAAGATCGCCTGGCTGCGCCAGCTCCTCGAGTGGGGGGGCGAGGAGGACGCCGCCGAGGACTTCGTCGACCGCGTCCGCGCCGAGGTCTTCGCCGACCGGGTCTACGCGCTGACCCCGCGGGGCGACGTCCTCGACCTGCCGCGCGGGGCGACGGCGCTGGACTTCGCCTACCACATCCACACCGAGCTCGGGCACAGCTGCCGCGGCGCCCGGGTCAACGGCCGCATCGCCCCGCTGACCCGGGCGCTGGAGAACGGCGACCGGGTGGAGATCCGCACCGCCCGGGAGCAGCGGCCGAGCCGCGACTGGATCAACCCCGAGCTCGGCTACCTCTACACCAACCGCGCCCGCGCCAAGGTCCGCGCCTGGTTCCGCCAGCGCGACCACGACAAGAACGTCGCCGCCGGCCGCCAGGCCCTGGACAAGGAGCTGCGCCGGCTCGGGCTCGAGGACGTGGGCTTCGAGGAGGTCGCCCGGCGCAGCCGCTACCCGCGCACCGAGGCCTTCCTCTCGGCGCTCGGCCGCGGCGAGGTGACCCCCGGGCAGATCGCGGCGCTGCTGCGCGACCGCCTCCTGCCGCAGCGCCCGGAGCCGCCCCCGGCGCCGCAGCGCCGGTCCGGGGCCGGCGCCGACGACGACGTCACCGTCGAGGGGGTGGGCAACCTGCTCACGCGCACGGCGCGCTGCTGCACCCCGACCCCCGGCGACCCCATCGTCGGCTTCATCACCCGCGGCGCCGGGGTGACTATCCACCGCCAGGACTGCCCCAACCTCGAGCAGCTGCGCCGGCGCGAGCCCGAGCGGATCCTGGACGTGGCCTGGCGCACCGCGCCGTCGCGCCGCTACCCGGTCCGCCTCCACGCGCGCACGACGGTGCTCGAGGCCCCGCTGAGCGAGATCACCCGCCTCGTCGGCAGCGAGGGGGTGCGCCTCGACGGGGTGCGCACCCCCTCGCTGCCGACGAGGCGGGT
>NZ_NRSH01000095.1 GCF_016584055.1 Halorhodospira neutriphila
ACCGCGGCTCGGCCACGGGGGCGAGCAGCGGCGCCAGCGCCTCCGCCAGCGCCGCCGCGTAGGCCTCGGGCAGCGCGCGCCCGCGCAGCGGGAAGGCGACGTCCACGGCCTCCGCCGGCGCCGTCGCCGCTGTCCCCTCCTCCTCGACCTCCCAGAGCATGCTCGACCTCGCCGCGTTGGGGCCTCTTGCCACGCTCCTCAGCGTAGCGCCGGCGGGCGCGGCGGGCCCTATATCCCGAAAGGGGTAGTCCCCCGACGTATTCGACTCCTTGAATGGATATTCCCATCCGCCACGGCGCGCGACTAGCTTGGGGTTACCGAAGCGGGGCCCGGCCGCCGGGCCCGCTGCAGGCGCAGAGCCCAGGCGAGGAGCGATCACCGCCATGAGCGACAAGACCTACGACACCCCGAATCTCGACGAGCTGGAGAGCGGCCCCTGGCCGAGCTTCGTCACCGGCATGAAGCGCCAGGCCCAGGACAAGCCCATGCTCGCCGGCGTCCTCGGCCAGCTCGAGCAGTCCTACACCGACCGCAAGGGCTACTGGAAGGGCGGGACGATCGGCGTCTACGGCTACGGCGGCGGCATCATCCCGCGCTTCACCGAGCTCAAGGACGAGCAGGACAACCCGCACTTCCCCGAGGCGCAGGAGTTCCACACCATGCGCATCATCCCGCCGGCGGGGATGCACTACTCCACGGCGCTGCTGCGCGATATCTGCGACATCTGGGAGCGCCACGGCTCGGGGCTGATCGCCCTGCACGGGCAGACCGGCGACATCATGCTCCAGGGCATCACCGCGGATAGCGTCCAGGCCTGCTTCGACGAGCTCAACGAGTACGGCCTCGACCTCGGCGGCGCCGGCCCGGCGGTGCGCACCGGCATGTCCTGCGTCGGCGCGGCGCGCTGCGAGCACTCCTGCTGCAACGAGCAGAAGATCCACCGCATGCTCGTCAACAACTTCCTCGACGACATGCACCGGCCGAGCCTGCCGTACAAGTTCAAGTTCAAGGTCTCCGGCTGCGCCAACGACTGCATGAACAGCATCGAGCGCTCGGACTTCGCCGTCATCGGCACCTGGCGCGACGAGATCCAGGTCGACCAGGCCGCCGTCCAGGACTTCGTCCGGCGCAAGGGGCGCAAGCACACCATCGACAACGTCGTCACCCGCTGCCCCTCGGGCTCGCTGAGCCTCAACGACGACGACACCCTCGAGATCGACAACCGCAGCTGCGTGCGCTGCATGCACTGCATCAACGTCATGACCGAGGCCCTCGCCCCCGGCGAGGACCGGGGCGTGACCATCCTCGTCGGCGGCAAGCGGACCCTGCGCATCGGCGACCTCTTCGGGACCGTCGTGGTCCCCTTCCTGCCGCTGCGCAGCGAGCAGGACTACCAACGCATCCTCGAGATCGCCCAGGAGATCGTCGAGTTCTTCGCCGAGAACGCCCTCGAGCACGAGCGCGTCGGCGAGATGATCGAGCGCATCGGGCTGGCCGAGTTCCTCGAGGCCATCGGCCTCGAGGCGGACCCCAACATGCTCAAGGAGCCGCGCTCGATCTCCTACGTGCGCACCGACGACTGGGACGAGGAGGCGGAGAGGTGGTACCGGCGCCAGCAGATGGCCTCGGAGCAGGCCTCCTAGCCTAGCCGGGCCCCGGGACCGCGGAGGGAGAGACGACCATGGCCGAAGCACAAGCGACCCAGAAGCCGAGATCCCCCATCGAGAGCGGCACGCCGGACCCCTTCCGGCACCTGCACCCGACGCTGCGCCGCAACTTCGGGCTCTGGCGGTCCCACGACCGCCCCCGCCCGGGCGTGCTCCACCACACCTCGCACACCGGCGAGGAGGTCTGGACGGTGCGCGTCGGCACGCAGCGGCAGATGGACCTGGCCACGGTGCGCTCGCTCTGCGATATCGCCGACGAGTACGCCGACGGCTACCTGCGCTTCACGATCCGCTCGAACGCGGAGATCACCGTCGACGACGAGGCGAAGCTCCAGCCGCTGATCGACGCCCTGCAGCGCGCCGGCTTCCCCATCGGCGGCACCGGCCCGTCGGTGACCATGATCTCCCACACCCAGGGCTGGCTGCACTGCGACATCCCGGCCACGGACGCCTCGGGGGTGGTCAAGGCGCTCATGGACGAGCTCCACGAGGAGTTCATCCAGGAGCGCATGCCCAACCGGGTGCACATCACCACCTCCTGCTGCCAGATCAACTGCGGCGGCCAGGGCGATATCGCCATCAACATCCAGCACACCAAGCCGCCGAAGATCCAGCACGACCTGGTCGCCCACGTCTGCGAGCGCCCCTCGGTGGTGGCCCGCTGCCCGGTGGCCGCCATCCGGCCGGCGGTGGTCAACGGCCAGCCGTCGCTGGAGGTCGACGAGAGCAAGTGCGTCGCCTGCGGGGCCTGCTACCCGCCCTGCCCGCCGATGCAGATCAACGACCCGGAGCACTCCAAGATCGCCATCTGGGTCGGCGGCAACCACGCCAACGCCCGCGGCGTGCCGACCTTCCACAAGCTCGCCGTCGCCGGGCTGCCCAACAACCCGCCGCGCTGGCCGGAGGTCGCCGAGCACGTCAAGCGGATCCTCTACACCTACCGCGACAACGCCCGCGACTACGAGCGCGTCGGCGAGTGGATCGAGCGCATCGGCTGGAAGCGCTTCTTCGAGCTCACCGGCCTGCCGTTCACCAAGCACCACATCGAGAACTGGAAGGGGTCGCGGTACAAGCTCAACACCTCGGCCCACCTGCGCTTCTAGGAGGGAGAGTCCGACATGCGCTTCGCGATCCTGGTCAACGAGGGGCCGTACCAGCACGAGGCGGCGGACAGCGCCTACCACTTCGCCGCCGCCGCCCTGGCGCAGGGCCACGAGGTCTCGCGGGTGTTCTTCTACATGGACGGCGTGCACAACGCCAACCGGCTCCAGGAGCCGCAGCAGGACGACCGCAACATCGTGCGGCGCTGGTCGGAGCTCGCCGAGGCGCACGGGACCGACCTGGTGGTCTGCGTCGCCGCCGCCCTGCGCCGCGGCGTCAAGGACGAGATCCTCGGCGCCGGGTTCCGCATCTCCGGGCTCGGGCAGCTCGTGGAGGTCGGCATCCAGGCGGACCGGCTGGTGACCTTCGGCGACTAGCAACGCCGGCAACCATCGGCACAGAGGAGAGACAACGGTGAGCGACGAGGCCAACTGGGAAGACGCGGGAGCGGTCAAGCGGTTCATGTTCGTCAACCGCAAGGCGCCCCACGGGACGATCTACGCCCTCGAGGCCCTGGAGGTGGTCCTGATCAGCGCCGCCTTCGACCAGGACGTCAGCCTCGCCTTCCTCGACGACGGCGTCCACCAGCTGCGCCAGGGCCAGGACGCCAAGGCGCTGGGCATGAAGAACTTCGCGCCGACGTTCCGCGCCCTCGACGACTACGACATCGACAAGCTCTACGTCGAGGCGGAGTCGCTCGCGCAGCGGGGGCTGAGCGCCGAGGAGCTGATCGTGCCCGTGCAGGTCGTCGACCGCGAGCGCATGAGCGCGCTGATGGCCGAGCAGGACGTGGTGATGTCCTTCTAGGAGGGAAAGCGAGCATGCTCCATACCGTCAACAAATCGCCCCTGCAGACCCGCGACCTGGACTCCTGCCTCGAGCACCTCGCCGGGGAGCGGCTGCTGCTGATCGAGGACGGGGTCTACGCGGCCGTGGCCGCCGGCGAGGCGTCGGCCAAGCTCCGCGGCCCCGCCGCCGAGGGGCGCGTCTACGCCCTCGGACCCGACCTCGAGGCCCGCGGCATCGGCCACGACGCCCTCGCCGACGGGGTCGAGGTCGTCGACTACGCCGGCTTCGTCCAGCTCGTCGCCGAGCACGGCCCCCACCAGGCCTGGCTGTGAGCCGGCCGGGGGCCGGCGGCGGGCGCACGGGCCACTCAGTGGCGACCGAGAAGGGTTCTACCTAGGAGCAACCGAAAGAGAGGCAGCTATGGCGATCCAAGTCAACGGCACCACGATCCCCACCGACGAGGAGGGCTACATCGAGGACCTCAACCTCTGGTCCCCGGAGGTGGCCGAGCTCATGGCCCAGGAGGACGGCCAGGAGCTGACCGAGCAGCACTGGGAGGTGATCAACTTCCTGCGCGAGTACTACGACGAGTACCAGATCGCCCCGGCGGTGCGGGTGCTGACCAAGCAGATCGGCAAGCGCCTCGGCCCGGAGAAGGGCAACAGCAAGTACCTCTACGAGCTCTTCCCCTACGGGCCGGCCAAGCAGGCGTGCCGCTACGCCGGGCTGCCCAAGCCCACCGGCTGCGTCTAGGCGGCCGGCGGCCATCGCCGGCGCGACGCCCTGGGAAGCCTCGGGATAGGGAGCGTAGACCGTGCTGACCGCAACCTACGCCGTGCTGTTCTACCTCGCTGCCGCGGTGCTGGTGCTGGGGCTCGTGGCGCGAGCGGTGCGCTACGCGCGCACCCCCGCCCCGCTGCGCGTCCCCACCACGCCGGCGCCCACTTCCCGGGGCGGCGCGGCCGTGCGCGTCGCCGGCGAGGTGGCGCTGTTCACCAGCCTGTTCCGCTCCAACAAGTGGATCTGGCTCTTCGGCTGGCTCTTCCACGTCGCCCTGCTGCTGGTGCTCCTGCGCCACCTGCGCTACTTCCTCGAGCCGATCCCGCAGTGGGTGGTCTGGATCCAGCCCTTCGGCGTCTACGCCGCCTACGCCCTGGCCGGGGCGCTGCTCGCGCTCTGGGCGCGGCGGCTGCTGATCGACCGGATCCGCTACATCTCCACCGCCTCGGACCACCTGGCCCTCGCCCTGCTGCTGGCGATCGGCCTCACCGGACTGGCGATCAAGCACTTCCAGCCGACGGACATCGTGGCCGTGAAGGCCTTCTTCCTCGGGCTGATGCGCCTCGACTGGCAGCCCCTGCCGGCGGACCCGCTGCTGCTGACCCACCTGGCGCTGGTCGCCGTGCTGATGGCGGTCTTCCCCTTCAGCAAGCTGCTCCACGCCGTCGGCGTGCTCTTCAGCCCGAGCCGCAACCAGCCCGACAACCCGCGCGAGCGCCGGCACGTCGCCCCCTGGGCGGCGGCGCTGGAGCGCGACCAACGCTGAGCCCGAACGCAGCAGCGAGGACGACGCCGTGAGCCAGGACGCCTTCGACGCACCGCCCCTGTCCCAGCGCCCCGAGGGCCTCGAGGTCCCCTCGGCCCGGCCGGGCCGCAGCGCCGAGAGCCGCTCCCACCGGGCCGGCGCCGAGCACCAGGAGGCCCTCGGCTTCCCCAGCGACATCCCCGACGACTGGCAGGACCGGGCGCTGGCGCGCATGGAGGAGCTGCTCGCGCGCAACCGCTCGCTGCGCGTCTACCTCGACGCCTGCGTGCACTGCGGCGCCTGCGCCGACAAGTGCCACTTCTACCTGGGCACCGGCGACCCCCGGAACATGCCCGTCGGCCGGCAGGATCTCATGCGCGACGTCTACCGGCGCCACTTCACGCCGGCCGGGCGCAGCTTCCCGGCCCTGGTCCGCGGCCGGGAGCTGACCTGGGACGTCCTCGAGGAGTGGTTCACCTACTTCCACCAGTGCACCCAGTGCCGGCGCTGCTCGGTCTTCTGCCCCTACGGCATCGACACCGCCGAGATCTCCATGGCCGCCCGCGAGATCCTCGACGCCACCGGCCTCGGGCAGAAGTACACCAACGAGATCATCGGCAAGGTCCACAAGGTGGGCAACAACCTCGGCCTGCCCAAGCCGGCGCTCGAGGACACCGTCGAGGGGCTCGAGGAGGACCTCAAGGACGAGACCGGCCACGACATCCGCATCCCCGTCGACGAGGTCGGCGCCGACGTCCTGCTCATCACCCCCTCGGCGGACTTCTTCGCCGAGCCCCACGTCGACGGGCTGATGGGCTACGCCAAGGTCTTCCACCAGGCGGGGCTGTCGTGGACGCTGAGCAGCTACGCCTCGGAGGCGGCCAACTTCGCGATGTTCATGGGCAGCTACGAGCACATGAAGCGCATCGCCGAGCGCATCCGCAAGGCCGCCCTCGACCTCGAGGTCAAGCGCATCGTCGTCGGCGAGTGCGGCCACGCCTGGCGGGTGGCCTACAGCTTCTGGAACACCCTCGCCGGCATCGGCCAGGGCGCCGACGCCGACGACGAGTACGCCCGCGCCCTGCAGGACCAGCTCGACCGGCGCTACCCCGTCCCGCAGCACATCTGCGAGATGACCCGGGACCTGGTCGAGCGCGGCGCCATCGAGCTCGACCCGGAGGCCAACGCCCACCACGGCGGCGTCACCTTCCACGACTCCTGCAACGTCGCCCGCGCCTCGCGCATGGGCGGCTACGCCGGGGGGCAGCTGGAGATCCCGCGGCAGCTGCTGCGCGCCAGCGTCCCCCACTTCCACGAGATGGCCGACGGCACCACCGGCGACGCCACCTTCTGCTGCGGCGGCGGGGGCGGCCTGCTCACCGACGAGGTCATGGAGCTGCGGGTGCGCGGCGCCTACCCCCGCGCCTCGGCCCTCGGCGAGGTCATGGAGCGCCAGGGCGTGCAGAAGATGGCCGCGATCTGCGCCATCTGCAAGACGCAGTTCGCGAAGGTCCTGCCGTACTACGGCATCCCCCGGGAGACGGTGATCAGCCTCCACGAGCTGGTGGGCAACGCCGTGCGGCTCGACCGCACCGAGGCCTGAGCCGGCCCGGCGGCCCGAACACAGAGGGAGACAGCCATGGCGAGCAACGCGGAATCGATGCCCTACACCTTCCGGCGCTACCGCGAGGGCGACGACCGCCCCCGCTCCTGGCACGAGCGGATCTTCGAGGCCGACACCTCCCACAAGTGCCCGACCTACGTCCACCGCACGCCGCCGTGCCAGGCCAACTGCCCCGCCGGCGAGGAGATCCGCGGCTGGCTGCACATCGCCCGCGGGCTCGACAAGCCGCCGGAGGGCGAGGCGTGGCAGGCCCACGCCTTCCGCCGCCTCGCCGAGGCGAACCCCTTCCCGGCGGTGATGGGCCGCGTCTGCCCGGCCCCGTGCCAGCAGGGCTGCAACCGCCGGGTCGTCGACGACCACATCGCCATCAACGCCGTCGAGCACGCCATCGGCGACTTCGCCCGCGACCACGGCCTCGGCCTCGGCGAGCCCGGCCCCGACACCGGCCGGCGGGTGGCAGTGATCGGCGGCGGCCCGGCGGGCTTGGCGGCGGCCTACCAGCTGCGCAAGCGCGGCCACCGCTGCACCCTCTTCGAGGCGCAGCCCGAGCTCGGCGGCATGATGCGCTACGGCATCCCGGGCTACCGCGTCCCCCGCGAGGTCCTCGACGCCGAGATCGAGCGCATCCTCGCCCTCGGCGTCGAGGTGCGCACCGAGTGCCAGGCCGGCCGCGACGTCGCCCTGGAGGCGATCGAGGCCGAGCACGACGCCGTCCTCTGGGCGCTCGGCACCCACGAGGGCCGCCCCCTGCCCCTCGAGGGCTGGGACGAGACCCCCAACTGCCTGACCGGCATCGAGTTCCTGCGCGCCTTCAACGAGGGGCGCCTGGCCGCCGTCAGCGACCGCATCCTGGTCATCGGCGGCGGCGACACCTCCATCGACGTCGCCTCGGTGGCCCGGCGGCTCGGCTACAGCACGGAGCTGCCCGACGAGGGGCGCCCGGAGCACGCCGTGCTCGGCTACACCGCCCACGACGCGGCGAGCCTGGCCGTGCGCGAGGGCGCCGAGGTGACCCTGACCTCCCTGTTCCCCCGCGCGGAGATGACCGCCTCGGAGCAGGAGATCGAGGACGCCCTGCGCGAGGGGGTGAGCCTGCGCGACGGCGTCATGCCGGTGGCCATCGAGCGCGACCCCGATACCGGGCGGGCGCAGGCCCTGCGCTTCGCCGAGTGCCGCATGGCGGGGGAGCAGCCGCAGCCCGTCGAGGGCACCGAGTTCCGCGTCGAGACCGACCTGGTCATCGCCGCCATCGGGCAGCGGGGCAACCTCGAGGGGCTGGAGGCCCTCGACAACGGCCACGGCTTCATCCAGGCGGACAAGCGCTACCAGATCCCGGACCGGCCGGGGCACTTCGCCGCCGGCGACATCCTCCGGCCCCACCTGCTCAGCACCGCCATCGGGCAGGCCGACACCGCGGTGCGCGGCATCGACGCCTACCTCGAGCGCGGCGCCCCGGGCGCCCCGCCCAAGGTCAACGTCCACCACTTCCGGCTGCTCGACGCCCTGCGCCGGGCCGGGCGGGCGCCGGAGGCGTACGAGCCGGCCCCGGTCCGCGGCACGGACCACGCGGCGTTCGCCGTGCACAACTTCGAGGACCGCGGCGCCGCCGAGGTCATCCGCCACGACCGCCTCTACCTCGGGCACTTCACCCCCAGCGCCCACGCCGAGCGCGAGCGCCGCCGCGTGGACCGGGAGGGGGTCATCGGCGACTTCGCCGAGCGCCTGCAGCCGCTCTCAGCCGGGCAGGTGCAGGAGGAGGCGCGGCTGTGCATGAGCTGCGGGATGTGCTTCGAGTGCGACAACTGCCTGATCTACTGCCCGCAGGACGCGGTGCAGCGCGTCCCCCGCGGCGAGCGGGCCATCGGCCGGTACGTGCAGACCGACTACAGCCGCTGCGTCGGCTGCCACATCTGCCACGACGTCTGCCCGACCGGCTACATCGAGATGGGCCTCGGCGAGTAGGGAGGGGCCGGCATGCGGCGATCGCGCAAGATCCTCACCCTGCTCGGCGCCGCGGCGCTCGCCGGCGCCGGCCTGGCCCTCGCCGCCGGCGGCGCCGAGCG
>NZ_NRSH01000096.1 GCF_016584055.1 Halorhodospira neutriphila
CGCCCCTCGGCGCCGCGCTGGCCGCCCACCACGGCGCCGAGGGGCGGCCGTGAGCACGGCCCTCGTCTGGCTGCGCCGCGACCTGCGCCTGGCCGACCAGCCGGCGCTGCGGGCCGCCGCCGCGGCGGCCGAGCGGGTCGTGCCGCTCTACGTCCACGCCCCCGGCGAGGCGGACCCGGCCCCCGGCGCCGCCAGCCAGTGGTGGCGCCACCACAGCCTCGCCGCGCTCCAGGCGGCGCTGGCCGCCGCCGGCAGCCGGCTCCACCTCGCCCACGGGCCCACCGTCGCCGCCCTGCAGCACTGGGCCCGGGCGTGCGGCGCTGAGACCGTCTACGCCACCGCCGTCGCCGAGCCCGAGGCCGAGCGCACCGCCCGGGAGGCCGCCGCGGCGCTGGCCGAGGACGGGGTGGCGCTGCGGGTGCTGCCCGACGGGCTGCTCACCGACCCCCACGCCGCGCGCAACCGCAGCGGCGGCATGTACCGCGCCTTCACCCCCTTCTGGCGCACCGTCCGGGCGCAGCTCGACCCGCCGCTGCCGGCGCCCTCGCCGCACCTGCCGCCGCCGGGCCCGACCCCCGAGCCCGAGCCCCTGGCGGCCCTCGGCCTGCTGCCGCGGGTGCGCTGGGACCGCAAGCTCGAGCCGCTCTGGCAGCCCGGCGCCCACGGCGCCGAGCGCCGGCTCGAGGCCTTCCTCCCCGCGGGCGCCGCCGCCTACGGCGAGGCCCGCGACTACCCGGGGCAGGCCGGCACCTCGGCCCTGTCGGCGCACCTGCACTTCGGCGAGCTCAGCGTCCGCCGGCTCTGGCACGCCCTCGCCGACGCCGCCGAGCAGGGCGCGGCCGCCGCGGAGTCGGTCGAGGCCTTCCGCGCCGAGCTCGGCTGGCGGGAGTTCGCCCACCACCTCCTCGCCCAGGAGCCGCGCCTCCACGAGCGCCCGGTGGACCGGCGCTTCGCCGCCTTCCCGTGGCGCGAGGACCCCGACGGCCGGCTGCTCGCCGCCTGGCAGCGGGGCGAGACGGGCATCCCCCTGGTCGACGCCGGGATGCGCGAGCTCTGGGCCACCGGCTGGCTCCACAACCGCGCCCGCATGGTCGTCGGCTCCTTCCTCGTCAAGAACCTGCGCCTGCCGTGGCAGCACGGCGAGGCCTTCTTCCGCGACACCCTCGTGGACTGGGACCGGGCGAGCAACAGCATGGGCTGGCAGTGGGTGGCCGGCTGCGGCGCCGACGCCGCGCCCTACTTCCGCGTCTTCAACCCCGTGCGCCAGGGCGAGCGCTTCGACCCCGACGGCGACTACGTCCGGCGCTGGGTCCCGGAGCTGGCCGGGCTGCCCAAGCAGTGGATCCACCAGCCGTGGGCGGCGCCGGCGGACGCGCGCCGGCGCAGCGGCGTCACCCTCGGGCGGGACTACCCGGAGCCGGTCGTCGACCTGCGCGAGAGCCGCGAGGCGGCGCTGGCGGCCTTTAGGTCGCTGAGTGGAACCAGTCCGTGAGCTGAAGCTGGGGGACGCGCCGGAATTCGCTGGTATTGTGGGTCGGATCTATTGCTTTCTGATGATGATGTCCTATATCTTGATGGGTATGGTGCATGACTCTCTGACCCTGCAAGGCTTCCTGGACTTGGTGCCGGATGAGGCGCATGCTGAGGCGTTGTTCCTGTCGGCGCGCTGGCCGGAGGGCCCGGTCTGCCGCTGGTGCGGCTCCGTCGGCAACGCACGCCGGCTGCCGGGGCGCAAGATGCTGTTCCACTGCCGCGACTGCGGCCGGGCCACCTCAGCGCGCTCAGGTACGCCGATGGCGGCCTCTCACCTTCCGGTCCGGACCTGGCTCATCGCGATGTTCCTGATGGCGTGCTCATCCAAGGGCATTTCCGCCCGTCAGCTCGGCTTCTGGCTCGGCCTCCAGTATCGAACCGCTTGGCACCTGTCGCACCGGATCCGCCAGATGATGGCCAGCGACGATCCGGTGCTGCGTGGCATCGTGGAGATGGATGAAACCTACGTGGGCGGTGGTCCGCGCACTCGGAGCGCGGGCGATGCAACGGATAGCAGCTCCGGACGGGCGCGTCCGAAAGGTCGCGGCACCTCCAAGCCGTTGCTGCTGACTGCCGTCGAGCGCGGTGGGGCGGTTCATGCACGCCGCATCGAAAGCCATCGCACGGATGCGATCACACCCGCGTGGCGCGCCTGGGTCGATCCAGCGGCGCGGCTGATAACGGATGCCTTGCCGGCCTACCGCAAGCTCGGCCGGGCGCATCCCAGCCACCTGACGGTCAACCATTCCAGGCGTGCGTATGCCCGAACCGACGCCGACAGCGGGGAGCGCGTTCACGTCAATACGGCGGAGTCGTATCACGCGCTACTCCGACGCATGGTGGTGGGCGTGCATCACTGGGTCAGTGGCAAGCACCTGGATCGCTATGCTGCTCAAGCGGCGCACGCCTGGAATCATCGCAAACGGGACGCTAACACCTTAATCTCGCTGCTCGCCCGCCCGGCCGAGCCCTTGCCATTCCGGGTGCTGACCGCATGACGGCCACGGCCATCCACCGCACCGACCTGCTGCCCCCGGCGATGAACGCCGGCAAGGCTGCCGCCGTGCGCGAGCTGCTGCGCGCCTGGCGCCGGGCGGCGCGGGCGGTCGCCGCGGACCAGTGGACACGCTTCTTCCGCGACGGCGGCTTCTGCAAGAACCTGTCGGCGGCCCAGGAGGCCGCCGTGCCCGGCGTCGCCGCGGCCAAGGCGGAGGTCGGCGCCGCACGGTTGCAGATGGTGCGCTATCAGGTCGTCGGCACGCTGAGCTCGTTCCTCGCCAACCGCCAGAACGAGTTCGCCGAGATCGTCGCCCGGCACGAGGCGTTCGACGAGCGCACCAGGCACATGCTGCGCGTGGTCAACAAGGCCGAGGCCTGGTTCGATCTGCACCGGGATGTCGTCATGCCGGACACCGGCGAGCCGGTCCCGGACGCGGTGCGCGACCTGGCGCGGCGGATCATGCGGCATGTGCTCGGCCGGCACCGGCGGCCGTCGTTCCAGCGGGTGAACATGGTCATCGACCAGCGCCAGGCCACGCTCGCCGAGGCGAGGTGCGCCTCGGCGTTCCCGCTCTGGCTGCGCCTGGGCACGCTGGAGCGGGGCCGGCGGATCGAGATCCCGCTCCAGTCCCACCCGTACTTCGAGCGGCGGGAAGGCCAGCGCTGCCGGACGGTCCAGGTCAACGAGGACCGGGACGGACGGATCAGCGTGGGCGTCGTCACGGACGTCTCGGCGCCGTTCGCCGCGCAGCGCGCGGCCTACACCCCGCTGCGCGACGATCTCGCGATCGACTTCGGCCTGTCGACGCTGATCGCCACCGACGCTGGCGACCGGATGGGGCGGGGCGCGTTAGAACACCTCGAGCGGCTGGACCGGCGCATCACGCGCATCGCCCGGCACCGGCAGAAGGCCGGGCTGAAGGTACGCTCGAGGCGCTACGATAAGGCCGTGCGGCAGCTGCGTGGCTGGCTGCGCACGGAGATCAACCGCATCCTGAACCGCCTCGTGTACCTGCACCGGCCCGCCCACCTGACGGTGGAGCGGCTGGACTTCCGGATGCCGGGCCTGTCCAAGCGGATGAACCGGCTCCTCACCAACTGCGGGCGCGGCGTCCTCCGCGCCAAGCTCCAGGACCTGGAGGAGCGCTACGGCGTGACGCATACCGAGGTGAACGCCGCCTACAGCTCGCAGGCCTGCTCGCACTGCGGCTGGGTCGAGAAAGCCAACCGCCGCAGCCAATCCGATTTCCGGTGCCGCTGCTGCGGTCGCCGGATGCACGCCGACGTCAACGCGGCCCGGAACCTCGGGGCGAGACGTTCTTGCCCCGTCATGGGGAACCCGCGCCGCCGCCGGCGTGCCGTCCTCGGCGAGGCGCTCCGGCGCTTCGCCGAGCGAAAGCCGTGTCGGCCCCCGGGATCGACGCGGCGATCCCCTGGGTGGGGCTCCAGGGGTGACCCGGATCGGCCTGATGCGCGGGCCGGCCCGGGGATCACGTTGCCGAGCGCGCACCCACAAGATCTCGTGGGTCGAAGCGCAACGCAATAATGCCCTTGTGGGTTACAAGTGTGGCGTTATGGGCTAGAGCAGTGGCAGCGATCAGGGTATCCATAGGGCCGATAGGCGTACCTTGACCTTCGAGCCGAGCGCGGATACGCGCTGCCTGGATGGCCGCTTGCCGGTCAAAAGGCAAAACAGTCACGGTATCAAGCAGCTCATCCAGCTGGCCTCGACGTTTATCGGGCTCGCTGGACTTCGCGATTCCGGTCTCGAGCTCATAGACCACAACGGCCGGAATCAGGATACTAGCTGGTGCAGTGGCTAGTAGATTGCGGGCAACCTCGCCGCGCCCCTTGAAAAAGTAGATCAGCGTGTTGGTGTCTAGGGCAAATCTCACAAGGATTCCCGCGCGCTGTCCGCAGCGCTGCCTTGCCGGAGCTCTTCAGCGGTCGGGAAGTCTTTCCAGGTACCCGCCATCGCTTGGATGGACTCCGGCCACTGGGTGCAGGTGTGCTCCTCGATAACATAGGCGACCCAACGGCTGACCGGCAGACCCGCTGACTGGGCTGCTCGCTTGAGGCGACGCTCATGCTCATCGTCGAGATAGATGGTGACCTCGCCCACGGATACACCTCTTGAACATATACGAAGATGACTACACGTCATATTATGCATCATTAAAGCATCGGCCGAGCCCCTATGAACACAACCAGCGACGCCCCCGCCCCCCTCGCCGAGAGCCGCCTGCACAGCCTGACGCGGCTGCACAGCGGCAAGGTGCGCGATATCTACGCCGTCGACGACGAGCGGCTGCTGATTGTCGCCACCGACCGGCTCTCCGCCTTCGACGCCGTGCTCCCCGACCCGATCCCCGGCAAGGGGGCGGTGCTGACGCGGCTGTCGAGCTTCTGGTTCCGGGAGACCGCCGGGATCGCCGCCAACCACCTCCTCGAGACGCCGCCCGAGGCGGTGGTGGCCGCCGACGAGGCCGAGCAGGTGCGCGGCCGGGCGGTGGTGGTCCGGCGCCTGGCGCCGCTGCCGGTGGAGGCCATCGTCCGCGGCTACCTCGCCGGCTCCGGGTGGGCGTCGTACCAGCGCGACGGGACCGTCTCGGGGGTGGCGCTGCCCGCCGGGCTGCGCCAGTCCGACCGGCTGCCGGCGCCGATCTTCACGCCGACGACCAAGGCGGCGGTCGGCGAGCACGACGAGCCGATCTCCTTCGAGCGCACGGCGGAGCTCGTCGGCGCCGAGCGGGCCGAGCGCATCCGCGAGATCGCCCTGGCGGTCTTCCGCCACGCCACGGCCCACGCCGAGGCGCGGGGGCTGCTCATCGCCGACACCAAGCTCGAGTTCGGCCTCGCCCCCGACGGCGAGCCGGTGATCATCGACGAGCTGCTCACCCCGGACTCCTCGCGCTTCTGGCCCGCCGACGCCTGGCAGCCGGGCACGGCGCCGCCGGCCTTCGACAAGCAGTACGTGCGCGACCACCTCGAGGCCGTCGGCTGGGACAAGCGCTCCGCCCCGCCGCGGCTGCCCGAGGACGTGATCCGCAAGACCGCCGAGAAGTACCGGGAGGCGGAGCGGCGGCTCACCGGGCCTGCCCGGGCGTAGCCGCCGGGTGCCGGGATCTTGACAAATTATCAAGATTGGCGCCTGCTCTGCTGTACTTACCGCTATAATCGTCCTATTTCAATGGCTTCGAGTCATGCGTCTCTCCAGCTCTGAGCAAGAGGTGATCCGGACCGTAGCGCATGAGGTGCTCGGCGCCGGTGTGACCGTTCGGCTGTTCGGCTCTCGAGCCGACGACCGCGCGCGGGGAGGCGATATCGACCTGCTGATCGAGAGCGATCGAGTGGTCCCGGATCGCGCCACGGCCGCGAGCCGGGTGGCGGCGCACCTGCAGAGGCGGCTAGGGGATCAGCGGATCGATGTGCTCATCATGGACCCGGCGACAGCACGACTCCCGATCCACGACGAGGCCCTGAGGACGGGGGTGAAGCTTTGACGCGGTACCCGGCGAGCCCGCGGCTGGTCTTTCTGCTCGACACCGTCTACCGAGAGGGCGTGCATCTTCGGTACACGCGGGATCGGCTGCTGCCGACGCCTGTGGATTCTGGCTGGGTCGGCGCCTTGGAGGACGATCCGGAGCGAGCCGAGCGGCTCGATGCGTTCGTTGCCCGCTACGGGCGGATGCAGGACACGATTGGCGACAGGCTGGTCCCGAGCCTGTTGCGAGACCTCCTCGAGACACCGGGTGCCGCCCTGGACAATCTGAACCGGATGGAGAAGCTAGGGCTGCTGAGCTCGGTTGCAGACTGGATCGAGGCGAGGAACCTTCGAAACCGCCTTGTCCATGAGTATATGCGGGATATCGAGGAGTTCGCCGCCGCGATCAACCGGGCCCGTAGCTGCGTGGATCTGCTCATCACGACGTACAACCACATTCGGGATTACACGGCACAGCACCTCGTCCCACCCGAGGGCCATACATGGCCTGAAAGGCTGAACCTATAGCGGCCATATAACGGCCCGGTCTGCCGCTGGCTCACAGTGGATCCGCCCCTTCATTAAGGATCCCGATATAGCGGCTGTAGGCGTAGACACGGCCCCGTCGGCGGCCGGTTAGCTCCTCGACGATCCCGAACGACTCAAGGGCCTGGACGGCGCGTCCGGCGGTGGGTGCGGAGAGACCGGTGCGCTGGCGAACCTCCCGGATCGTCGTGATGGGGCGGGAACGGAACACGTCGAAGACCCGCAGGGCGTTGGGGGCAGCGCGGCCGAGCGTCTCGATCCTGCTCGCATCCTCGCGGAATAGCGAGACGAGCCGATCCGCGGTATCGACGGCGCCGTTGGCCGTCGCCTCGACCCCCTCGAGGAAGAACTCGATCCAGCCCTCCCAGTCGCCTCGTGTCCGCGTGCCCTCGAGCAGCTCGTAGTAGCGGGCTCGGTGCTGCTTAAAGTAGAGGCTCAAGTACAGCAAGGGGTCTCGCAGTACACCCTGCTGGTGCAAGATGAGCGCGATCAGGAGCCGACCGATACGCCCGTTACCGTCGAGGAAAGGGTGGATCGTCTCGAATTGGACATGGGCGAGGGCTGCCTTGATCAGCGCCGACAGCTGGAGCTCCTCATCGTTGATGAAGCGCTCCAGATCCCCCATGCAGCCCTCAATCCGCTCCGGCGGCGGCGGTACGAATGCGGCGTTCCCCGGTCGTGTTCCCCCGATCCAGTTCTGCGTGCGGCGAAAGCTCCCCGGCTGCTTCTGTGCGCCCCGTCCACGGGCTAGAAGCAGCTGATGGGTCTCCCGCAGTAAGCGGTTGCACAAGGGGAAGCCTGAGCGCAGCCGCTGCAGCGCGTGCTCTAGGGCAGCGATGTAGTTGGAGACCTCGACGACGTCGTCGAGCGGTACGCCCGGGACCTCGTCCAGCTCGAACAGGAGCAGGTCGGACAGCGAGGACTGGGTCCCCTCGATCTGGCTGGAGAGCAGCGCCTCCCGGCGCACATAGGCGTAGAGGAACAAGTCCGGATCTGGGAGTAAGCGGGTGATGGCGTCGAGCCGCCCGCAGGCGACTAGGGCCTGGTCATGGAGGCGTGAGAGCCCTCCCGCCATCTGGACGGGCGGCTGCGGGGGCAGTGCGTAGGGCGCGAAGGCCTGGATGGCCTCACCGCTGGTCGTCCTCGTGAGGTACTCGCCGGAGGGGCCTCGCTGCATCGTGATTTTCACTTGTGAAAAGAGCTCGCCTTATTATTAACACAAAAGGGGTATAGTGTTAATTAACATGGCGCGTAGCCCGACGCCCACGGGCGCTTCACCCTCCTCAACTCAGCCGGCGGGGGCTCGAGCAGGCCTGCGGGCAGTTCAGGCCTACCTGCCCGCCGGGCCGCTAGCGGCTACCCCTTCCGGATTATACGGTAACGGCGACGGCGCCTTTATCATCCGCGCAGTCTGCCTTATTGTCTTTCCGCAATCGCCGTTTGTGGTAGCCTTATTGCATCTATGGCCAATCCTTTGGAGTCGCCTGTGGAGCCCCAAGAAGACTGCCAGAGCTGCCCCGTCCGCTCGGCGGCCCTGTTCGGGGAGATCAGCCCGGAGCTGGTCGAGCGCGTCCAGTCCGCCACGCAGCCGCTCGCGCACCCGGCCGGCGAGGTGCTCTTCGAGGCGGGGCAGCGCGCCGACGCCGCCTTCACCCTGCGCGAGGGGACGGTCAAGCTCGTGCGCAGCCAGCCCGGCAACCGCAGCCAGATCGTGCGGCTGCTCGTCGGCGGCGATCTGCTCGGGGCCGAGGGCCTGTTCGGCGAGCCCTACCAGCACACCGCCATCGCCCTGACGCCGGTGCGGCTCTGCCGCCTGCCGATGGCGCTGCTCGAGCTCCTGCGCACCGAGGATCCGCGCTTCACCGACGCCCTGCTCGGCCGCTGGCGCCGGGCGCTGAGCGAGGTCGAGACCCTCGCCGTGGAGCTCGGCACCTGCAAGGCCGAGGAGCGGCTGGCGGCCTTCTTCCTCCACTGGCAGCGCAAGCACGACAAGCACGGCGACAGCGTCGACTGGCTGCCGCTGCCGCTGTCGCGCACCGAGCTCGGCGAGCTGCTCGGGCTGCGCGTGGAGACGGTCAGCCGCCTGATGGCGCGCTGGAAGCGCGAGGGGCTGCTCAAGGAGGCCGGCGGCAAGATCCAGCTCCTCGACACCGCGACCCTCCACGGCACGGCCACCGACGAGGGGCTGTGCACCTGAG
>NZ_NRSH01000097.1 GCF_016584055.1 Halorhodospira neutriphila
CGGCGTCCTTGGTCCTCTGCCCGTGGTCGGCGAGGGCCTCAACGATAGTGCGCATATCGCGTATGGGAACCCCCTCCTCGAGCAGATTTTGCAGGACCTTGACCACCGCCGAGATCACCTCCACGCCCCCGTCGACGTTGCGCGAGGAGATGACGACGGCGTCCGGGCCGTGCTGCTCACGGACCTTGCGGAGCGCCTCGCGCGTGTTCGCGGCGAAGATGCGCTTGATTCGCATACTCGATTACCCCTGCTTGACGGATTCCTCCTGGCCCTGGCCTCCCACCGTGGCGACGATGCGCACCTGGCGGTCGTCCGGGACCTCGTTGTAGGAGAGGACGTAGAGCCCCGGCGCCGTATTGCGCGTCAGGCGCCGCAGCCAGATCCGCAGCTGCGGCGACGTCAGCAGCACGGCGGGCTGACCGGCGGTCTCTTGACGCTCCACGGCCTCGCTGAGCGAGCGCTGCATCCGCTCGGCGAGGCCCGGCTCGAAGCCGGCCCCCTCCTCCCCGGCTCCCTGCACGGTATTGAGCAAGAGCTGTTCCAGCTGCGGCTCCAGGGTGATGACCGACATCTCCTGCTCCATGCCGACAATGTCCTGGACGATCATCCGGCTGAGCGCCTCGCGCACCGCCTGGGTCAGCTGCCCGGCGTCCTTGGTCCTCTGCCCGTGGTCGGCGAGGGCCTCAACGATAGTACGCATATCGCGTATGGGAACCCCCTCCTCGAGCAGATTTTGCAGGACCTTGACCAACACCGAAAGCGGCAGCGTATTCGGCACCAGCTCCTCGACGAGCTTGGGCTGGCTCTGGCCGAGGATATCGAGCAGCTTCTGCGCCTCCTCGTGGCCGAAGAGCTGGTGGGCGTTGCGCTGGATCACCTGCGAGAGGTGGGTGGCGATGACGGTGCTCGCGTCGACGACCGTATAGCCGAGGGTCTGGGCGTAGTCGTGCTGCGAGGCCTCGATCCAGACGGCGTCGAGGCCGAAGGCCGGATCCTTGGTGGTGGTCCCGGGCAGCTCGCCGTGGACCGTACCCGGGTTGATGGCCAGCTCCCGGCCCGGCTGGGCCTCGCCCTCGGCCAGGGGCACCCCGTGGATGCTCACCCGGTAGACGTTCGGCCCGAGGTCGAGGTTGTCGCGGATGTGCACCGGCTGGACCAGGAAGCCCAGGTCCTGGGAGAGCTTCTTGCGCACCCCCTTGATGCGGGTCAGCAGCTGCCCGCCCTGGCTGCGGTCGACCAGGGGGATCAGGCCGTAGCCGACCTCCAGGCCCACGGGGTCGACGGGCGGGACGTCGTCCCAGGTCAGCTCCTTCTGCTCGGGATCCTCGGGCTCCGCGGACTCGCTCGCCTCGGCGGCGCTCGGGCTCGCCTGGGCCGCGGCCTGCGCCTCCCGGTACCCGGCGTACCAGGCCCCGGCGGCGCAGAGCCCGGCGAAGAAGAGGAACGGCAGCGCCGGCAGCCCGGGCGCGAGGCCGAGCAGGCCGATGATGGTCGCCACCACCCACAGCACCCGCGGGTTGCTGAACAGCTGCTGGGTGACGTCGTCGGTCATCCGCCGGCTGTCGGAGTCGCGGGTGACCAGGATCGCCGTGGCGCTGGAGAGCACCAGCGAGGGGATCTGCGCCACGAGGCCGTCGCCGATGGTCAGCAGCGTGTAGTTGTGCGCCGCCTCCTCGACGGCCATGCCGTGCTGGGCCATGCCGATGATCAGCCCGCCGACGATGTTGATCAGCAGGATCAGGATGCCGGCGATGGCGTCGCCGCGCACGAACTTGGCGGCGCCGTCCATGGAGCCGTAGAAGTCGGCCTCCCGGGAGACCTCGTCGCGGCGGGTGCGCGCCTCCTCCTGGCTGATCAGCCCGGCGTTGAGGTCGGCGTCGATGGCCATCTGCTTGCCGGGCAGCGCATCGAGGGTGAAGCGCGCCGTGACCTCGGAGATCCGCCCCGCGCCCTTGGTGACGACCACGAAGTTGATGATCACCAGGATGGCGAAGACGACGAAGCCGACGACGTAGTTGGCGCCGACCACGAAGTCGCCGAAGGCCTGGATGACGTTGCCGGCGGCGTCGGTGCCGGTGTGCCCCTCGAGGAGGATGATCCGCGTCGAGGCGATGTTCAGGGCCAGCCGCAGCAGGGTGGCCACCAGCAGGATCGTCGGGAAGACCGCGAACTCCAGCGGCCGCAGGATGTAGACGGTGACCAGCAGGATCGACAGCGACAGGACGATATTGAAGGTGAAGAGCAGGTCCAGCACCAGCGGCGGCAGGGGCAGGACCATCATGGTCAGCAGCGCGATGACGAGCAGCGGCGTGCCCAGCCCCCGCGAGCCGACGGTGCGGATCCGCTCGGCGATCGCCGTCGTATTCACGGCCGCGCCTCCCCGCCGGCGCCCTCGTCACCGTCGGCGCGGAACTCCTCGGGGATCTCCGGCTGCGGCTCCGCCGGCGGCGCCTGGCCGTGGCGCTGGGCGGCCTGGCGCTGGTAGATGTAGGCGAGCACCTGGGCGACGGCGAAGTACAGCCCCGCCGGGATCTCCTCGTCGAGCTTGGCCGAGTAGTACAGCGCCCGCGCCAGCGGCGGGGCCGGGAAGAGGGGCACGCCGTGCTCCTCGGCGGCCGAGCGGATCCGCGCCGCGACCAGGTCGGTCCCCTTGGCCACCACCGTGGGCGCGTGCATGCGCGCCTGGTCGTACTGCAGGGCGACGGCGAAGTGGGCCGGGTTGGTGACCACGACGTCGGCCTCGGGGAGGTTGTCCATCATCCGGCGGTTGGCCGCCTCGCGCTGCTCCTCGCGGATGCGCTGCTTGACCTCCGGCTTGCCCTCGGTCTGCTTGAACTCCTCCTTCACCTCCTGAGGGGTCATGCGGATCTTCTGCGTGTACTCGTGGATCTGGTAGGGGATGTCGATGGCCACCACGATCAGCAGCGAGAGCGTCAGCAGGAAGAAGAAGACGTAGAACAGGTGCATCCCCGAGGCCATCGCCGGCTCCAGGGGCTGGCGGCTGAGCGCGTAGAAGTCGTCGAAGTAGAGGTAGAACAGGCCGAGCGCCGTGGCGCCGACGACGAGCACCTTGCCCAGCGCCTTGCCGAGCTCCACCGCCGCCCGCGGGCCGAAGATCCGCCCCAGCCCCTTGATCGGGCTGAGCTTCTCGGGGTTCGGCGCCATGGGCTGGAAGGAGAAGCTCCAGCCGCCGAGGGCGACCGGGGCGAGCACCGCGGCGAAGAGCATGACGGTGATGAAGGGGGCGACGAGGAGCAGGCCCCGCCCCATGGCCTCGTGGAGCTGCTGCACGGCGATGGTCGGGTCGAAGAGCTGCGCGCGCTCGATGGTGAAGGCCCACTCCAGCAGGTCCGTCAGCCGGCTGCCCATCCAGCCGCCGAGGGCGAGCATCATCAGGGCCCCGACGAGCAGCATGAGCATCGTCGTCAGCTCCGACGAGCGCGGGATCTCGCCGCGCTTGCGCGCGTCCTCGCGGCGCTTCGGGGTCGGATCCTCGGTCTTCTCCTGTCCGTCCTCGCTCTCTTGCGCCACGGCCTAGCCTCCTGCGACTGCCGGCATCCCCAGCAGGGCGCCGATGGTATCGTACGCCTCTTGCCAGATCCCGGCCATGCGCGTGGGAAGCGCCGGGAAGAGGAGCACGGGCAAGAGGACGCCGCCGACGAGGATGGTCATGGGCAGCCCCACGGAGAAGACGTTCATCTGCGGGGCCGCCCGGGTCATGACGCCCAGCGAGAGGTTGATCACCAGCATGACGGTGACCATCGGCAGGGCGATGAGCACCGCCCCGGCGTACATCTGCGTCCCCCAGCTCACCACCCCCCAGAGGTCGCTGCGCTCCAGGCTCAGCGCCCCCACCGGGACCGCCGAGAAGCTCTCGGCGAGGAGCTGGACGATCATCAGGTGGCCGCCGACGATCAGGAAGAGCAGCGTGGCGAGGACCAGCAGGAACTGCGAGATCACCGGCACGGACATCCCCGTCTGCGGATCGACCATGGTCGCGAAGCCCAGCCCCATCGCCAGGGCGACGCTCTCGCCGGCGATGACCACGGTGTTCAGCGCCAGGGCCAGGACGAAGCCAATGATCAGCCCGACCAGCACCTCCTGCCCGGCGACGAGCAGCCCCTCCGGGGCGAGGGGGTTGACCTGCGGGATCTCGCCGACGGCGGGCATCACGGCCACCGTCAGCACCACCCCGAGGAAGACCCGGATGCGCAGCGGCAGGAGGTTGTTGCCGAAGACCGGGGCCACCAGGGCCGCGGCGCCCACCCGGGTGAGCGGGTACATGAACTGCCCCACCCAGGCGGCGATCTCGGCGAAGGTCAGCTCCATTCAGCGCAGCATCCCCGGGATGCCCTCGTAGAGCCCCTGGGTGAAGTCGACGATCACCTGGGTCATCCACGGCGTCATCAGGAAGAGCACCACCGCCAGGCCGGCGAGCTTGGGCACGAAGGAGAGGGTCTGCTCGTTGATCTGCGTCGCCGCCTGGAACATGCCGACAATCAGGCCGATGACCAGCGCGGCCAGGAGGACCGGCCCGGCCAGGAGGATCGCCACGGTCAGCGCCTCGCTGCCGAGCTCAACCGCCTTCTCTTGCGTCATCCGCGACCTCCATCACGCTTGTGCGCCCCGGGCGAGGCGGCTCACACGAAGAAGCTCGACGCCAGCGTCCCCATAATCAGCGACCAGCCGTCAACGAGGACGAAGAGCAGGAGCTTGAACGGCAGGGAGATGATCATCGGCGAGAGCATGAGCATGCCCATGGACATCAGGATGCTCGCCACCACCAGGTCGATGACGAGGAACGGCAGGTAGATGACGAAGCCGATGATGAACGCCGTCTTGAGCTCGCTGGTCATGAACGCCGGGATCAGCACCGTCATCGGCACCTCCTCCGGGCTCTCCACCTCGCCGTAGTCGGCGATGCGCAGGAACAGGGCGATGTCGTTCTCCCGCGTCTGCCGGGTCATGAACGCCCGTAGCGGCTCGCTGGCCGACTCCAGGGCCTCGGCGGGCCCCATCTCCTCGGCGAGGTAGGGCTGCAGCGCCTGCTCGTTGATCCGGTCGAAGACCGGCATCATCACGAACAGCGTCAGGAACATCGCCAGCCCGACCAGGATCTGGTTGGAGGGCGTCGACGCGGTCCCGAGGGCCTGGCGCAGGATGGCGAGGACGACGACGATCCGGGTGAAGGAGGTCATCATCAGGACCATCGCCGGCAGCAGCGTCAGCATCGTCATGAGGACGAGGACCTGCAGGCTCAGGCTCCAGGTCTCGCCGTCCTCGGTCTGCTCGATGCTCAGCGCCTCGAGGCCCGTCTGCCCCGCCGCCAGGGCGGGGAACAGGAGCAGCAGCAGCGCCAGGACGAGGGAGGCGTATCGGGGCATGGGGGCTACTTGCTATCGGTTGGCTGCATCATCCGGCGCAGCCGGGCCGCGAAGGAGTCGCTCGCGGGCGCGGGCGCCTCGCCGGTGCCGGCTACAGGGGTCTCCAGCACGTGCAAGGTCTGTACCCGCCCCGGCGCCACCCCGAGCAGCAGCTGGGTCTGCCCGATCTGGACGAGCACGATGCGCTCGCGCTGGCCGACCGGCAGGGCCCCGAGCACGCGCATCTGCCCCGAGGCCGTCGCCCGGCCCCCGGCGTGGCGGCGCAGCAGCCACCCCCCCGCGAGGATCAGGCCGACGATGGCGAGCAGGGCGACGAGGATCCGGACGATGGCCTGGCCCTGGACGCCGGGGGCGATCTCCGCGGCCCCGGCCACCGGCGCGAGCGTCACCATATTGACGCCTAGCGCGGCGAGGGCCGCTGTGCGCAGGCGCTGCCGGGCCGCTCGTCGGGGGCGCCGCGCCCGGTCCATCAGCGCAGCTTCTTGACCCGCTCGGCCGGGCTGATGACGTCGGTCAGGCGGATGCCGAAGCGCTCGTTGACCACCACCACCTCGCCGTGGGCGATCAGGGTGCCGTTGACCATGACGTCGAGCGGCTCGCCGGCGAGGCGGTCGAGCTCCACTACGGAGCCCTGGTTGAGCTGGAGCAGGTGGCGGATGCTGATCTGGGTGCGGCCGATCTCCATGGACAGCGTCACCGGGATATCGAGGATGACGTCGATATTGCCCTCCTCCTCGGTGCCGCTGGCCGCGGTGGCGGCCGGGTCGAACTCATCGAGCTCCACGGCCCGCTCACCGCCGCCGCGAGCGGAGGACTTCTTGCCGCCGGCGGCCGACGAGCCGCCCTCGCTCGCCGGGCCCGCGCCGGCGCCCTGCCCGTCCTCCTCCTCGTTGAGGGCGGCCGCCCACTCATCGGCGAGGGCCTGCTCGTCGCCGCTGCCCTCGCCGCCGTCGGCGCCCTGCTGCTCGGCCAGGGCGTCGGCCCAGTCCTCGCCGGGCTGCTCGCGGTCGTTCTCCTCGCTCATCGCACCACCCTCATCACCTCTTGGCTGCCTCCACCCCCTCGGCGGAGATCGCTACTCACCGTGCTCGCCCGTGTTCTGCTCCGCGGTAATCCGCGCGACCTGCTGCTGGACCGACTCCTCCCCCTCCTCGCGGCCGCGCTCCTCGCGGCGCACCTGCTCGCGCTCGGGCAGCAGGGTCTCGCGCTCCGGCGCCTCGACCTTCTGGTCGATGCGGATGGCCGCATGGCCCTCGCAGACCCCGTAGGTGCCGTAGAAGAGCGGGACCTCCTCGGCCTCGAGGATGACCTGCTCGGGCATCTCGATGGGGATCACGTCGCCGGCCTTCAGGTGCATGAGGTCCCGCAGGGTGATCTGGGAGCGCGCCAGCGTGCTGTGCAGCTCCACCTTGGCCGTCTTCATCTCCTCGCGCAAGGCGCGCGCCCAGCGGTCGTCCACGTCGTTGCGGTCGGACTGCACGCCGGCGTCGAGGATCTCGCGGATCGGCTCGACCATGGTGTACGGCAGGGTGATGTGGATATCCCCGCCGCCGCCGTCGAGCTCGACGTGGAACTTGCTGATCACCACCACCTCGGTGGGGCTGACGATGTTGGCGAACTGCGGGTTGACCTCCATGTTCACGTACTCGAAGTCGACCCCGAGCACCGGGTTCCACGCCTCGCGCAGGTCCTCGAAGGCCTGGTCGAGCAGCAGCCGGATGACCCGCTGCTCCGTCGGGGTGAACTCCCGGCCCTCGACCTTGAGGTAGAACTGCCCCCCGCCGCCGAAGAAGTTGTCCACCACCAGGAAGACGAGCTTGGGGTCGATGACGAACAGCCCCGTACCGCGCAGCGGCGGGACCCGGATGATGTTCAGGCTCGTCGGCACGAAGAGGGTGTGCACGTACTCGCCGAACTTCATCATCTCCACGCCGGTGACCGAGACCTCCGGCGTGCGGCGGAGCATGTTGAACAGCCCGATCCGGAACAGCCGCCCGAAGCGCTCGTTGATCATCTCCAGGGTCGGCATCCGCCCCCGGACGATGCGCTCCTCGGCGGTAAAGGTGTACGGCCGGAGCTCCTCGCTCTCCTCGTCCTCCTCGGTCTCGACCTCGCCGCCGTCGATGCCGTGGAGGAGGGCGTCGATCTCGTCTTGGCTGAGAATGTCCTGCTGAGCCATGGCCTCGCGCTCGCCTGTGGCGCTACTGCATCACGAAGCTGGTGAAGTAGACCGCCTCGACCTGGCCCTCGACTTCCCGCTTCTTGAGGATCTCGTTGATCTCGGTGAGCGACTGCTTGCGCAGCTGCTCCCGCCCGGAGCGGGTGTTGAGCGCCTCGAAGTCCTGCTCCGAGAAGAGCAGCAGCAGGTTATTGCGGATCACCGGCATGTGCTTGTCCACCTGGCTCAGCACCTTCTGGCTGCGCGCCATGACCTCCACCTCGGCCTGGAGGTAGGTGATCCGCTGGCCGCGGTCGTAGTTCACCGTCAGCGGCGGCTTGAGCTTGAGATAGACCGGCTCGCTCTTCTCCGGCTCCTGCTCCTCCGCCGCCACCATGCCGGGCGGCGTGATGTAGCCGAGCGCCAGGGCGCCGACGGTCCCCATGGTGGCGAGCATCAAGACGGTCATGACCGCCATGAAGATGTAGACGATCTTCGGCACTACCGAGCCCTCCCGCGCCTGTTGCCGGAACCGATCACCGGGGGGCTCCGCCCCCGATACGCGAGCGCCATTCTAGCGTACGATCACCCCCCTGCTGCTACGGGATCATCGAGCGCTGGCCGCTGCCGGCGCACCCGGCCTTGGCCCAGAGGCGGAGCGTGAGCGGCCCCACGCCCGCTCACGCGTAGTGATCGATCAGGCCGAGGCCGCCGGCGGCCGCCGGCTCGCCGAGCGCCTGCTGCCGCTCGCCGCCCTCCTCGCCGCCGGCCTCGCCCCCGGCGGACGGCTCGCCGCCACCCGGCCCGTCCTGCTCGCCGCCGGAGACGTTGACCTCGACCTCCGTCTGCCCCTGCTCGGCGAGCATCTGCCGCAGCCGGGCGAGATCGCTCTCCAGGGCATCGCGGGTCGCTGCATTGTGGGTGGTGATGTTCACCGTCGTGCGCTCCTCGCCGACGGTCACCTGGATATCGAGCGGCCCCATCCCCGGCGGGTTGAGCTCCAGCCGCGCCCGCTGGACCCCCTGCCCGGCCATCCACTGGACGCGATCGCCGAGCGCCGGCGTGAAGCCGCTCTGCCCCACCGGCTGCGGGATCGCCAGGGCCGCGGCCGTGCCGCGCGCCCCGCTCGCCGCCGACTGGCCGCTGAGCAGCTGGCTGAACTCCCCGCCGCGGCGCGCGGCGGCCTCCTCGCCACCCTCGCCCTCTCCTTGAAGCG
>NZ_NRSH01000098.1 GCF_016584055.1 Halorhodospira neutriphila
TCCTTCCCCCGCCCGCCCAGCGCCGGTCGCTGCGCAGCGGCTCCGGCCCTGCGGGCCTCCGCTTCGCGTGCTCGCGCCCGGCGCCCGTCCGCCCCGGAGGGGCTCCCGGTCGTGCGCCTCCGGCGGTCAGTTGGTCTGCGCTCGCCGCTGGGCGTCCCCCGGCGGGCCGGTGGGCCCGCCGGGGGCGCGCTTCAGCGTGGGGTCGCTGCGCGGCGGCAAGGTCGCGCTCGCAGCTCCGCCTGCAGGGCCGCCGCCAGGGCGTGGCCAGCACAACCGGCGGCGACGCCCAGCCCCTTGTGCGCTGCGCGCGCTCCCTTGCCTCCGCTCCGCTCCAGGCCGCGACCTTCCGCCGCAGGCCACGCTGATGACTTTCAGTCATCTGATGATTGATCGTGCATCAAAATAGTCATAAAATGACTAAAAGTCATCAGCCAAGGAGGGCTCGACGATGGATAGCTGGGAGCAGCTTAGGGCATCCCGAGAAGAGGAGGCGCGCTACATCGCCGATACCGCGGCCGCCTGGATGCGCGAGGCGGCGGCCGCGCGGCCGGAGCTGGCCGAGGAACTCACGGCGCTGGCAGCGCGCCTGGAGACGGGCATCAGCCACGGCGGCCGCAGGAGCGCGGCTGCGCCTGCAAGGAGGGCATAGCCATGGAGCACATCGGCGAGATCGTCGACGAGGTGCAGGGGCAGCTCGGCGAGGCCGGGCCGGCCAAGGAGGGCCAGAAGCCGGAGGCGGCGGCCGCGCCGCCAGCGGCGGGGAGTCCGCTGGATCTGCCGGCCGAACAGTTCCAGGCCGGGCTCGACCGCCGCCGCACTAACCGCCGCGCCCTGCTGAGCTGGATCGGCGGGGCGCTGGTGGAGGGCACGGACTACGGCAGCATCCCCACCCGCCGCGGCCCTTCCAAGCCGTCGCTCTGGAAGCCGGGGGCCGAGAAGATCTGCGGCATGCTCGGCATCACGGTGCACCTCCCCACGCTGCACGAGTACGAGAAAGCGGCCCTGCAGGGGGTGCAGCTCCATCACGTCATCCTGCGCTGCGAGCTCCACGACAGCGCCGGCCGCGTGGTGGCCGACGGCGTCGGCGCCCGGTCGCTCAAGCAGGATCAGGGCGACCTGAATAAGACGCTCAAGATGGCCGCCAAGAGCGCGCACATCGACGCGACGCTGCGCATGGCCGGCCTCTCGGAGGTCTTCACGCAGGACCTCGAGGACATGGCCGGCGCGGCAGGGCAGCAGCAGCCGGCCGCCGCCGAGCAGGGCGGCAGCGAGGCGATCACCGCGGAGCAGCACCGGGCGCTCGAGGCGCGCATCCGTGAGCTCGGCCTCGACCGGGAGCGGGTCCGCTCCTGGATCCAGCGTGCCTGGGGGGTCGAGCACCTCAACGAGGTCCCGGCGCAGCGCTTCGATGAGCTGCGCCGGCGGCTGGAGCACTGGGCCCGCAAGCAGGCCGCCGAGCAGGCCCAGCAGCAAGGCTAGCGACACACCAAGGAGGGTAGAGCCATGCACATCACCAACAACGCCAACCTCCCGGCCGCGATCGTCGAGGCCGTCACCAACGATCCCTACCCGCACGGGCGGGTAGGGGACATCACCGCCACCAGCCTGATCGACGCCCCCCGCATCCGCGTCCTGCGGCGCCGCCACGCCGACGAGCTCACCGAGGACGCCGCCGAGCGGATCTGGGCGCTGCTCGGCCAGGCGGTGCACACGATCCTCGAGCGCGCGGAGCCGAGCGCCGTGACCGAGCGGCGGCTCTACGCCGAGGTGGACGGCTGGCAGGTAAGCGGCCAGTTCGACCGCGCCGTGCTCTATCCCGAGACCGGCCTCCTCCAGGACTACAAGGTCACCAGCGCGTGGGCGGTCGTGAACGGCTTCAAGCCAGAGTGGGGGAGGCAGCTGAACGTGCTGCGCTGGCTCGCGCTGCACAACGGCTACCCGGTCACGCGCCTGCAGGTCGTCGCGCTGCTGCGCGACTGGAGCCGGGGCAAGGCCGCCCAAGGCGGCCGCTACCCCCAGCATCAGGTGGCGGTCCTCGAGGTGCCGGTCTGGGCGGAGAACGTGCTCGAGGACTACATCCGCGAGCGCGTCCAGCTCCACCAGGCCGCCGAGCAGGCGCAGGAGCTGCCCGAGTGCACCCCGGAGGAGCGCTGGGAGCGGCCGACGACCTACGCGGTGATGCGCAAGGGCCGCAAGAGCGCCATCCGTGTCCTCGAGGACCCGGAGGCCGCCGCGCAGCGGGCCGAGCAGGAGGGCGGCTACGTGGAGACGCGCCCGGGCCGGGCGGTGCGCTGCGAGGAGTACTGCCCGGTGCGCGACTTCTGCGACCAGGCGCGGCCGGGCGCCCGCGCTGAGGAGGCCGCGTGATGATCCGGATCAGCCTGCAGACGACGGTGGCCGAGGCGGTGCGCATCGCGCGCCGCCTCGGGTGCGATCTGGTGCTGCGCGGCGGCGCGGCGTACCTGCGCCCGCGCCAGCGGCAAGGGAGGTAAGCCATGGACAACATCCAGGAGATCGAGCGGCTCGCCGAGGCCGAGGCGCGCGCTGCGCAGCAGCGGGCCCGGTCGCGGCACGACCGGGGCGCCGTCGGCATCTACCACGCCGTGCGGGCCGACGCCCTGCAGTACCGGATGCGGCGGCTGGCGGAGGATCTCGCCGCCCGCGAGCGGGATCTGGCGTGGCTCGAGCGCCGGCTGCGCGAGGCCGAGCCCTGGCAGGACGCCGGCGAGGCGCTGGCCGCCGACTGGCTGCGCCTCTGCGGGCTCTACGGCGAGCAGGGGGCGCTGCGGTGCCTGCGGGATCGCCTGCAAGGCCTCGCCGAGCTCTACCGGGGCGGCCCGGGAGGGGGCGGCCATGAGTGAGCGGCTGAGCCCGCTGGTCGAGCTGCTCCGCGCCGGCGGCGAGGCCGGCGCGGCGGCGGGGCTGAGCGTCGGCGAGCGCTGCTACGTGGCGCTCGCCGCCGGTCGCTACGACCTGCTGCCCGCGGCCTACGCGGATCCGGTCGAGGCGTGGCACCGCCTGGATGTGTCGTGGCGGGCGGCCGTCTGCCAGGCGCGGGGCTGGCCGGAGGAGTGGGCCCGGGGCTAAGGCCAGGCATCATGGAAGAGGCCAAGATCGCCATGGAGGGAAGGATGAGCGAGCGGCTCAATAGCATCGTCCGGCAGCTGCGCCGCGCCGGGGCGGATCCCGTCCGCAGGCTCGAGCAGCTGCCGCTCCAGGAGCGCTGCTACGTGGCGCTGTCGGCGCCGCGCTACGAGTACCTGCCGGCGCAGTGCTCCGACCCCGTGGAGGCGTGGCACCACCTCAGCGCCGAGCAGCAGCTCGACGTCTGCTACCACCGCGGCTGGCCGGAGCAGTGGGTCTGGGAGGATACCGCGCGGCCACTGGCCGACCTGGCCGAGGCGTGGGCGGCGCTGACCGAGGCCGGCGTCCCGTGGCGGGGGCGGTTGTACCTGCACTCGGTGGCCGGCCGGATCCGGGAGCTCGCCGCCGAGCGGGACCGGCTCCATGCGGAAGTGGCACAGCTACAGGAGAGGGGCGGGGGCTCGTGAAGGCCCCCGGCCGACGGCAAAGGGAGAGGCGAGGCCATGACGGAGACCAGCCGGGGAGATCGCATCCTGCGCCGCCCGGAGGTGGAGAGCCGGGTCGGGCTCGGCCGCTCGGCGATCTACAAGGCGATGCAGCGCGGGGAGTTCCCGCGGCCGATACGCCTCACTAGCCGGGCCGTAGGGTGGCGGCAGAGCGATATCGAGGCGTGGCTGGCGAGCCGGGCAGCGAGCGGGCGTGAATGCTGAGCGCCTCCAAGCCGCCCCGGCCCCTAGCGTGGGCCGAGGCGCGCTGCGTGTGGTCCTGATTACTTATTCGTGGGGGCGGGCTGGAGTGGCTGCTGCCCAGCCGGTTCCCGGTCCGGGGTGGTGGTTCGCAGGGTGTCCAGGTAGTCGGCCCACTCCTGGAGCATCTGGCGCCGCTGGTCGAGCCACTGCGTCCGGTTGTAGGCGCGGCCGTGGACGTCGCGCACCCGGTGGCCGAGCTGCATCTCGATGATCTGCGTCGGCCAGCCCAGACGCTCCTCGATCAGCGTACGGGCCATGGCCCGGAACCCATGGGCGACCATGTAGTCGCCGTAGTCGAGGCGCCGGAGCGCGGCGGTGACGGTGTTGTTGCTGATGGGGCGACCGGAAGAGCGGCTGCTGGGGAAGACGTACTGGCTGTAGCCAGTCACCCGGTACAGCTCGCGCAGGAGCTCGGTCGCCTGCCGCGGTAGTGGGATCAGCAGCGGATCGCCCCCCTTGCTCGGCTGGTGGTCCCACGTCTGTTGCTCGAGATCGATCCGCCACCACTCGGCCTTGCGCAGCTCGCCCGGGCGCATGAACAGCAGCGCGGAGAGCTGGAGCGCCGCGCGCGTCTGCGGCTCCCCGCTGTAGCTGTCGATGGCGCGCAGGAGCGGGCCTATCTCCTTGGGATCCACGAGGGCCGGGTGGTGCTTCTTCCGGGGGCTCCGGAGCGCGCCGCGCAGGTCCTGCGTGGGGTCGCGATCCATTCGACCGGTCTGGATCGCGTAGCGGAACACCTGGCTGCAGAGCGTCTTCACGCGGTGCGCGGTCTCAAGGTGCCCCTGCCTCTCGATACGCCGGAGTGCGTCGAGGAGCTCGGGGGCGGTGATCGCCTGGACGGGGCGCTCTCCGAGGGGAGGGAAGGCGTAGCGCCTCAGCCGGCTGAGGTTGCGCTCGGCATGGGAGTAGACGACCTCATGCTGGTGGATCGTCTCCCACCATTCCCGCGCGATTGCCTCGAAGGTGTTCGCGACGGCCTGGGAGGTGGCGGCACGCTCAGCGCGTCGATGGGCGACCGGATCGATGCCGCGCTCCACGAGCTCGCGGGCCTCGTCGCGTTGGCGGCGCGCTTCGGCGAGGGACACCTCGGGATAGGTGCCGAGGCTGAGGGTGCGCTCCTTGCCGCCGAAGCGGTACCGGACCCACCAGTAGCGGCCGGACTCGCGGACGAAGAGGGTGAGCCCTCCGCCGTCGGCCATCTTGTAGTCGCGGCCTTCGTGTCGGGCGTTCTTGACCTGGGTTGCGGTGAGCTTGTTTTGCGCCATGACAGGACTCCTTTCCCATCAGTGGGTTGTAGCGGCGTGGGTACGCGGCTCCCTGCCTTTGTGGGTAAAAGCTCCGGAGATTGGGCATCTACCCACAGAGTTACCCACAAACCGAGGTCGCTATCCGGGGAATCCGGGAGACCCCTTGCATAAAGATAGGCCCGCAAAAGGCGGGCCTGCAAGGGACTTATGGATCTTGAGGGAAGGGATCGGAAGGTAATTTGGTGGAGCCGACGGGATTCGAACCCGTGACCTCGACAATGCGAATGTCGCGCTCTCCCAACTGAGCTACGGCCCCGTCTAGCGATTCATTACTCTACCACGGACCGGGGCGTATCAAAACCCCCGTGCGGCGCTCACGGCTCGAGGATGAGCGTCTCGAGCAGCGCCTTCTGGGCGTGGAGGCGGTTCTCCGCCTCCTCCCAGACCACGCTCTGCGGCCCCTCGAGCACGGCCGCCTCGACCTCCTCGCCGCGGTGCGCCGGGAGGCAGTGCATGAACAGGGCCTCTTCGCCGGCCCGGGCCATGACCTGCTCGGTGACGCAGAACTCGCGGAAGGCCTCGTAGCGGGCCGTCTGCTCCGCCTCCTGGCCCATGCTCGCCCAGACGTCGGTGGTGACCAGGTCCGCCCCGGCGGCGGCCTCCAGCGGGCCCTCGCAGAGGGTGACGCGCTCGCCGCCGAGGGCGAGGACCTCCGCCTCCGGCCGGTAGCCGGCGGGGGTCGCGATCCGCAGCTCGAAGCCGAATACGGCGGCGGCCTCGATCCAGGTGGCGCACATGTTGTTGCCGTCGCCGATCCAGGCCACCGTCCGCCCGGCGATCGGCCCGCGGTGCTCCTCGAAGGTCTGCAGGTCGGCGAGGATCTGGCACGGGTGGAAGCTGTCCGAGAGGCCGTTGATCACCGGCACCCGGGAGTAGGCGGCGAAGCGCTCGAGCACCTCGTGGCTGAAGGTGCGGATCATCACCGCGTCGACCATCCGGGAGAGCACGCGGGCCGTGTCCTCGACCGGCTCGCCGCGGCCGAGCTGTGTATCCTGCGCCGACAGGAAGATCGCCTCGCCGCCGAGCTGGGCCATGCCCGCCTCGAAGGCGACCCGCGTGCGGGTCGAGGACTTCTCGAAGAGCATCCCGAGCACCCGGCCCTGGAGCGGCTGGTGGCGCTCACCGGCGCGGTGTGCGGCCTTGAGCTCGCCGGCGCGGCGCAGGAGCGGGTGGAGCGCCTCGAGGGGCCACTCGCGGAGCGTGAGGAAGTGGCGCATCGCTGACGCCCTCCTTGGTTCGGTGGGTTACGCCGCCGCCTCGGCGAGGTGGTCGCGGATGAGCTCGGCGACGCCGTCGGCGAGCTGGCGGGCCTCCTCGCCGCTGAGGGTGAGCGCCGGCAGGAGGCGGACCACGGAGCCGGCGGTGGCGTTGATCAGCAGGCCCGCCTCGAGGGCCTTCCGGGGCAGGGCCGAGGCGTCGGTCGCCAGCTCGACGCCGATCATCAGCCCCTGGCCGCGGATCTCGACGACGCCGGCGACCCCCTCGAGCTGCTCGGCCAGGCGCCGGCGCAGGGCCTCGCCGGTGGCCGCCGCGGCGGCGGGCAGCTCGCCGCCCTCGACGGTATCGAGCACGGCGAGGGCGGCGCGGGCGGCCAGCGGATTGCCGCCGAAGGTGGTGCCGTGGCTCCCCGGCCCCAGGGGCTGGGCGGCCGCCTCCGTGGCCAGGCACGCGCCGATGGGGATGCCGTTGCCCAGCCCCTTGGCCAGGGTCAGCACGTCGGGCCGGATGCCGGCGTGCTGGTAGGCGAACAGGGCGCCGGTGCGCCCGATCCCGGTCTGCACCTCGTCGAGCATGAGCAGCCAGCCGCGCTCGTCGCAGAGCTCGCGCAGCCGGCGCAGGTAGCCCGCCGGCGGCAGGCGGACCCCGCCCTCGCCCTGGACGGGCTCGACGAGCACGGCGCAGGTCTGCTCGTCGCCGAGGGCGGCGAGGGCCTCGGCGTCGCCGTAGGGGCCGCGCTGGAACCCCTCGGGCAGGGGCTCGAAGCCCTCGTGGGCCCGAGGGTTGCCGGTGGCCGCCAGGGCCCCCAGCGTCCGGCCGTGGAAGCCGCCCTCGGCGACGAGGATCCGCGGCGAGGTGAGCCCCCGCTCGTGCCCCCAGCGCCGGGCGAGCTTGATCGCCGCCTCGTTGGCCTCGGCGCCCGAGTTGCAGAAGAAGGCCGCATCGAGCCCCGCGGCGGCGCAGAGCCGCTCGGCCAGGCGCTCCTGCAGGGGGACGCGGTAGAGGTTCGAGGTGTGCGTCAGCGTCCTCGCCTGCTCGGCGACGGCCTCGCTGACCGCCGGGTGGCTGTGGCCGAGCACGCAGACGGCGATCCCGGCGACGCCGTCGAGGTAGGCGCGGCCCTCCTCGTCGTAGAGCCAGGACCCCTGGCCACGCGTAAAGGCAACGGGCAGCCGCTTGTAGGTCGGGATCAGCGCTTCCATGGTGAGAATCGACGGGTACCGGCGGTTACGGCGAAAGAGAAAAGAGCATAAACTAACCGGCGTCGCGGCACTCGTGCAAGTAGACTCCAGACTTGAGGTCAACGGTATGGACTCGGTTCAGCTCGCCGTCTTCGCCAGCCGTGTAGCCGCCGTCTGCGACGAGATGGGGGCGGTGCTGCGCCGTACCGCCTTCTCGCCGAATATCCGCGACCGGCTCGACTTCTCCTGCGCCGTCTTCGACGCCGCCGGCGGCCTCGTCGCCCAGGCGGCGCACATCCCGGTCCACCTCGGCAGCATGGCGTACGCCATGGAGGGGGTGGTCAGCGGCTTCCAGTGGCAGCCCGGCGACGTGGTGGTCTTCAACGACCCCTTCCTCGGCGGGACGCACCTGCCCGACGTCACCCTCGTCGCCCCCGTGTTCAGCGGCGAGCGGCTGATCGGCTTCGCCGCCAACCGCGCCCACCACGCCGATATCGGCGCCGCGAGCCCCGGCTCCATGCCGCTGTCGCGCTCGCTGCACGACGAGGGGGTGGTCATCCCGCCGGCGCGGCTCTACGCCGCCGGCGCCCACGAGGCGGCGGAGCAGGAGCGGATCACCGCGGCGACCCGCAACCCCCGCCGGGCGGCGGCAGACCTCGCCGCCCAGGTGAGCGCCGTGCGCGCCGGCGCCGCCCGGCTCGCGGAGCTGGCGGGGCGGCTCGGCGCCGAGGCCTACGCGGAGGCCGTGGCGGCGCTCAACGGCTACGCCGAGCGCCTGGTCCGCAGCGCCCTGGCGGAGATCCCCGACGGGCGCTACACCTTCGCCGACGCCCTCGACGACGACGGCCAGGGCCGCCGCGACCTGCCCATCCGGGTCGCGGTGACGGTCGCCGGCGACGCGGTGGGCGTGGACTTCCGCGGCAGCGCCGGGCAGGTCGACGGCAACGTCAACTGCCCCCTGCCGGTGACCGCCGCCGGGATCCGCCCGGGCAGGGCCTCGGCCAGCGCGCCGCAGACGGCGTCGACCACGCGGCTGCTGGTCTCCACGTTGC
>NZ_NRSH01000099.1 GCF_016584055.1 Halorhodospira neutriphila
ACCCGAGAGCCGCGCTGCCCCTCTTTCTCCGTCCCCAAGGCCTGCAGTAGCAGTCCCGCCTCGCTTTCCCCGACGATGAGAGAAACCCCGGGCATTCGGCGGACTTGGGCGGCCAGAGGCCGCAGACCACAGGGAGGGAGCGCTGTTGAGGTGCGCGGAGAGCGCAGAACCCACGCAAAGCCAAGAGCGGGCGGGGCCAGAGGCCTTCCCCGTTACCTATCGCCTGCTGGCCTCGTGCGCTAGCAAGCCGGTGACGACCATCCAGTCGCGGGCAGCCGCCGACCCCTCATTCCCGAGGCCTGCCGGCCGCCGCCGGCCCAGCCCTACAGGGCGCCCCGAGCTGCTGTTCGACCCCCACAAGGTGCGCGCCTGGCTCGCCCGGGAAGTCGAGCGCGGGCGCCTCGATCCGGCGGTGCTCGGGCGCTTCGATTGGCTCTGGCGGCACGCTGGCCTCCTGAGGGGATAACCGAGGAATCAGAACAAGTCGCTGACGCCTCGACGACCCCAACTGGCGAGGCGCCAGCGGGGCACACACGGATGTATCGCTACAGGCGATGCGAGAAGGAGTATGGGCATGGCAACGCAATCCGCTCATGAGGTCTCGGCGACACCCCCTGTGTACGAAGCCGCCATCCGGTACGCCGAGCTCGGTTGGCGCATCTTCCCGGTCCATCCGCCCGAGGCCTCCGTCAGCAGCCCGGGCAAGCAACCAGCGATCAACGGCTGGCGGGAGGCGGCCACGAGCGACCCCGACCGGATCGCCGGCGCGGGGTGGTTCGGCCCGAACAATATCGGGCTGGCCTGCGGCCCGGGCTCCGGGGTGCTTGTCCTGGACGTCGACGGCGACCCGGGGCAGCTCCTGCCCGAAGGGATCGACGTCCCGGCGACCGTCACGCAGAGGACCAGCCGGGGGCGCCACTACCTCTTCCGCTGGCCGGACGACAACGACAAGCTCGAAGGACTGCCCACCACGATCGCGGGCCTTTGGCCCGGCGTCGATCTACGCGGCGCTGGGGGGCTCATCGTACTAGCCCCTTCCCGACACCCTTCCGGCCATCAGTACCGGTGGCAAGAGGGGCGCGCCCCCGGGGAGATCGCGCTGGCCGAGTGTCCCGAGTGGCTAATCGAGACGGTGCGGCGCAAGAAGGGGAACCGGCGCCTCAGGCGGGAGCAGGAGGCCGCCAAGGCAGAGGTTGACCTGCCGATCAATCCGGCGCAGCTGCTCTCGGCATTGGACCACATCGATCCGGACGCCCTGGGCTACGACGACTGGCTCAGGATCATCATGGCCCTGCACCACGAGAGCGCCGGTAGCGATGAGGGGCTCTGGATCGCGGATCAATGGAGCCGGCGGGGGAAGCGATACGAGGCGGGCGAGGTCGAGCAGCGCTGGGGGGGCTTCGGCGAGCGCGAGCAGCCTACGACGCAGGACACCATCTTCTACTGGGCCGGGCGCGGCGGCTGGACCGGCGACTACCGCCAAGGCGAAGACTTGCTGCCTTGGGCCCGCCGCGAGCGCGCCCGCCGGTTCCTCGAAATGGGGCAGCACTACGGGGTGGTCGACCTCTCGGGCAAAACCCGCGTGGTCTACCGGAGCTGGGACGGGAACCGGGCCTGCTGGAGCACCGGCTTCATGGCCCGGTCCGACTTTGAGCACCTCAAGGCCAACGAGTTCGTGCCCCAAGAAACCCGGCGGGCCAACGGCGAGCTCGTCATTCGCCGGCAAGAGCTCGCCAAGGCGTGGCTCCACTCGCCGAAGCGTAAGACCTACGAGGGCGTCAAGCTCGAGCCGAGGCCGGGGATGATCGCCGGCGACAGGCGACTTCCTGACCCTGCGGACGAGCCGCACCTCAACCTCTACCAGGGGCTGACCATCACGCCGCGCCCCGGGGAATGCGCCAAGCTCCATCGCCATATCCGGGAGGTGGTCTGCCAGGGGCAGGCGGATGCCTACGAGTACCTGCTCAACTGGCTGGCGCGGATGTTCCAGTACCCGGACCTCCCCGGGGAGACGGTCCCCGTGCTGCAGAGCCGCCAGGGGGGCGGGAAGAACATCTTCATCGAGCCGCTAGTGAAGGCCTTCGGCGAGCACGGGGTGACCGTGTCCAGCTCTGAGGGCCTGGTCGGCCACTTCCAGGACCAGATCGCGCACGCCGTGCTGGTCTTCGCCAACGAGGCGCTCTGGGGCGGCGACAATAAGAAGGAGGGCCAGCTCAAGGCGCTGATCACCGACGAGACCCGCGAGGTGAACCGCAAGTTCGTCCCCCAGTACACCGTGCGCAACCACGTGCACCTGATCGTCGCCTCCAACGAGTCCTGGCCGGTGCCTACAGGTATCGAGGATCGGCGGTTCGTCTTCTACCGGCTCAGCGACGAGCGCATCGGCGATCGCGCCTACTTCAACGCGCTCAGCGCCGAGATCAACGCAGGCGGGATCGAGGCCTTTGTCCACGAGCTGCTCGAGCGGGATGTTAGCGACTTCCACCCGGGGGACCGGCCCAAGGACGTCGGCGATACGCGCATCACCGCAGTGCTCAAGAGCGAGGACTCGTGGATGCGATGGTGGTACGCCTGCCTGAACGAAGGAGGCATCCAATCCCGTATCCCCCCCGGCTGCCTCTTGGACCACGCTAACCACGGCGCCCCCAACGGGAAGCCGAACAGCTGGCGCGACGGTGATATCGTGATCTCGAAAGCGATGTTACGCAGCTCCTACCGGGAGTGGGCGCGCCAGCGCGGCGAGAGGCTTGAGGAGGCCGAGTTATCGCACTTCCTCCGGAAGGTCTGCGGCGCCGTGAAGAGCTGCCGCGTCCGCGACCAGATAGAAGAGAAGCGGACACAGTGCTTCACCCTACCCTCGCTCCCCGAGTGCCGCGCTCTGCTCGAGCATTACCTGGGCCAGAAAATCGACTGGGACGAGGAGACGGATGAGGGGGCGAGAGAGGACGTCGCCCAATCACCAACCCCCGTTGAGGAACTCCAGGAGGCTATTCGTGGGGAGATCGCGAAGGACAAGGCGATCGAAGGGGCGGCCAAAGAGGCAGCCAAGAAGGCGATAAAGGAGACAATGCGGGGGAAATGATGCGCGGTGGTGAGGCCGGCAAGCGGTCTCCGGCCCCACGCCGAGACGGACCCTGCCCGAGGAGTGTGGTCAGGGTGGCCAGGGCAGAGGCCAGCCTGGCCACCCGAGGGGGAGCAGGTAACCCCCTATTTTATAAGCCCTGGTCAGGGCGGCCAGGGTGGTCAAGGGAAGTCCCTATCCTTTCTATAGCCGACGGCGTAGACCCCAGAGGGGGCATGAGTGCCCTTCTTGCCTAACGGCGCTACCTAAGGTTCTCTCTGGATCAAAAAGACCCTGACCACCCTGACCGGCCTGACCAAGCCCCGCATGGCGAGCCCTCCAGCTGGTCAGGGGGTCGAGCACGGCCCTGGCCACCCTGGCCTCCCCCTGGCGGGTTACGACAATGGTGCCCCCCTGGTTACCCCCAAACGGCGAGACCTCACATCAGCGCGTTGCGAAACGTCGCTTTGCGCAGCACGTGACGGACTGGACGATGGCAGAGCTTACCGGCCGACGCTGCCCATCGAGGCGCTATCGCCGAGCTGCTTGCTGTGGGTTGAGGGCTTCGCCTGGCACAAGACCCGACGACCGGATCGGCTGATGCAGCGGCTCGATCAGCTGATCAGCGCCCCTGCGCTCCCGCCCCCGGGGCTCAGGGCCTGGTCCATGCCCCGGAGAACCACCTCAACGTCATCCTCAGTGCGCCGTGCCCGGAGCCGATCGAGCTGCCCGTCAACGATCGGCGGATTCCCTTGACGAATCTCAACCCTTCCCGCAGAGTGGTCTTTGCGTAGGCGAGGGGCCGACCGCGGATCTTGCCACCCTCCCCGGGTCGACCCCTCGCCACGTGATCTTAAGAGCGTGTAGCCGCGCTGATAAGGCCTACCGGGCGCCCATGCCGCACTGCCTCCGCAACCGCTGCCCCTAAAACCGCCTCAAGGCTATGGCCTCTCGAGGCCGCACGCCCTATACGCCGCCTAGGCGCCCATCGAGAGACGGCACTCTACGCGCTGGCGCCGCAGGGGCCCTCCCTCTCCCCATTGCCACCCCTTCCCGGCCCCAGTGCCGGGCTTTTTAATCGCTGCTCCGCTCCGCTGACGGAGGGCCAGGGTGCAACCCGCGGCTCCGGACACGTAGAGTGCCCGTCTCTTATCGTAGGATAGGACCCGCAATACGCCACCGGGCACAAGGACACACCGGACAGGGGGGAGAGTGCACATGACGGACGCTGAGCGCACGCCCGATGGGCGCCGCTGGCTGCTGGCGGCCTCCGCCGCCGCCCTCGCCGCCGTGGCGACGGCCTTCTTCGCCGAGTACGCCGCCGGGCTCGAGCCGTGCTCGCTGTGCTGGCTCCAGCGGCTGCTCATAGGCGGCGTCCTGCTCGCGGCCCTGGCGGGGGCGGCGCTGTGGCCGCGGGGCCGCTGGGCCCTCGGCCTGCCCCTGCTCGCGCTCTGCGCCGGGGGGCTGGCTGCCGCCGGGCGCCACCTCTATATCCTGGCCAACCCCGGGCAGGCCGGCTGCGGGATGAGCCTCGGGGTGATGATCGACACCCTCCCCTGGTACGAGGCCCTGCAGGAGATCGTCCGCGGCGGCGGGCAGTGCACGGAGCCCGCCGTCTTCGCCGGCCTCCCCCTGCCCCTGTGGAGCCTGCTCGGCTTCGCGCTGCTGGCCGGCCTGGGCCTCCGGGCCGTGGCCCGCGGCTACTGAGCCCCGCTGACCCGGCGTAGGCGGATGCCGAGCTCCTGGAGCTGCGCCTCGCCGACCTCGGCCGGCGCCTCGGTGAGCAGGCAGGTCGCCGTCTGCGTCTTGGGGAAGGCCATGACCTCGCGGATGGAGTCGGCCCCGGCCATGAGCATCACCAGCCGGTCGAGGCCGAAGGCGATGCCGCCGTGGGGCGGGCAGCCGTACTGCAGGGCCTCGAGGAGGAAGCCGAACTTCGCCTGGGCCTGCTCCTCGTCGATGCCGAGCAGGCCGAAGACCGCCTGCTGCATGGCGGTATCGTGGATGCGCACCGAGCCGCCGCCGAGCTCAACGCCGTTGAGCACCACGTCGTAGGCCCGCGAGAGCAGCGCCTCGGGGTCCTCGTCGCGCAGGGCCGCCGGGTCCGCGGCCCGCGGCGCGGTGAAGGGGTGGTGCAGCGAGTAGAGCCGGCCGTCCTGCTCGTCGTACTCGAACATCGGGAAGTCGACGACCCACAGCGGGCGCCAGCCCGGCTCGACCATGTCGAGATCGTGGCCGAGGTGCACGCGCAGGGTGCCGAGCGCGGCGTTGACGACGCCGGCCTTGTCGGCGCCGAAGAAGATCAGGTCGCCGACCTCGGCGCCGGTGCGCTCGAGGATGCCGGTGACCGCCTCCTCGGTGAGGAACTTGACGATGGGCGACTGCAGCCCCTCGAGCCCCTGCCCCGGGTCGTTGACCTTGATGTAGGCCAGCCCCTTGGCGCCGTAGCGGCCGACGAGCTCGGTGTAGTCGTCGATCTGCTTGCGGGTCAGCGCCCCGCCGCCGGGCACGCGCAGGGCGGCCACGCGGCCGCGGGGGTCGTTGGCCGGCCCGGAGAAGACCTTGAAGTCGACGCCGGCGACCAGGTCGGCCACCTCGACGAGCTCCAGCGGGATGCGCAGGTCCGGCTTGTCGGAGCCGAAGCGGTCCAGGGCCTCGGCGTGGGAGATGCGCGGGAAGGGCTCGGCGAGCTCGGTGCCGAGGACCTCGCGGAAGAGCCGGCGCAGCATCCGCTCGGTCACCCCCATCACCGCCTCCTCGTCGACGAAGGCGGCCTCCATGTCGAGCTGCGTGAACTCCGGCTGCCGGTCGGCGCGCAGGTCCTCGTCGCGGAAGCAGCGCACGATCTGGTAGTAGCGGTCGAAGCCGGCCATCATCAGCAGCTGCTTGAACAGCTGCGGCGACTGCGGCAGGGCGAAGAAGCGCCCCGGGTGGGTGCGGCTCGGCACCAGGTAGTCGCGGGCCCCCTCGGGGGTGGCCCGCGTGAGCATCGGCGTCTCGATATCGAGGAAGCCCTCCTCCTCGAGCTGGCGGCGGATCGAGGAGGTCACCCGGGCGCGCAGCTGCAGGCGCTGCTGCATCTCCGGGCGGCGCAGGTCGAGGTAGCGGTAGCGCAGGCGCACGTCCTCGCCGGCGTGCTCGTGCTCCTCGAGCTGGAAGGGGGGCGTCTGCGCGGTGTTGAGCACCTCCACCGCGGTGCCGACCACCTCCACGGCCCCGGAGTGGAGATCGGGGTTGACCGTCCCCTCCGGACGGTGGCGCACGCGCCCGGTGACCCGCAGCACGTACTCCCCGCGGGCGCGATCGGCCGTCGCGAAGGCCGCCTCGTCCTCCGGGTTGAAGACCACCTGGACCAGCCCGGCGCGGTCGCGCAGATCGATAAAGATCACGCCGCCGTGGTCCCGGCGCCGGTGCACCCAGCCGCAGAGGGTTACCTCGGAGTCGAGCTGGCGCTCGCTGATCTCGCCGCAGTAGTGGCTACGCATGAGTAAAGGCCCTAGAACCGCTTCGCTGCACTCAAACCTAGCAATGTTAAGCACCCCCGGACGGGGGCGCAAGGCCGCACTCGCCGGGGGCGCCTACTGCGGCTCGAGGCCGAGGCTGGCGAGGACCTTCTCGCGCTCGGAGAGGTCGCCGACGATCCGGCGCACCGGCGCGGGGGCCTCCTTGACGAGCACCGGGGTGGCGAGGATGCGCTCCTGCTCGGCGAGATCGGGCTGCTCGAGGATGTCGGTCACCGCCACGCGGCACTCGCCGTCGAGCTCGCCGACGAGGTGGTCGAGGTTGCGCAGGGCGCGCTCGGCGGCGGGGGTGCGCCCGGCGATGTAGAGGCGCAGCACGAGCCCGCTCAAGCCGCGCCCTCGCCCGTCACCGCGCCGCGCTCGCCCACCGCGATCCCCTCGCCGGTGAGGAAGAACTCCTGGATCCGGTCGGCCGTCGGCAGGCCGCGCGCCTTGACCACCTCGAGCCGGCGGCTCAGCCGGCCGTCGCGCTCCTCGCGGCGGAGCTTGATCCAGACGTCGATGAGCGAGGAGATGTCCATGGTGCTGACGCCGTCGGCGTAGTCCGGCAGCAGCTCGGTGGCCAGGGCCGTCACCCCCTCGGACTTGAGCATGTAGAGCAGCCGCAGGAGCATCTCCTTGCCCTGGCGGTCCTCGTGGCGGTCGCCGAGGGCGCTCGCCGGGTCGAGGATCACCACGCTCGGGGCCAGGCGCCGGACGGCGCGCATGATGCGCAGCAGGTGCTCCTCCCAGCCGAGCTCCACGGCGAGCAGCGGCTCGAGGATCAGCCGCCCGGTGCCGCCCTCCCCGGCCAGGTGGCGCTGCAGCTCGAGGCCGACGCTGCGCTGGTTGCGCACCAGCTCCTCGGCCGCCTCCTCGAAGCTGAGGTAGAGCACCGTGCCCCCGTCGCGGCAGACGGCGTCGGCGAAGGCGGCGGCGAAGCTCGTCTTGCCGGTGCCGGACTGGCCCGAGACCATCACCGCCGAGCCGCGGTACGGCCCGCCGCCGCCGAGCATGGCGTCGAGCCCGGCGATGCCCGTGGCGTGGCGCGCCTCGGAGGAGCGCGTCTGCAGCCGCGTCCCGGTGACCGGGGCGAGGAAGACCCCGTCGGTGTCGAGCAGGAAGGGGAACTCGTTGGTGCCGTGGCTGCCGCCGCGGCGCTTGAGCACGCGCAGCAGGCGGGTCATCGTCCGGTGGCGCACCTCCTGGCGCAGGAGGATGACGCAGTCGGCGATGTAGTCCTCGAGCCCGTAGCGGGCGCTGAAGTCGGCGTGCTCGCCGGCGGTGAGGACGGTGGTCGTCTCGCGCTCGCGGATCCAGTCGAAGACCCGGCCGAGCTCCCGGCGCAGGCTCGCCTCGGCGCTGAAGCTCTCGTCGAGGCCGTCGACGGCGTCGAGCACCAGCCGCCGCCCCCCCACCTGCTCGAGGGCGTGGCCGATCCGGGCGAGCACCGCCGTCAGCTCGATCTCCGCGCCGGCGACGATATCCGCGCGGTTGGGGCGCATATCTAGCAGCCGCCCGCGGCCCTCGGCCAGGTACTCGCGCAGCGGGAAGCCGAGGGCCTCGGCGTGCTGGATCAGCGCCTCGGGCGGCTCGTCGAAGGTCACGAGCACCCCGGGCTCGCCCCCCGCCAGGCCCTGGCAGAAGAAGGTCAGGGCGAGAACCGTCTTGCCCGTGCCGGGGCCGCCGCGCAGCAGGGTGGGCCGCTCGGCGGGCAGGCCGCCGCCGAGGACGAAGTCGAGCCCCTCGATCCCTGTCGCGGTCACCGCCGGGGGGGCGGCTTCTGCGCCCTGCGCCGCGTACGCAGGCCTCTGCGGGGATGAACTGTCAGCGCTCATACCGCCCCCATTTTCCGCGCATTGAGCCTGTGGATTTTGAGCCGCCTCAATGTGCCAGAAACCGCCTCAGCGGTCCAATGCCGCGGTGGGCGGGCAGCGCGCCCCGTCCCCCTGGCAGGGCCGGCGGGCGCCGCCGCTGCCTCAGCTACCGGAGGCGGCGCTCTTGCCGGCCCTGCC
>NZ_NRSH01000100.1 GCF_016584055.1 Halorhodospira neutriphila
CCTGATGGAGCCGTACCCGACCGCGGCCGGTGAAGAGCCCGCTCTTGAGGCCGACGAAGGTCACCGTCGACGCCGCGCGCACCGCCTCGCCGAGCTCGGCGCCGGTGCGGCCGTGGATCCCCGAGGGGATGTCCACGGCGAGCACCGGCGCCGGGGCCGCGTTGGCCGCGGCCACCGCCTCGGCGTAGCGGCCCGCCACGGGCCGGTCCAGCCCGGTGCCGAGCAGGGCGTCGACGATGAGGTCGGCCTCGGCGAGGGCCTGCGCCGTGAAGGGGCGGCACGCGCCGCCGCCGTCCCGGTAGCGCCGGGCGTGGGCGGCGGCGTCGCCGCCCAGGCGCTCGGGCTCGGCGAGGTAGAGCACCTCCACCCGCTTGCCCGCCTGCGCGGCGAGGCGGGCGACGACGTAGCCGTCCCCGGCGTTGTTGCCGCCGCCGCAGAGCACGGCGAGGCGCTCGGCCTGCGGCCAGCGCTCCTGCGCCACCGCCCAGGCGCGGCGCCCGGCGCGCTCCATGAGCCGCTCGCCGGGGATCCCGCCCTCGGCCATGGCGAGCCGGTCGAGCTCGCGGACCTGCTCCGGGCTGTAGAGGTCGATCGGCAGCGTCGCCATGGGTGCGGGGCCTCGCTTACGCTTCCCAAAGGGTGCCCTTCATGATAGCCCTACCGCCCATGCCCCCGGAAAGCGCCATCGACCCCCACGCCGTCGCCGCCGACCTCCGCCGCTGGGCCGGGGAGCTCGGCTTCTCCGCCTGCGGCATCGCCCCCCCGGCGGTCGGCTGGGACGAGGAGCGGCTCATGGCCTGGCTGCGCCGGGGCCACCAGGCGGAGATGGCCTTCATGGCCCGCCACGGCCGCAAGCGCGCCCGCCCCCGGCAGCTCGTGCCGGGGACGCGCTCGGTGGTGGTGGTCCGGCTCGACTACGCCCCGCAGGCGGCCGACCCCGTCGCGACCCTGCGCGATCGCACCCGCGGCTACGTCGCCCGCTACGCCCTCGGGCGGGACTACCACCGGCTGATGCGCCGCCGGCTGCAGCGGCTCGCCGAGCGCCTCAGCGCCGCCATCGGCCCCTTCGGCTACCGCGCCTTCGTCGACAGCGCCCCGGTGCTCGAGCGGGCCCTGGCGCGCGAGGCGGGCCTCGGCTGGATCGGCAAGAACACCATGCTGCTCAACCGCCGGGCCGGCTCGCTCTTCTTCCTCGGCGAGCTCTTCACGGACCTGGCGCTGCCCACCGACGCGCCGGCCGCGAGCCACTGCGGCAGCTGCCGGGCGTGCCTGGCGGCCTGCCCCACCGGCGCCCTCGTCGGCCCCTACCAGCTCGACGCCCGGCGCTGCATCGGCTACCTGACCGTCGAGCACCCCGGCCCGATCCCCGAGGCGCTGCGCCCGGCCGTCGGCAACCGCATCTTCGGCTGCGACGACTGCCTGCTCGCCTGCCCCTGGAACCGCCAGGCGCCGCCGAGCGCCGAGGACGCCTTCCAGCCGCGCCACGGCCTCGACGCCCCGGCGCTCGCCGAGCTCTTCCGCTGGGATGAGGCCACCTTCCGAGAGCGCACGGCGGGCTCGCCGATCCGCCGGCTCGGCTACGAGCGCTGGTCGCGCAACCTGGCCGTGGCCCTGGGCAACGCCCCGGCCACGGCGCCGGTGCTCGCCGCGCTACAGGCGCGGCGGGCGGATCCGTCGGCGCTGGTTCGGGAGCACGTGGCCTGGGCGCTGGCGCGCCTAGGCCACCTGTAGGGGGACGTGGCCGCGGGCGTGGGTGATGCGGTTGTCGGCGTCGCAGTAGGCGAGCCGCGGCTGGTAGTCGGCGAGCTCCTCGTCCGGGACGCCGGCATAGGCGCAGATGATCACCCGGTCGCCCTCGCTGCACTTGTGGGCCGCGGCGCCATTCATGGAGATCATCCGCGAGCCGCGCTCGCCGGTGATGGCGTAGGTCACGAAGCGCTCGCCGTTCTCGATGTCGTAGACGTGGATCTGCTCGTACTCGCGGATCCCGACCGCCTCGAGCAGATCGGCGTCGATGGCGCAGGAGCCCTCGTAGTCGAGCTCCGTATGCGTCACGCGCGCCTGGTGCAGCTTCCCCTTGAGCATGTTCAATTGCATGGCTCAAACCTCAATGCCGCGAACTCACCCGTCGGGTCCCACAAACATGAATACCCGATCATGTGCATCTGCACAACCTGCAAGGCCAGCCATTATGCGCCGGCCTCCTCAGCCGATCAATCGCGCCTCGACGTTGTCGATCAGCCGGGCCGCACCGAGCCGCGCCGCCCCGAGGCAGACCAGGCGGCGCTCCTCGCCGGCGGGCTCGGCGAGGTCGTCGCAGCGGCGGATGGCGACGTAGTCGACGGCGTCGAAGCCGGCGGCGGCGAGGCGCTCGCGGCCCTGCGCCTCGAGGGCGGCGAAGTCCCGCCGGCCCTGCGCCAGCGCCTCGGCCAGCTCGGTGAGGGCGGCGTAGAGCGCCGGCGCCCGCCGGCGCTGCTCGGCGTCCAGGTAGGCGTTGCGCGAGCTCAGCGCCAGGCCGTCGGCCTCGCGGACGATGGGCACGGCGCGGATCGCCACCGGCAGGTCGAGGTCCGCCGCCGCCCGGCGCACCACCTGCAGCTGCTGGTAGTCCTTGGCCCCGAAGGCCGCCACGTCCGGCTCGACGAGGTGGAGGAGCTTGAGCACCACCACCGCCACGCCGGCGAAGTGCCCCGGCCGGTCGAGGCCGCAGAGGGTGCCGGTCAGCGCCGGGACGTCCACCTGGGTCAGCGGCGCGCCGTGGGGGTACATCTCCCCGGCCGAGGGGGCGAAGACCGCGTCCACGCCGCGGCCCTGGAGGGCCTCCAGGTCCGCCTCGAGGGTGCGCGGGTAGGCGTCGTAGTCCTCCTCCGGGCCGAACTGCAGGGGATTGACGAAGATCGACACGACGAGGCGGTCGACCTCGCCGGCGAGCTGGTCGACCAGGGCCAGGTGGCCGGCGTGGAGGTTGCCCATGGTCGGCACGAGCCCGATGCGCTCGCCCCGGCAGCGCCAGTGGCGGGAGAGCTCGCGGACGGCCTGGCGCTCGCTGACCCGCCTCACGCCTGGAACCCGTGCTGCTCGCCGGGGAAGCTCCGCGCCTTGACCGCCTCGACGTAGGCCGCCAGCGCCGGCTCCACGCCGGCGGCCTCGCGGCCGAAGGCCCGCGCGAAGCGCGGCGGCTGCGGGGTGACGCCGAGCACGTCGTGGAGCACGAGGATCTGCCCGTCGCAGCCGCTGCCGGCGCCGATGCCGATGACCGGGATCGCCAGGGCGCCGGCGAGGCGCCGCGCCAGGGCGGCCGGCACGCACTCGAGGATCAGCAGGTCGGCGCCGGCCTCCTCGAGCGCCCGGGCGTCCGCCGCCATGGCCTCGGCCTCGGCCTCCGCGCGGCCCTGGACGCGGTAGCCGCCGAGCTTGTGGACCTGCTGCGGGCGCAGGCCGAGGTGGGCGCAGACCGGGATGCCGTTGGCGCTCAGCCGCGAGACCAGCGCCGCCTGCTCGGCGCCGCCCTCGAGCTTGACCATCTGCGCCCCGCCCTCCTTGACCAGCCGCCCGGCGCTGGCCAGGCCGCTCTCGGCGTCGGGGTGGCTCATGAACGGCATGTCCGCCACCACCAGCGACCGGCGGCAGGCGCGCGCCACGCAGCGGGTGTGGTAGATCACCTCCTCGACGGTCACCGGCAGCGTCGTCTCGTGGCCCTGGACGACCATGCCCAGGGAGTCGCCGACGAGCAGCAGGTCGACGCCGGCCCGCTCACAGGCGGCGGCGAAGCCGTAGTCGTAGGCGGTCAGGCAGGCGATGGGCTCGCCGTCGCGCTTCATCGCCGCCAGCCGGGTGACGTTGACAGCCCCGCCCCGGGGGCGCTGGCGATCGCCGCTGGTCATGATGGGGATACCTCGGCTCCGTCGGTAGGGAATACCTTACAGCGGCGCTCGAGCGCCTCCAAGGCGGAGGCGTCGACCGCCGCCGCCAGCTCGCCGGCGCGCCCCCGGCCGGGGACGACGGCGTCCGGGTCGATCTCCGCCAGCGGCCGGAGGGCGAAGGCGCGCCGGTGCAGCTCCGGGTGGGGGAGGACCAGGCGCTCACTGTCCAGGGTGCGCTCGGCGTAGAGCAGCAGGTCCAGGTCCAGGGTCCGCGGCCCCCAGCGCACCGCCGCCTCCCGCCGGCGCTGCTGCTCGGCCTCGATCCCCTGCAGGGCCTCGAGCAGGGCGAGCGGCTCGAGCGCCGTGGCCAGGCGCGCCACGGCGTTGACGTAGTCCGGCTGCGCCGGCACGCCGGGGCCGGTGAGCGCCGGGTTGCGGTAGCGCGTCGAGGCCGCCGTCACCCGGCAGCGCGGCTCGGCGTCGAGCCGCTCGAGGGCCGCCTCGACCCGCTCGCGCGGCCCGTCGAGGTTGCTGCCGAGGCCGATGTAGGCGGTGACGGGCGTGGACACGCCTAGGCCTCGGTCTGCGGCGTGGAGCTCGAGGGGCGCTTGCTGCGGGGGCGCCGGCGCTTGCTGCGGCGGCTCGAGCCCGTCGAGCCCGGCTCGTCGCTCGCCGCGGGCCTCTCCCCGCCGCCTCTCTGGCGCTCCCGCCACCACTGCGCCAGCTCCGCCGGGGCGTCGGCCGCCGCCGCCCGCAGCTCGAGGAAGTCGTAGGCGGCGCGGAAGCGCGGGTGGCCCAGCAGCCGCTGCGCCCGCTTGCCGCCGCGGCGCTTGAAGCGCGGCTGGAGCAGCCAGATCTCGCGCATCGGCGCGCTGAAGCGCTTGGGCAGGGCGATGCGCCCCTGCTGCTGCGCCTGGATCTCGGCGACCGCCTGCTGCAGGGCCTGGGGCGCCGGCTCCCCCTGCTCGGCCAGCTCGCGCTCGCGCACCCGCACCGCCGGCCAGAGCAGCGCGGCGAAGAGGAAGGCGGGGGTGACCGGCCTGCCGTTGCTGACGCGCTCGTCGGTATTGTGCAGGGCCGAGGCGATGAACGGCCCCCAGACGTCCTCGCCGTCGCGCTCCAGGGCCTCGGCGGTCAGCGGCAGCAGCGGCTCGAAGAGCTCGTAGCGGCGCAGCATCTCGAAGGCGTCCTGCGCCGTGCCCGCCATGAAGAGCTTGAGCGCCTCGTCGAAGAGCCGCGCCGGCGGCATCTCGGCGAGCTCGCCGGCGAACTCCGGCATCGGCGCCGCGGTGGCGGGGTGGAGCCGGAAGCCGAGCTTGAGGGCGAAGCGCACGGCGCGCAGCAGGCGCACCGGGTCCTCGCGGAAGCGCTCGCGCGGGTCGCCGATCAGGCGGATGAGCCCGGCCTCGAGATCCGCCATGCCGCCGGCGTGGTCCACCACGGAGAAATCGGCGATATTGTAGTAGAGGGAGTTGACGGTGAAGTCGCGGCGCACGGCGTCCTCGGCGAGGGTGCCGTAGACGTTGTCGCGGATGATGCGCCCGTCCTCGTAGGCGACATCCCCCTCCTCGGGCTCGTCGCCGGGCTGGTGCAGGGCGCGGAAGGTGGCGACCTCGATGATCTCGGGGCCGAAGTGGACGTGGGCGAGGCGGAAGCGCCGGCCGATGAGCCGGCAGTTGCGGAAGAGCCGGCGCACCTCCTCCGGCCGCGCATCCGTGGCCACGTCGAAGTCCTTGGGCTCACGCCCGAGGGAGAGGTCCCGCACCCCGCCGCCGACCATGTACGCCTGGTAGCCGGCGTTGCGCAGCCGGTAGAGCACCTTCAGGGCGTTATCGCTGATATCGGCCCGCGAGATGTGGTGGGCCTCCCGAGGGATGATGGTCGGCTCGAGCCGAGCGAGCTCCTCCTTGGTGACGCTGCTGCCGAAAGAAATGGCTCACACCCTTGTCTGTCAGAAATGAATCGCTATAATACCAACTTCACAGCCAACGGTTGAGCACAGCTTCAACGGTTGGCCGGTGGCAAGCTAAAAGACACGCTCCCATCGTCTAGCGGTTAGGACGCCGCCCTCTCAAGGCGGAAACAGGGGTTCAAATCCCCTTGGGAGCGCCATCTCCTCTCCTGAGCGCCAGCCTAGCAGGGTAGCCGCACGAAGGGCCGATATCCCGTGGCGAACGCTGCCTCCCCCTCCCCCGAAGCCGACACGGCGAGCGTATCCGCCCGCAACGCGCACCTGCTGCTGCGCCTGGCGGCCCTCTTCTACGATAGCCTGCTCGTCGGCGCCCTGCTGATCATCGCCAGCTTCGCCTACCTGCCGCTGGCCGGCGGCGACGCCGTGGCCCCCGGCGACTGGCTCTACCGGCTCTACCTGCTCGCCCTCGCCTACCTCTTCCTCGTCGGCTTCTGGGCGCGCGACGGCCGCACGCTGGGGCTGCTCGCCTGGCGGCTGCGCATCGTCGACGCCCGCGGCCGGCCGCCGGGCCTCGCCCGGGCCAGCGCCCGCTTCGCCCTCGCCCTGCTCTCCTGGCTGCCCGCCGGCGCCGGCTACCTCTGGTCGCTGCTCGACGGCGAGCGCCGCACCCTCCACGACCGCTGGGCGGGGACCTGGCTGGTCCACGAGCCCAAGGGGCGCCGCTAGCGCACCCGGCGGAGCCCCGCCACCCCGATCGCGGCGAAGGCGAGCACCGGCAGCAGCGCCGAGAGCCACGGCGGCAGGCCGTAGGCGACCCCCGCCTGGCTGAGGGCGCGGTTGAGCAGGAAGAAGCCGATGCCCGCGAGCACCCCGATGACCACCCGCTGCCCGCCCCCGGCGGAGCGCACGGCGGTGAAGACCAGGGGGATGGTCACCAGGAGCATCGCCAGCGTCGCCAGCGGGGTCGCCACCTTCTGCCACAGCGCCAGGCGGTAGCGGGCGCTGTCCAGGTCGTTGGCCTCCAGGTAGCGGATGTAGGTCAGCAGCTCCGGCGCCGGCAGGGTCGCCGGGTCGGCGACGACGACGCCGAGGACCTCCGGGCTCAGCGAGGCCGCCCAGCGCCACGCCTCGCGCCGCTGCCGAGTCAGCCGCGCCCCGGCGTAGCGGGTCAGGGTCGCCTCGGCGAGCCGCCAGCCGCCGTCGCGGTAGTGGGCGTGCTCGGCGTCGACGCGCAGGGCCAGCCGCCCCTCGCTGAAGCGGTAGAGGGTCACGTCCTCGAGGTGGGTGCGCGAGCGCGGCCGCTCGGCGCGCAGGAAGTCGCCCCCGTCCCGCGCCCACAGGGCGCCGTCGGGGCCGGTGCGCAGCTGCTCGCCCTCGGAGACGCCGCGCACCGCCGCCGCCTGGCGCTCCGCGGGGGGGACGGCGTACTCGCCCACCGCCACGGCGAGCAGGGCCAGGACGAGCCCGCCTGCCAGCACGGCGCCGGCGATCTGCAGCACCGAGACGCCGGCGGCGCGCATGACCGTCAGCTCCTGCCGGGCCGAGAGGGCGCCGAGGCCGGTGAGCGCGCCGATGAGCGTGGCGAAGGGGAAGGCCTCGTAGGCGAGCCCGGGGACCGCGAGCAGCGCCTCAAGGAGCACCTGCGCGACGCCGCCGTCGCTGTCGGCGACGCCGTCGACGAGGGAGAAGACGAAGTCGAGGGCGACGATGGCGACCAGGGCCACCAGGGAGGCGGCGATGACGCTGCGCGCCAGGTAGAGGGTCAGCAGGCGCACGGCTACGCCGCCCCCTTGTCCCAGAGCCGGCCGAAGCGCCGCCGGGTCCAGAGCAAGGCGCCGAGCAGCGCGCCGCCGTGCAGCCACCACATCCCCGCCGCCGGCGGGATCAGCCCGTCGGCCAGCCACTCGCGGGCGCTGGTCACCAGCTGGAAGTAGGCGACGAAGACGAGCACCGCCAGCAGCAGCTTGCCGTAGCGCCCGTCCCGGGGCTCCGCCTTGGCCAGGGGCACCGCCAGGACGGTGAGCACCAGCGCCATCGCCGGCATGGCCAGCCGCCAGTGGAGCTCGGCGAGGTCGGCCGCCCCGCCGGCGGCCCAGAGCGCGCCCACGGCCATCCCCTCACGCTCGCGGGGGACCGAGCCCCCGCCGCCCGCCTCGATGAGCAGGCCGTGGCGCTCGAAGCGGGTCACCCGCCAGTCGAGCCGCCCCGGCTCGCCGTCGTAGCGGCGCCCCTGCTCGAAGACGAAGTAGCGCCGGCCGCTCTCCGGGTCGACGATCTGGCGCGCCCGCGCGGCGCGGATGATCGTCTCGCGCCCGTCCCGGCGGGCGTGGGCGAAGACCTGCTCGAGCACCCCGTCCTCGCCGACCCGGCTGGCGTAGACCGTGCCGGCGTCGCCGCCGCTGATAAAGCGCCCGCCCTTGAGGGCGCTGAGATCGGCCCGCTGCGCCGCCTGCTGGGCGTAGGCCTCGGCGGTGTGGGTGGCCCACGGCGTCACGGCGAGCATCAGCCAGGCGACGAGCACGGCGGCCGGCCCGGCGAGCAGCAGCAGGCCGCGCACCACCCGCC
>NZ_NRSH01000101.1 GCF_016584055.1 Halorhodospira neutriphila
GCAGCGGCTGGCGGCCGCCCGCCGGGCGCCGGACGGCCCGCAGGCGGTGCGCCTCCACCGCCTCGGGGCGCCCCGCGGCGACGACCGCGTCGTGGTGCGCAGCGGCGAGCGGACCCTCCTCGACCGCCCCCGGCGCGAGCTGCAGCGCCTCTGGGCGGAGACGAGCTACCGCATGCAGGCCCTGCGCGACGACCCCGAGTGCGCCGCCGAGGCCTTCGACGCCGTGCCCGGGCCCGACGACCCCGGGCTGACCGCTGCGCACCCGGCCTTCGACCCCGCCGAGGACGTCGCCGCGCCGTACACCGCCACCGGCGCCCGGCCGCGGGTGGCGATCCTGCGCGAGCAGGGGGTCAACGGCCACGCCGAGATGGCCGCCGCCTTCCACGCCGCCGGCTTCGAGGCGGTGGACGTCCCCATGAGCGGCGTCCTCGCCGGCGAGGACGACCTCGCCGGCTACCACGGCCTGGCCGCCTGCGGCGGCTTCTCCTACGGCGACGTCCTCGGCGCCGGCGGCGGCTGGGCCAAGTCCATCCTCTTCAACGACACCGCCCGCGAGGCCTTCCGCGCCTTCTTCCACCGGCCGGGGACCTTCACCCTCGGCGTGTGCAACGGCTGCCAGATGCTCGCCCACCTGCGCGAGCTCATCCCCGGCGCCGAGGCGTGGCCGCGCTTCGTGCGCAACCGCTCCGAGCAGTTCGAGGGGCGGCTGTCGCTGGTCGAGGTCCTCGACTCGCCCTCGGTGCTGCTCGCCGGGATGGCCGGCTCGCGGCTGCCGCTGGCGGTGGCCCACGGCGAGGGGCGGGTCGACTTCGCCGCCGGCGACCCGCAGGCGGCCCGCCCGGTGCTGCGCTACATCGACGGCGCCGGCCGCCCGGCGGAGCGCTACCCGGCCAACCCCAACGGCTCCGCCGGCGGGCTGACCGGCTTCACCAGCGACGACGGCCGCGCCACCATCCTCATGCCGCACCCGGAGCGGGTCTTCCGCACCGTGCAGCACTCCTGGCACCCGCCGGAGTGGGGCGAGGCGGGGCCGTGGCTGCGCATGTTCCGCAACGCCCGGGCCTGGCTCGGGTAGGGGGGCCGTCCCGGCGCCCCTCGTGCTGCCCCTTGGGGTTATCCTGGGGGGGAGCGCCACGACCCAGGAATTGCTGAGCGGAAGGAGGTCCCCAGAGTGACGGAGGCAAACGCGATTCGCACGGTCGTCTTCCCGGTCGCGGGGCTGGGCACCCGCTTCCTGCCGGCCACCAAGGCCAGCCCCAAGGAGATGCTGCCGGTCGTCGACAAGCCGCTCATCCAGTACGCCGTCGAGGAGGCCGTGGCCGCCGGCGCGGAGCACCTGGTCTTCGTCACCGGCCGGACCAAGCGCGCCATTGAGGACCACTTCGACACCGCCACCGAGCTCGAGCGTGAGCTCGAGGCCAGCGGCAAGGAGCGGCTCCTGAAGCTGGTCCGCGATACGGTGCCCGAGGGGGTGAGCTGTATCTACATCCGCCAGGGCGAGGCGCTGGGGCTCGGCCACGCCGTCGCCTGCGCCCGGCCGGCGGTGCGCCGCGGCGAGCCCTTCGGCGTCATCCTCGCCGACGACCTCATCGACGTCGGCGAGGGCGGCAGGCCGGTGCTGGCGCAGATGGCGCAGGTGGCCGCCGCCCGCGGCGGCTCGGTGCTCGGCGTCGAGCGGGTCCCGCAGTCCGAGACCCACAAGTACGGCGTGGTCGAGGGCGAGGCGCTCGGCGAGGGGCTCACCGCGGTCCGCGGGCTGGTGGAGAAGCCGGAGCCGGCCGCGGCGCCGTCGAACCTCGCCGTGGTGGGGCGCTATATCCTCTCCTGCAGCGTCTTCGAGCACCTCGCCCAGACCGCCCCGGACCGCCGCGGGGAGATCCAGCTCACCGACGCCATGGCCGGGCTGATGGGCGAGGAGCCGATCTTCGCCCACGAGTACGCGGGGGTGCGCTACGACTGCGGCAGCAAGCTCGGCTACCTCCAGGCGAGCGTGGCCTACGGCCTCAAGCACCCGGAGCTCGGCCCGGCCTTCCGCGACTACCTCGACGGCCTCGGGCCCTCGGGCTAGGCGGGGGCGCGCAGCTGCGCGGCGATGGCGCGCAGGTCGTCGAGGCTGCGCACGTCGGCGCCGCGCAGGGCGATGTAGCGGCGGGGCAGGGCGGCGAAGTGGCGCTCGATGGCCGCCAGGTGCTCGGCCTCGGCCGCCCGGCGCTGGGCGAGGAAGGCGCCGTCGGCGGCCTCCGGCAGGACCTTGTTGACGATCAGCCCGGCGACGTAGAGCCGGTGCTCGGCGAGCTCGGCGACCGCCCGGCGGGTCTCCTCGATGGGCAGGTGCTCCGGGGTGAGGACGAAGACGAAGGCGCTGCGCTCGCGGTCGAGGAGCCGGTCGCGCACGGCGGCGATGCGCCGGCGCCGCTCGTTGAGCAGCTCGTAGACCGGGTCCTCGGGGACCTCGCCGTCGCCGAGCCACTGCGCCCGGTCGCGGTTGTGGGCGCCGCGCCGGTGGAGCAGCCCGTCCACCCACGCCCCCATGAGCTCGGGCAGCGTCAGCAGCCGCACGGTGTGGCCGGTGGGGGCGGTGTCGAAGACCACCTGGTCGTAGCCGCCGGGCTCGCCGGGGCGGGCCTCGTCGAGCAGCAGCGCCACGATGCGGTCGAACAGGGCCGCCTCGTAGGCGCCGGGGGAGCGCCCGGCCATGTCGATCTGCCGCTCCGCCTCGGCGATGAGCGTCGAGCGGACCGTGGCGCGGATATTGCCCTTGACCCGCTCGATGTAGCGGGCGCACTCGGCCTCCGGGTCGATCTCCACGGCGTCGAGCCCGGCGGTGACCGGCGCCGGCTCGCCGCCGAGCTCGGTGCCGAGGGCGTCGCCGAGGCTGTGCGCCGGGTCGGTGGAGACGAGGAGCACGCGCCGGCCCGCCTCGGCTGCCCCGAGGGCGTGGGCGGCGGCGACGGTGGTCTTGCCGACGCCGCCCTTGCCCGAGAGGAAGAGGATGGGGTGCTCGAGCATCGCCCCCCTCCTAGCAGCAGCGGATGTGGTCCAGCGGCGAGCGCTCCATGCCCATGCGCTGGTGCCAGTCGTGGTAGGCCTCGATGAGCGCCGGGTAGAGCTCGAGGGTGTAGTACGAGACCGGGTTGGGCAGCCCCATGGCCTCGCCGAAGAGCAGGAGCATGACCAGGTCGTCGCGCTCCTCGAGCTCGCGCCGGATCTCCGCCTCGTGGCCGAGGCGCAGCATCCGGTCGTAGCCCTCGAGCAGCCGGGCGATGCGGGCCCGCCAGCCCTCGCTGCGCTCACTCACGGTAGCCGCCCTCCAGCTCCGGGGCCTCGTCCGCCGGGTCGCGCAGGGCCTCGAGCTCGTCGCGGCGGCGGAAGAGGCGCACGGCCTCGAGGAGGATCCACAGGGCGAAGCCGAGGATCGCCGCCCCGAAGGCGAAGAGCAGCCACTCGGCCTCCGCGGCGCCGAGCCCGGACCACTCGAAGACCACCTGCTGCGTCATCGCCCAGATGGTCATGGTCAGCAGGAAGAGCATCGGCACCAGCGTCGGCAGGGGGTTGCGGCCCTTCCGGTAGAGCCACAGGGAGAGCAGCATCAGCGTGATGCCGGCGAGCAGCTGGTTGGAGGTGCCGAACAGCGGCCAGAGCAGGTAGCCGCCGGAGCCCAGCCCCTTGCCGCCGTCGGGGACGAGCACGAGCAGGGCGGTCAGGCCGATGGCCAGGCTCGTGCCGACGTGGCGCCGGGCGAGGGGGTGGACGCCGTACTCGGTGCCGAGCTCGCCGATGATGTAGCGCAGCAGGCGCACGGCGGAGTCGAGGGTGGTCGCCGCGAAGCAGACGATGATCAGGGCGACGATGGTCGCGGCGATATCCGGCGGGATCCCCACGCCGCCGGCGAGCTGCGAGGCGCCCTCGACGAAGTTGCCCAGCCCGGCGTTGCCGGCGGCGGCGAAGCTCGAGTAGCTCTCGAGGAACTCGCCCGGGCCGGCGAAGAGCGTGGCCACGGCGATGATGGTGATCAGCGCCAGGGCGCCCTCGCCGAGGGCCCCGAGGTAGCCGACGGTGCGGGCGTCGGGCTCGCGGTCGAGCTGCTTCGAGGAGGTGCCCGAGGCGACGAGGGCGTGGAAGCCGGAGATCGCCCCGCAGGCGATGGTGATGAACAGCAGCGGGAACCAGGGCGTCGTGGCCTCGGTGTTGTAGATCGGCGCGGTGACCGCCGGCTGGAGCAGGAAGAGCCCGGCGTAGAGGATGCCGAGGCCGACGAGCAGCTGCTGCGCGTTGATGTAGTCGCGGGGCTGGAGCAGCTTCCAGACCGGCAGGGTGCTGGCGATGTAGACGTAGCCGAGGAGCACCACGATCCAGATCAGGAAGCTCGCCGGCGTGGCCTCGAGGCCGAGGAGCGCGGTGCTCGCCCCCTCGCCGCCGAGCCAGCCCACCAGGTCGATCTGCAGCCACTCGAGCCGCGAGGTCAGCACGGCCGTGCCGTACATGACGGCCAGGGCGACGAGGGAGGGGACGAGGAGGCTGCCGCCGCGGCGCAGGATGCGCCGGCCCATCCAGAGCGCCATGGGGATCTGCAGCGCCACCGGCAGCACCGCCGCCGGGTTGCTGATGAACAGCTTGGCGATCACCCAGGCGAAGACCGCGTTCACCATCAGGATCAGGATGAGGATGATGAACAGGAAGAGCAGCTTGGCGCGCCGGCCGATGATGCGGTCGGCCATGGTGCCGACGGACTGCCCGCGGTGGCGCACGGAGAGCACGAGGGCGCCGAAGTCGTGGACGCCGGCGGCGAAGACGGTGCCGAGGCCGACCCACGCCAGCGCCGGGCCCCACCCCCAGTACATGGCGATGGCCGGGCCGACGATGGGGGCGGCCCCGGCGACGGAGGTGAAGTGGTGGCCCCAGAGGACCCACTTGTTGGTGGGGACGAAGTCGATGCCGTCCCGGTAGCGGTGGGCCGGCGTGGTAAAGCGCGGGTCGAGGCCGTAGAGCCGCTCGGCGAGGTAGCGCGAGTACCACAGCCAGCCGAAGAGGTAGAGGGCGAGGGTCGCTACTGCCAGCCAGACGGCGTTCATCTCGAAACTCCTTTCCGGCCTTGTCCTGAGGCTCCCACAATGGACAGGACTATAATCGATCGGGACGCCTCGAAGACAGCCGGTAACGGGAGGGGAGCGAGATGAGCGGGATTGTCGTGGGGATGGACGGCTCCGCCGGGGCGCAGCGGGCGCTGCAGTGGGCCCTGGCGGAGGCGGCGCTGCGCGCCTGCCCGGTGCAGGCGGTCTACATCATCGACCGGCGCTACCTCGACTCCGACCTCGGGGTGCTCGTCGCCCCCTCGGCCGCGGAGCTCGAGGCCGAGGCCGGCGCGATCCTCGACCGCGCCCTCGAGGCCGCCGAGGTCCCCGAGGGGGTGGCCGTCGAGAAGGACGTGGTCCACGCCGAGCGCCACGGCATCGTGGGGACGCTGATCGACCGCGCCCGCCCGGACGCGCAGCTGCTCGTCGTCGGCAGCCGCGGCCACGGCGGCTTCGCCGGGCTGCTGCTCGGCTCGGTCAGCCACCAGGTCCTGCAGCACGCGCCGTGCCCGGTGGTGGTCGTCCCCCACGAGCGCTGAGCCCAGGGCGCCCCCGGCCGGCGATGGGGGAAGGGGCGCTGCTCGCGCCCCGGGCTGGCCGCGCCCCGGTCAGCCGCCGTCCGCCTCCTCGTTCGCCTCCTCTTCCGACGATCCCCCGCCGCCCTGGCGCCTGAAGATCTCCGGGAAGGTGCTGAGGGTCTCCGAGCGCTCCCGGTAGATCCCCTCGCCGAGCTCGCGCAGGGCGTCGCGCAGCTGGGCGCCCTGGGTCAGGCTGCGCAGCTCGGCCCGGGTGGCGCGCCGCGCCTCGCGGGCCGAGGTCTCCCCGCCCTGCGGCGGGGCGGCCGTCTCCCCCGGCCAGGGGTGGCGCTGGTTGAAGCCCGCCTGCCCGCCGGAGACGCAGCCGGCGAGGGCGAGGGCGGCGGTGAGCGGGGCGGCGACGGGGCGGATCCAGGCTCGCGGCAGCATGGCCGCCATTATGCGCCCTCGCCGGGGGTGGACCAACCAGCAGGGGCCGCGGCGGCGCCGCGGCCCCTGGGCACGGTGGGCGAGGCGGGTGGCGGCGGGAGGCGCGGCGGCCGCCGGCCCCCTCGAGGGCTACTCCTCGGCCGCCTCGACCTTGATCCGCTTGGCGGGCTCCTCCTGGCGCTTGGGGACCCGCACCTCGAGGACGCCGTTGCGCGAGCGGGCCTGGATGCCCTCCGGGTCGACGTTCTCGGGCAGCGTGAAGCGCCGGAAGAAGGTGCCCCGGACGCGCTCGACGCGCTTCCAGTCGGGGCCGCTCTCGCTCTCGTCGGACTCGCGCTGGCCCTTGATGGTCAGCATGCCGTTGTCCATGGCCACGTCGATCTGCTCCGGGGCGACGCCGGGGAGGTCGACGTGGACGTTGTAGGCGCGCTCGTCCTCGGAGATGTCCACCGCCGGGAGCCAGTTGCTCGCCGTCTCGCCCTCCTCCTCGGCGCTGCGCCCGAGTGCCCCGCTGGGGCGGCTCGTGCCGGGGGCGAAGAAGCGGTCGAGGTCCGTCTGCAGCTGGCGCAGGGCGTTCCAGGGGTCATAGCGCATCAGATGGTCCATACGTATCACCTCCTGATCGGTATACTGTGGGGCTTGGCGGCCTGGGCCGGCGCGTGGCCGACCCGCTCAGCCTTATCCTTTAGAATGGTGGCTCACTGGGCGTTTTCAAGTCCTTGAGAAGGCCGCCGTCCCGGGTCACGCTGCCGCCGCCGCCAGGGGCCCGACGGCGAGCGGTGAACCAATGCAGACGGAGCGAGCGATGGAGACGGTCAAGATCCGGGTTGAGGGCATGAGCTGCGGCCACTGCGAGGCCGCGGTCCGCGCGGCGCTGGAGAGCCTGCCCGGCGTCGAGCGGGTGGTCAGCGTCAGCGCCGCGACCGACGAGGCCACAGTGGAGGGGCGGCCCGACCCCGCCCTGGTCGCCGAGCGGCTCGAGGAGATCGGCTACAGCGGCATGGTCACGGACGACTGAGCGGCGCTCACTGCGGCTCCGGCGCCGCCAGGAGCTCGAGCGCCCGCAGGTAGGCGCCGGTGTGCGAGCCCGCCGCCGCGGCGACCTGCTCCGGCGTCCCGGCGGCGACCAGGCGGCCTCCGCCCCCGCCGCCCTCGGGGCCGAGGTCGATCACCCAGTCGGCGCACTTGATGATCTCCAGGTCGTGCTCGACGACCACGACGGTGTTGCCGTGCTCGCAGAGGCGCTGCAGGACGGCGAGCAGCTGCTCGACGTCGGCGAAGTGCAGCCCGGTGGTCGGCTCGTCGAGGATGTAGAGGCTGCGGCCGTGCTCGCGCCGGGCGAGCTCGCGGGCGAGCTTGATGCGCTGCGCCTCGCCGCCGGAGAGGGTGGTGGCGCTCTGGCCGAGGCGCAGGTAGCCGAGGCCGACCTCGCGCAGGGTCTCGAGCCGCCGGTGGATGGCGGGCAGGGCGCTGAAGAGCTCGCACGCCTGGTTGACGGTCAGCTCGAGGACGTCGGCGATGGTGTAGCCGCGGTAGCGCACCTCCAGCGTCTCGCGGTTGAAGCGCGTGCCGTGGCAGGCGTCGCAGGTGACGTAGAGGTCGGGGAGCAGGTGCATCTCCACGCGCACCACGCCCTCGCCCTGGCACGCCTCGCAGCGCCCACCCTTGACGTTGAAGGAGAAGCGCCCGGCCTTGTAGCCGCGGGCCCGCGCCTCCGGCGTCTCGGCGAAGAGCTCGCGCAGCGGGGCGAAGACGCCGGTGTAGGTGGCGGGGTTCGAGCGCGGGGTCCGGCCGATGGGCGACTGGTCGATGGCGACGACCTTCTCGAGCGCCTCGAGCCCGTCGACGGCGTCGTGCTCGGCCGGGGCCGCCTGGGCGCCGTTGAGCGCCTGCGCCGCGCGGCGGTAGAGGGTGTCGTTGATCAGCGTCGACTTGCCCGAGCCGGAGACGCCGGTGACGCCGACGAGCAGCCCCAGGGGCAGCTCGACGTCGAGCCCGGCGAGGTTGTGGCCGCGGGCGCCGCGGATGCGCAGGCAGCGCCCCGGCGCCGGG
>NZ_NRSH01000102.1 GCF_016584055.1 Halorhodospira neutriphila
CGTCGAGACCTCGGCCAGCGTCGTCACCGCCGCCCCCCGGCGGCCGCCCTGCCCGCCCTTCGCCGGCGCCGCGGCCGGCGGCTCGGCGACCTCCTCGAGGGTGTTCCACGCCCCGCACTCGGGGCACTGCCCCGACCACTGGGGCTGCACCGCGCCGCAGGCCGAGCAGGCGTAGCGCCGCCTCGAGCGCGCCATCTCAGCCGGCCTCGCTGTCGGTATAGCGCCGCCCCGGGCGCGGCGGCACCCGGCAGAAGAGCTCGTAGGCGATGGTGCCGGCGGCCGCGGCGACCTCCTCCGGGGGCACGCCCTCCCCCCAGAGCAGCGCCGGGGCGCCGATCTCGACGCCGGTGAGCCCGCGCAGGTCGACGGCGACCATGTCCATGGAGACGCGGCCGACGACCTGGGTGCGCTGCCCGGCCACCTGGACCGGCGTCCCGCTCGGGGCGTGGCGCGGATAGCCGTCGCCGTAGCCGATGGAGACCACGCCCACGGGCATCGCCTCCGGGCAGCGCCAGGTCGCCCCGTAGCCGACGGGCTCGCCGGCGGCGTGGCGGTTGATGGCGACGAGCTGCCCCTCCAGGGCCATCGCCGGGCGCAGGGGCGCGTGGCCGCGGCGGCCGTCGCTGAACGGCGAGGCGCCGTAGAGCATGATCCCCGGGCGCACCCAGTCGTAGCGGCTCGCCGGCCAGCCGAGCAGCCCTGCGGAGTTGGCCGCCGAGCGCGGCCCCGGCAGCCCGGCGCAGGCCGCCTCGAAGGCCGCCAGCTGCCGCTCGGTCATCGGGTCGTCGCGGTCGTCGGCGCAGGCCAGATGGGTGAGGAAGCCGACCTCCGAGCGCACCGAGGGCGCCTCGGCGAGCCGGCGCCAGGTATCGGCCACCGCCTCCGGCGGGAAGCCGAGCCGGTGCATGCCGGTATCGACCTTCAGCCACACCCCCACGGGCTCAGGCAGGCGCGCCGCGGCCAGCGCCTCCACCTGCCAGGCGCTGTGGATGACCAGCTCCAGGCCCTGCTCGGCGGCCGGGGCCAGCTCCTCGGTGGAGAAGGGCCCCTGCAGGAGCACGACGGGGTGGCGCAGCCCTGCGCTGCGCAGGGCCATCGCCTCGGCGAGATCAGTCACGGCGAAGGCGTCGGCCCCCGGCGCGAGGGCGCCGGCCACCCGCGCCAGGCCGTGGCCGTAGCCGTCGGACTTGACCACGGCCATGAGGCGCCGCTGCTCGCCGGCCGCCTCGCGGGCGGCGCGTAGGTTGGCGCGCAGGGCGGCGAGGTCCACCGTAGCCCGCGCCCCGCGGCTCACCCCGGGATCCCCCCCGCGTAGACGTCGTCGGCGTGGTTCTCGAAGCGGGTGAGCTCGCCGAGGAAGGTCAGCCGCACGGTGCCGATCGGCCCCTGGCGCTGCTTGCCGATGATCAGCTCGGCGACGCCCTTATCGGAGCTCTCCTCGTTGTAGACCTCGTCCCGGTAGATGAAGGCGATGAGGTCTGCATCCTGCTCGATGGCGCCGGAGTTGTGGCTGATAACACTGTCGGCGACCCATGAGGCCGGCCCCGGAACCGTTAGATCGTAGACCTCCGCCTCGCCAGCCGGCTCGATGGCCACGATCTCGTCCCAATAGACATCACTGCCACACTGCGCCAGCAGCCACGGGTCCTGCAGCTGCTCGGCGTACTCTTGCAGGACCTTGCGAGAGGGCGCAAACCGGAAATGAGCGCTACCACCGTACGCCGTGCCTCGATGAGCCGCCATGGCACGATGCGTCACCCCCTGCTCCCTCATGCGGGCACGTACGGCGTCGAAGTACTCACGGGGTAATGTATCCCGATTGGGGCTACCCTCAACATGAGCCAAACGGTGGGCGAGCTCGACAGCCGGATTGCGCCGGGGCCCAAACGCGCCGACTTGCTTCAGGAACCGCCTCTGATCCTCGCTCCCCGAGACCCACACCATGTAGGTCGGGCGGTACAGCTCGCTGCGGACTTCCTGGATTCGCCCGACAATCCCCAAACGAAGCAGCAACGCAGCGACATCTTCGGCGAGCCCGCGACTGTTCGTGCTCAGATGGACGCCGTGGCTACCTTTTTGCCACGGCTTGCGCACCGAGATCGTGCCATCCGCCGCCCAGAGGTGGCGCAAGAGCAGCGCAACCTGGTCATTAGCGAGGCGAAAAACGGCCTCCGGCAAGCGTTTCTCATGGGAACGCTGCCCAAAGATGCCCAGCTCCCGCAACCAGCGGTTCACGCCCGCAGGGCGCCACCGATCCCCGTTCCCCGAGAACACCAGCTGATGCCACTCCCCGCGCCCTGCATAGCGCTTCACGACACTGCCAAAGGCCTTCTTGGCAGCCCCTGCCACCGCGCTGCTGTTCTCTTCCGATGCCGTCGCGTACCTGAGGGGCTGCCCAGGGAGATAGCTCCCATCCCCTACCAGGTGGCCGAGCAGTACCAAGTGGGCAGCGGGCCAGCGTTCACACTCCTCGGGCTCCGGCAGGCTCCGCGCAATGGCGAGCCGGCCGGAGACAGCGAGCTCATCGACCCTGCGCCACCCCTCGGCGGCTAGCAGCCGATGGCGGCCGGTTGCCCGGAGTATGCGGCCACTGGCCAGCTGGACCCGATAGACCGGCCGCCGACCCACACGCCAGACCTTCTCAGCCCTTGCCGAGATAAGCCGATACTGCTCGTCCAGCGCCACCACCTCCGGCGTCTCTCCCTCCAGGCGCTCGATCGGCACGCGGCGGCCATCCGCCAGCAGCACGGGCGTATCCCCGGTCACGCACTCGCGCAGGTCCGACATGATCGGCCGCTTGTTCTGGCGCTGCTCGAGGGAGCGGTTGAGCTGCGACAGGGCGATCACCGGGGTGTTGAGCTCCTTCGCCAGCCCCTTGAGCGCGCGCGAGATCTCCGAGAGCTCGCCGGCGCGGTTCTCCCGGTAGCCGGGGATCTGCATCAGCTGCAGGTAGTCGATGACGATGACCCCGAGCTGCTCGTGCTCGCGCTGCAGCCGCCGGGCCCGGGCGCGGATCTCGGTGGGGGTCAGCCCCGGCGAGTCGTCGACGAACAGCGGCGCCTCGGCGAGCAGGCTCATGGTGGAGGTCAGCCGCGGCCAGTCGTCGTCCTGGAGCTTGCCGGAGCGCACCCGCTGCAGCGGCACCCGGCCGAGGGAGGAGAGCATGCGCATCGCCAGGGCGTCCGCCGGCATCTCCATGGAGAAGACGGCCGCCGGCAGGCGCTGCTGCATCACCACGTGCTCGACGATGTTCATGGCCACGGTGGTGTTGTGCACGCAGACGTCGTCGGCGATGAAGTTGTGGGTCTCGGGGATCGTCAGGTCGTAGACCTGCTTCTCGCCGAGGGGGGCGATGCGCTCGATGCGGTCCCAGTAGATGTCGCCCTCGGCGGGCTCGAGGGGCTGGTGCGCCCGCCCGCCCTCGGCCTCGAGGGCGGCCGCCGCCTCGGCGAGCCGCGCCGCCGGGCGCTCCTGGCCGCAGGCGCCGATCCGCTCGACGAAGCGGCGGATCGACTCGGGGTGGGTGATCGCCAGCTGCCAGCCCCACCGGCAGGCCTCGTCGCCCGGCAGCTGGCGGTGGCTGAGCCCGGCGACGACCCCGAAGCGCAGCAGCAGGTGCTGCACCTGCCGCGCCAGCCGCTCGCTCGCCGCCGCGTAGCCGATCCGTGCCGGCCCGGGGCCCGGCTCCTCGAGCCAGAGCCCCGCCCGCAGCAGGCGCTTGAGGAAGGCGGCGAGCTGCTCGGCCGGCAGGGCGAACACGGCGGGGGGCAGCGCCAGCGCCCCCGCCTCCCCCGCGCCGAGCCGCGCCAGCCAGCGCCGCAGCCGGGCCGAGCCCTCGAGGCGGGCCTGCGCCTGCGGCCCGCCGCCGAGCAGGTGGGCGAGCAGCCGGAGCTCGCCGGCGCGCATCGGCCGGTCGCCGAAGACCGGCAGGCGCCGGGGCACCGCCACCTCGTCGCCGACCCGCAGCTCGGCGAGCGGCCGCCAGCCCCGGCGGGTCAGGAAGGGGTGGCTCAGCGTCGTCTCCACCCGGCGGCCGAGGCCGGTGGTCACGGCGTAGACCGGCTTGCGGCCGTCGTCGACGAAGGCGCTCGGCTCCGCCCAGCGCAGCTGCCGGTCGCCCTCGAGGGTGGGGATGCGCCCGGCGCGCTCCCGGTAGATCGCCTCGATGGTGGCCACCGTCCCGTCGGCCCGGACGATCTCGGCGTCGTGGGCGAGGCACTTGCCCATGGAGGGCCGGCCGGCGAGGATGATCAGGTCGCCGTCCTGCAGCCCCGAGGTCAGGTGGTCGAAGTCGTCGAAGCCGGTGGCGAGGCCGGTGACCGGCTCCTGGGTGCGGTAGAGGGCGTCGATGCGGTCGATGACCTGCGGCATGAGCTCGCGCATGCCGATAAAGCCCTGCCGGTGCCGCCCCGTCTGCTCGGCGATCTGGAAGATCGTCTGCTCGGCGTAGTCGAGCAGGTCCTCGCTGTTGCGGCCCTGGGGCTGGAAGGCCGCCTCGGCGACGTCGGAGCCGGCGCGGATGAGCTGGCGCAGCACCGAGCGCTCGCGGACGATATCCGCGTAGGCGCGGATGTTCGCCGCCGAGGGCGTCTCCCGCGCGATCCCGCCGAGGTAGGCGAGCCCGCCGGCCTCCTCGAGCTGCCCCTGCTGGCGCAGCCAGCCCGAGAGCGTCACCACGTCCATCGGGTGATCGCCCTCGGCCAGCTCCCCCATGGCCCGGAAGATGAGCCGGTGCTCGCGGCGGTAGAAGTCCTCGCCGTGGATCCGGTCGGCGACCTGATCCCAGGCGGCGTTGTCGAGCATCAGCCCGCCGAGCACCGCCTGCTCCGCCTCCAGGTCGTGGGGCGGAACCTTCAGGGCCTCGGCGTCCGAGGCGGAAGCGTCGCTGTGCACCTTCCCCCTCCCGAGGGGTAGAGCCCGCGCCTAGCGGCTACCCCTCCTGCGGCTCGACCACCACGCGCACCGTGCCGGAGACGTCCGTGTGCAGCTGCACGGCCACATCGTGCTCGCCGGTCACCCGGATCGGCCCCTCGGGCATGCGCACCTCGCGGCGCGCCAGCTGGTGGCCGGCCTCCTCGGCCGCCATGGCGACCTCGGCCGGCCCCACGGAGCCGAAGAGCTTGCCCTGATCGCCCGTCTTCGCGCGGACGGTCAGGGTCAGCTCCTGGAGCCCCTCCATGCGCGCCTGGGCGGCCTCGAGCGCCTCGCGGGCGGCCCGCTCGAGCTCCGCCCGGCGCTCCTCGAAGTAGCGGATGTTCTCCGCGGTGGCCGGCCGCGCCTTGCCGTAGGGCAGCAGGTAGTTGCGCCCGTAGCCGGGACGGACCCGAACCCGATCCCCGAGATCGCCCAGGTTCGCCACCTTTTCCAACAGAATGAGTTCCATGCCTTGCACCTCAGCTCGTTCGAAGACTCGATCGCGCCACTACGGCGCGGAATGATCGTCGATCAACCGCCGACGCCACTGGAAGAGCGCCTCGCCGATCCCCACCAGGGCCAGGACCCGGAACAGCAGCGGCGCCAGCAGGTAGACCGGGACCAGCCAGCCGCGCCCCCAGCCCCGCGCCGCGACCACCGCATGGGCGAAGGCCAGCGCCTGGAGGACGAAGGCGGCCCCGGTGACCACGGCCAGGTCGTAGAGCAGGCCGGGGCCGGTCAGCACCGCGCCGAGCCACAGCGCCAGCGCGCCCACCGCCGCCGTCCGGCCCAGGCTCAGGCCGTGGAACTCCGCGCGCAGGCCGCCCGGATTGTACAGCAGCGCCTGCAGGCCGCGGCCGATCAGCAGCCCGGCGAGGACCATGAGCATCATGTTCATCGCCCACAGGCTGGTCATCATCGGCAGGAGCTCCTCCTGGAGCAGGGCCTCGGCCTCCGGGCCCAGCCCCTGCGCCCCCGCTGCCGCCAGGAGGGCGTCGACAACGCCCCGCCAGTACCCGACCGGATCGCCGACGGCGAGGTAGAACCCGGTGACCGCCAGCGCCCCGAGCCCCGCCCACAGCAGCAGGGTGCTCGACAGCGAGACGCTGCGGCGCAGCCACCCCGCGAGGCCGAGCACCGGCAGCCACTGCTCGAGGACGATCCGCAGCGCCGGCAGGGCCAGCTCGCCGCCGGTGGCCACCGCCAGCAGCCCCGCCAGGAGCCCCGCGGCCATCGCCGCGACCAGCGCCCCCTGCCCGAGCCCCTGGCGCTGGTCACCCTCCGCCAGGGGCTCGGGCAGGATGAAGGCGGCGAACGCCTTCACGACGCCGGCTCAGTGGCGGTCGGTATAGGGCAGAAGCGCCAGGAAGCGGGCGCGCTTGATCGCCCGGGCGAGCTGGCGCTGGTAGCGTGCGTTGGTGCCGGTGATCCGGCTCGGCACGATCTTGCCCGTATCGGTAACGTAGTTCTTGAGGGTGTTGAGATCCTTGTAGTCGATCTCCTTGACCCCCTCGGCGGTGAACTTGCAGTACTTACGGCGCCGGAAAAAACGACCCATCTCTTGGCTCCTCGCTGATCGTCGTCGGACTCGGGAAGGGCCGCCGCCTACTCGGCGCCCTCGGACTCCTTGCGCTCCTCGCGCTTCTCGCCGCCCTTGGCCAGGGGCGAGGGCTCGGTCACCGCCTCTTCGCGCCGGAGCACCAGGTTGCGGATGATGGCGTCGTTGAAGCGGAAGGTGGAGGTCAGCTCGTCGAGCTCCTCCTGGCCGCACTCGACGTTCATGAGCACGTAGTGGGCCTTGATCAGCTTGTTGATCGGGTACGCCAGCTGCCGCCGCCCCCAGTCCTCGAGCCGGTGCACCTGCCCGCCGTTGGACTCGACGATGCCGCGGTAGCGCTCGATCATCGCCGGGACTTGGTCGCTCTGGTCCGGATGGACCATAAAGACGATCTCGTAGTGTCGCATTACGGCTCCTTTCGGTTATTCAGGCTGCGCCCAAACAGCCCCCGGCCCGCAGGCCGTGGGGCAAGAGAATCGCGTAGTCTATCCGAGGTCACCGGGGCTAGGGAAGCGTTGGCGTACCGCCTCGAACAGTAGTACCCCCGCGGCCACCGAGACATTGAGGCTCTCCATGGGACCGGGCATGGGGATCGAGGCCAGCCGATCGCAGCGCTCCCGCGTCAGGCGCCGCAGCCCGCCGCCCTCGCCGCCGAGGACCAGCGCCAGGGGGCCGGTCAGGTCCAGCCCGTAGCAGCTGGCCTCGGCCTCGCCGGCGGCCCCCACCGTGATCAGCCCGGCCCGCTGGAGCTGCTGCAGGGTGCGCGCCAGGTTGGTGACCTGGAAGAAGGGGACGTGCTGGACGGCCCCGGCGGCCGTCTTGTGGACCGCCGGCCCCAGCGCCGCGGCGCGGTCCCGCGGGGCGACGACGCCGTGGGCGCCGGCGGCCGCGGCGCTGCGCAGGCAGGCGCCGAGGTTGTGCGGGTCCTGGACCTGGTCGAGGACCAGCAGCAGCGGCGCCGCCGTGGCCTCCAGGAGGTCGGCGAGCTCGCCCTCGCCGCGCGCCGGCGTGCCGCTGTAGCGGGCGATGACGCCCTGGTGCGCTGCCCCCTCGGCGAGGCGGTCGAGCTCGGCACGCCCGACCCGCCGGATCGGCGCCTCGAGGTGCTCGAGCTTGCGCAGGGCGCGCTCGAGCCGGCGGTCGCGGCGGCCGTGCTCGATCCAGACCGCCTCGATCCCGGCCGGGTCGTAGGCGATCGCCTCGTGCACGGCGTGGGGGCCGTAGATCAGCGGTGCCGCCCCCGCCTCGCGGGAGCCTGCCTCCCGCCGGCCGGAGCGGCCGCGCCCGGAGCGCCCGGCAACCACCGCCGCCCCCTAGCGCTGGCGCCGCTGGCGCTTCGCGCCCGAGCCGGACTTCGAGCCGGACTTCGAGGAGGCGCTCGACGCCTTGCCGCTGCCGGACTTGCCCCCGGCGCCCGAGCTCGCCTTCGAGCCCGACTTGGCGCCGGAGGCCGACTTCCCGCTAGCGCCGGATTTCGAGTTCGAGGTATCCGCC
>NZ_NRSH01000103.1 GCF_016584055.1 Halorhodospira neutriphila
GTGAAGAACTGCCCCGCCATCACCGCCGCCATGGCCAGGCCGGCGACGAGCAGCCCCCACCCCACCACGGGCAGCGGCCGCGGCGCCTCGGGCGCCGTCGCGATCCGCCAGGCGGCGTAGGTGATCACCACCGTGCCGAGGACGGTAAGGTCGATGATCGACAGGTACGGCACCCGGCTCCAGAGGATGGCCAGCGCGCTCCAGCCCGCCAGCGCCAGCAGCAGCGCCCCGGCCGGCCCCACCGGCCACTGCCCCGCCGCCGGCCGCCGGGCCGCGGCGGCGACGAGGCCAATCAGCGCGACACTAATCGTGACCGCGAGCAGCGTCAGTTCGTGGCCGTTGTTGGCCTGGTCGAGGGCGGCGGTGAGGAGGCAGGCGGTAAGGACCAGCGGCGGAATCCAGATCTCGGAGGCCCAACGGCGGGATTTCATTTTTTATAAATGTCCGTTAAGTATTGCCAGTTTGGTTGGCTAGGATGTATTGGCACTCGGGCTGATGGAAGAAGGACCGAACCAGGCGAGGCATGCGCTGGATCCGGTGCGGCACGGAGCGCGCCAGGGCAAGCATCTCGCCGGTGCTGCCGGGTGCCTGCTTGCCGGCTTCGCGCTTGACGTGCGCCCAGACCGCCTCGTCAGGGTTCAGGTGCGGCGCATAGGGCGGCAGGAAGAACAGCCGCAGCCGCCCCTCGGTCGAGGCGACGAAACGCTGCACCTTCTTCGCCCGGTGCGCCGGGTAGCCATCGACGATGACGAACACGGGGCCCTCGGCGTCGTGCATCAGCCGCTGCAGGAAGGCGATGAACACGCCGACGTTGACCGTGCCGATATGGACCTTGAAGCGCATCGAGCCGCGGGGATCGACCGCCGAGAGCATGTTAACCCGCAGGTGCCAGCCGGTGTCGCACAGCACCAGTGTCTGGCAAGCCGGCGCCGAAGTGGTCCCGGCGTAGTAGTTCAAACACAGGCTGGCCTCGTCGGCGAAGTAGATCCGCGCCCCCGCCTTACGGGCCTGCCGGCGGATCTCCGGGTAGCGCTCACGCTCCCAGGCCTCGACGACCGCTCCGACTTCGGCCGCGAGTGCAGCGCCTGCGCACCGCCCTCGGCATGACGCTCCAGCCACCGGCCGGCTCTCGTGAACCGCCTGAACCGCGCGCTGGCGGATCGGCGCCATCGCGTTGCGGTCCACCTTACGAGTATCGTGGTTGCGTTTCGCCTTCATGCCGATTAGCCCAACAAATGGCAATATTTACCGGGAATTAATTAATTCTAGGCGGCAGAGGATCACACAAGTCGTAAAAACTAGAAACGGGCATACCTCCAGGACGTCTTTGGTAAACTACCACAAAAACCTTCGCCTTTACTTTCTAGATTTTTTGGATAACTCTCTTTATCCACTTTATGCTCGCCCCCTTTAAGCTTTGTTTTCAATTCGCCCTCAATATAAGAAGGCACATTAAAGTTTAGATTTTTTATTTGCTTATGGTACAAATCGCCCAAAAAACAAAAAGTATTCTCAAAATTAACGCTACCACTCGAAAGCTCGAGATCGCTATCTACAATTATGTACGGAACATCATATTTACTTATATGACCAATTGGCAAATCGATGCCGCTTCCTGTTGTAGTCTCATTATCTATGACCACACCAACCCCATCTGCTGTTTTTCCAATCTTTTTCTTTAGTTGTCCGGGAGCTTCATTGATCCCACGAAGATCATAACCATCAGGAACAACACCTTCATCATAAAGAGGAGGAGTAGCACAAATCGCATGCCTAGCAAAAGCCTTATCCCAGCTATTCTTGTCACCCCCAGCCCATCCGACATATAAACTCTCTTTGCCAGGTTCGCAGCCTGCTGATGCGTATTGAACACCAAACCTCCCGTCACTATCTTCGCTCCCGACAAGTGCCCCAAAAAGTTTGCTGCCATCCTCATCAAAATCAATGCGATAATCTTTATTTTCTCCCCCTCCATTGCGGGGAAGAGAACCAGACATCATTTCTGCGCTTTCCGCCGCATAAAAAGCACGCTCGGAGTCGAGGAGGCTATGGCTTGTCTCCGAGGCGGAGCCCACGAGGGCAACCACCCCCACCGCAGCGGCAGTGCTAATAATAAGAAAAAGAACAGCGGAGAGGAGAGCGCTCCCCCTCTCGCTCTTTCCACTCAGTCTATCAGAGGCATCAGGGGGAGACGCACTCTGCATTTCGCGGATAGACATGGGTCTCGACCTCCTCAGAAAGAGACAGGCGAACAAGGTGGTGCGAGTCCGGTTTGCACTCGCATAGGGTGCCCCCTGATGCAACGCTGCTCTCTGGGCTGAGCTGCTCCGAAGTTGAATCGCTAATCCAACGCAGCGTAAGCACGCCGCCACCGGCTTTAAATTCTAAAGAGGTATCATCCTGCCTCTTCACCCAAAGCGTATCGTTTGCCGTGCCTTGGCACTTTACTTCAGAAGCCTCGCGCACCTCCCGCACCATGCGCTCCAAGGCCGCGGCTTGCTCGGCACGCTCCTCAGTTTCTTCCTGGACGTCCGACCACATCCCAAGGGTCTGGCCAAGGACTCGGGTTGCTAGAGCCGCTACCAGTGCCATCAGGAGCATCACTACAATGAGCTCAGCGAGGGTGAACCCCAAGCTGCCGCCGACGGCCCTTCCTGCGCCGAAAGAGGCCTTGTGCGTCACGCCCTCCTCCTGGCGCCCAGCTCGATCAGCCGTACCGTGCAGCCTCATTGCTCAGGAGCCCTCGGGGATCTGGAGTACAACTGGCTCGACTTCCGAGTCCGTACAGCCTGTACAAGAGATCCGCATCTGGTAGTAGCCCTCGCTGTCGTAGTGCTCGCAGCGGATCTCCAGCGACGCCCCGCCGGTGCAATGCCCCGGTTCCACCCCCCAATTCGTGGGATCGACCACGCCGCCGGAATCCGGGCAGTCACCGCCGATATCGAAGCCGGGTTCGTTGTTATCAGTAAGGGCGATGATCTCCTCAACGCAGCTCCGCGCTTCCCAGACGAACTCGTTCACCCGGGCCGAGTCCTCGATGAGCCAAGAGGTGGGGATGACCCCCGCCAGGGCGCCCATGGCGACGGCGAAGACCACCAGGGCGACAATCAGCTCGACGAGGCTGGCCCCCCGCTGCCGGAACCCGCTCGGCATCGCTATCTCCCGCACGACTCGCACTGGATGGCCCCGCTCGGCTCAACCCGGATGGTCTGGCTCGTGTCTCCCGAGGAGAGCTGGATGGTCACGGCGCTCGGGCTGCTCCCCTGGAGCGCCCCCCACGGATAGGTGAACACCACGTCACTACTAGGAGAGCTTGAGAGGGTCACGCCGTCCCGATCCCCGTAGATCGGTTCCCCGCAGTGAGGGTCGGCCATCTCCCAGCCGTCACCCTCATCGATGCTTACATGAATCTTCCCCTCCTCACGGCCGCACCCCATCGCCCGCATCCGCGCCGTGCGCAGATCGCCGATAAGCGCGTTCTGGACCCGCCGAACGTCCGCGGCACTCGTCGCCCCTCCAATGGAGCCCACGGCGATGCTCGCCAGGACGCCGAGGACGACGAGGACAAGGATGGCTTCGAGGAGGGTAACCCCCGCCTGACGACGGGCGCGCGGCGACCGCATACCACCTCCGGGGGGCAAGGGAAGTGATGTCTAGGGACATCATACACCCCGGCACCGCGCCGGGCACAAGAGAGAGGGAAGGAAAGTATAGCGCATCGACCTCCACCTCGGTAGCCGAGGAGGCCCGATTAGGGTAGCCTTGAAGGGGCGTTGTGTCCTGGCCCGATACGGCCTGCGGTGCCTGGCAGGACACGTCGCGGAGAGGAGGCGGATCGCGAGCGGAGCGCCACCGAGCCCCATCGAGGAGGAACAAGACCCATGAGCGAGCAAGACCCCAGCTACTCAGCGCAGCAGCTGCCCAGCGAAGAGGAGGCGGCCCCCATGACCCACTCCCCATCTCCCCAGAGCCGTGCCCCGGCCGCTCAGCAGGGCTTCACCCTGATTGAGCTGGTCATCGTCCTGGTGATCCTCGGCATCCTGGCCTCAGTCGCCGTGCCGCAGTTCACCAACCTCGGGGATCAAGCTGAAGTCCGTTCCATCGCTAATTCCCTCAGCTCTGCTAATACTAGCAATGTCGCTTCTTGTCGGATGGAAGATGGAAATTGCGTAACTGTTGATGGATCAGGTAAAATTACTGATCTGTGGACTAAACATGTCAGCAGTGATGATAGTAGTTTGGATGCTGTTGATTTCGAGTGGACTGCCCCCGGTACTTGGACCGCTTCAACATGCAGCGTCCAAGACGCGGATAACCCGGACACAGTAGCAACCTTCGATTTAACAGCAACACCGTAAAAGCGTTAAAGAGTGAGGAGGTAATATTTTTGTAGCCTCCTCATTCTATTTAGATTTCACATCGCCGCCTGCCCCAACTGCCACATCGGCAGGAAGATCCCCAGCGCCAGAATCAGCACCAGCACCCCAATCACGCTGATCACGATGGGCTCGATGGACGACGACAGCCGGTCCAGGTCGGCCTCCACCTCGCCCTCGTAGAACTCGGCGACCTGGTCCATCATGTCCGCCACCTGCCCGGTCTCCTCGCCGACGGCGAGCATCTGCAGCACCAGCGGCGTGAAGAGCCGGCTCTCCGCGGCCACCTGGTAGAGGCTCTCGCCTTGCTCGATGCCGGTGCGCATGCCGTCGATGCCGCGGGCGATGTGGGCGTTGTCGGTGGCCCCAGAGACCGAGCGCAGGGTCTGGAGGAGCGGCACGCCGGAGCGCATGGCCATGGAGAAGGTCCGGGCGAAGCGCGCCAGCAGGGCGCGCAGCAGGATCTTGCCGACGATGGGCAGGCGCAGCTTGAGCCGGTCCCAGCGCAGCCGCCCCGCCTCGCTGCGCACGTAGGCGCGCACGCCGAGGACCACCCCCGCCAGGCCGAGGGCCATGTAGGCCCAGTAGTCGACGAAGAAATTCGAGGTGTTGATGAGGATGACGGTGAAGATCGGCAGCTCGGCGTCGAACTGCTTGAAGAAGTCGGCGAAGGTGGGGATGACGAAGATGTTGACGATGAACAGGGCGGCGGTGATGGCCACCATCACGAAGGTCGGGTAGCGCAGGGCCTGCTTGACCCGCTTGCGGGTCGCCCGCTCCTGCTCCAGGGTCGCGGCCATGCGCTGGAGCGACTCCTCGAGCCGCCCCGACTCCTCGCCGACGCGGATCATGGAGACCAGTAGCCGCGGGAAGATCTCGGGGAAGCGGCCCAGGGCGTCGGTCAGCGGCTGGCCGCTCTCCAGCCCCGTGGCCACCTCGTCGATGGTGCGGGCGAGCTTGGGGTTGCGGGTGTTCTCGGCCAGCCCGTGCAGGGCGCGGGTGATGGGCACCCCGGCGTGGAGCAGGGCGTGGAGCTGGCGGACGAAGAGCACCAGGTCGTCCAGGGAGACCGCCGGCTCCAGGAAGCGCTGGCGCAGGGCGGCGAGGTCCAGCTCGCCGCTAGCCGCAGCCGCCTCCAGGGGGCGCAGCTCGATGGGCGTCACCCCCTGGGCGATGAGCTGCTGCGCCGCGGCGACCAGTCGGGCTTCGCCGCGGCGCAGGGCGTCGACCTTGTCGGCGTCGAGCTCGAGGAGCTCGAAGATGCCCACCCGGCCGCTGTAGCCGGTCTGGCTGCAGGCGTTGCAGCCGCGGCCCTTGTAGAGCTGGATACGGCCCGCCTCGGCCTCGCCGAAGGCGGCGCGCAGCCAGGCCGCCTCGTGGTCGTCGGGGGTGTACGGCGCCCGGCACTGGGTGCAGACCCGGCGCAGCAGGCGCTGGGCGAGGATGGCGCGCAGGGCGGCGGCGAGCATGTACGGCTCGACGCCCATGTCCATGAGGCGGTTGGCGGTGGCCACGGCGTCGTTGGTGTGCAGCGTGGAGAAGACCAGGTGGCCGGTCACCGCGGCGCGCAGGCCGATATCGGCGGTCTCCTCGTCGCGCATCTCGCCGACCATGACGATGTCCGGGTCCTGGCGCAGGGCGGTGCGCAGCACGCGGGCGAAGGTCAGGCCGATGGACTCGCGGACCTGGACCTGGTTGACGCGGCTGAGGCGGTACTCCACCGGGTCCTCGACGGTGATGATCTTCACCTCGGGGCGGTTGATCTCGCTCAGCGCCCCGTAGAGGGTGGTCGACTTGCCGGAGCCGGTGGGCCCGGTGACCAGCACCATGCCGTAGGGCATACGGATGAGCCGGCGCAGGCGCTGGCGCATGGCCTCGGGGATGCCCATGCGGTCGAGGGAGACGACGCCGCCGCTCTGGTCGAGCAGGCGCATGACCACCCCCTCGCCGTGGTAGAGCGGCAGGGTGGAGAGGCGCACGTCGACGCTGCGCTCGTGGACCCGGACCTGGAAGCGCCCGTCCTGGGGCAGGCGGCGCTCGGTGATGTTGAGCCCGCACATGAGCTTGAGCAGCGAGACCATGGAGGCGTGGATGCCGCGCTGGCGGACGATCTGCTCCTGGAGGACGCCGTCCTTGCGCAGGCGGATGCGCAGCTCGCGCTCCTCGGGCTCGACGTGGATGTCCGAGGCGCCGACCTGCACGGCGTCCTCGAAGAGCGACTGCAGCAGCCGCACCACCGGGGCGCTGGTCCGCCCGCCGCCGACGGCCAGGGTGGAGAGGTCGATGTCGTCCTCGCCGCTGAGATCCTGGCCGATCTCCTCGGCGATGTTGCTGATCTCCTCGGTGCGCCGGTAGACGAGGTTGATCGTCTCGCGGATGCTCGCCTCGCTGGCGACGGCCAGGCGCACCGGCTTGTCGAGGACGCGGCTGATCTCGTCGTAGGCGATGAGATCGCTCGGGTCGGCCATGGCGACGAGGCAGTCCTCGTCGCGCTCCTCGATGAGCAGGGCGTTGAAGCGCCGGGCGTAGGGCTCCGGCAGGCGGCCGGCGGTCTCGTGGTCGAGCCAGTACTCGCTGAGGTCCACCCAGGGGACGTCGAGCTGCCGGGAGAGGAGCTCGAGCATCTGCTCCTCGGTGATAAAGCCCATGTCGATGAGCTGGTAGCCGAGCTTCTGCCCCGTCTGCTTCTGGGCCTCGAGGGCCTGGCGCATCTGCTCCTGGGTGATCATCCCCTCCTGGACGAGGAGATCGCCGAGGCGGATCTTGCGCGGCTTCATGGCCTCTCCTCCTCCTTGCGGATCACTCGCCGGACAGGGCCTCGACGCGGCGGCGGGCGTGGGCGGCGACGGCATCGCGCTCGACGCCCTGCTCGAGGACCCGGCGCCAGGCCTGCAGCGCCGCCTCGCGGTCGCCCTGCCCCTCGGCGGTGAGGGCCAGGCCGGCGAGCCACAGGCCGTTGCCGGGCTCGGCCTCGGCGAGGGCGCGGTAGACCCGCGCCGCCGCCGCGTAGCGCTCCGCGCCGCGGTAGAGGGCGGCCAGGTGCGCCTCCAGGGCGCCGGGCTCCTCGAGCCGGGCCGCCGGCTCCAGGGCGTCGATGGCGGCCTCCACCTCCCCCGTCTCGTCGGCGAGGGCGGCGTAGTAGCGGGCCATGCGCCGGTGGGCGGGGGCCTCGTCCAGCCCGGTGCGCAGGACCTGCCGGGCCCGGCGCTCCCGGCCGCTAGCCGCGAGGAGGCGGGCGTACTGGATGCGCGCCTCGTGGAGCTGCGGGTCGAGCTCCAGGGCGCGGCGGTAGGCCTGGGCGGCGGCGAGGTTGTCGCCGGCGCCGGCGTGGGTGCGCCCCTGCTCGAGGAGGGTGCGGGCCCGCTCGTCGGGGTCGGCCCGGCTCGGCGTGCGCACGAAGGTGCCGCGGCTGCCCGCGGCCTCGCCGCCCGGGCCGACCCCGACGAG